>NZ_JBIVNJ010000016.1:0-157789 GCF_044753585.1 Streptomyces sp. NPDC088354 | reverse complement strand
TCAGCAGCGCACCGAACGCCACCGCCGACTTGATCGTGCCCTGGAACGCCGGACCCGCCTCGGTCACCCCCAGGTGCAGCGGATAGTCGCACTGCTGCGCCAGCAGACGGTACGCGTTGACCATCACCACCGGGTCGTTGTGCTTCACCGAGATCTTGATGTCACGGAAACCGTGCTCCTCGAACAGCGAGCACTCCCACAGCGCCGACTCCACCAGCGCCTCCGGCGTGGCCTTGCCGTACTTCTCCAGCAGGCGCTTGTCCAGCGACCCGGCGTTCACCCCGATCCGGATCGGGGTACCGGCGTCGGAGGCCGCCTTGGCGATCTCCTTCACCTTGTCGTCGAACTGCCGGATGTTGCCCGGGTTCACCCGCACCGCCGCACACCCCGCGTCGATCGCCGCGAACACGTACTTCGGCTGGAAGTGGATGTCCGCGATCACCGGGATCTGCGACTTCCTCGCGATGGTGGCGAGGGCGTCGGCGTCGTCCTGCGAGGGGCAGGCGACCCGCACGATCTGGCAACCGGAGGCGGTGAGCTCGGCGATCTGCTGCAGCGTGGCGCCGATGTCCGCGGTGACGGTGGTGGTCATGGACTGGACGGAGACCGGTGCGTCGCCGCCGACGGCCACGGATCCGACCTGGATCTGGCGGCTCTTGCGGCGGTCGGCGAGCTTGATCGGAACGGACGGCATCCCGAGCGAAATCGCGGTCATGTGCGTGGCATCCCCAAAGTACGCGGATCGAGGTCCCGGCGGCGTGGGCGGGCTCCGTTGAACGAGACTACGTCACCCCACCCACGCCGAGGACATCGCGCCTAGGTCAAACGCACCGGATTGATGAGATCCGCGGCCATGACCAGGGCCGTGAAGCAGATGAAGACGCCGGCGATCACATAGGCGACCGGCATCAGCTTCGCCACGTCGAACGGGCCCGGGTCGGGGCGGCGGAAGACGCGGGCGAGGTTGCGCCGCAGCGACTCCCACAGGGCGCCCGCGATGTGGCCGCCGTCCAGCGGGAGCAGCGGCAGCATGTTGAACAGGAACAGGGCCAGGTTGACACCGGCGAGCAGGTTCACCATCAGGGCGATCTTCTGCGTGGCCGGCAGGGGCAGAGAGAAGACGTCACCGCCCAGGCGGGCCGCGCCGATCATGCCGACCGGGGAGTCGGGCTGGCGCTCGGCGCCGTTGAAGACCGAGTTCCACAGCGCGGGGATCTTGCCGGGGAGCGCGCCGAGCGACCGGACCCCGTCCTCCGCCGTCGTGGCCATGTGGTCGACCGACTGGCCGAAGCCCAGCCGCACCACCCCGTTGGCGGGCGTGAAGCCGAGGAAACCGGCCTGGACGTACTGGCCCTTGACCACGAGGCCCTGGCTGTCGGTCTTGACGACCTTGTTGGCGATCAGGTTCGCGTGCAGGTCGACGGTCTTGCCGTCGCGCACCACGGTGATGGTGGCGGGGCCGATCGTCTTGCGGATCTCCTGCTGCAGCACCGACCACTGGCTGTCGTCGACCTTGACCCCGTTCAGGGCCACGATCCGGTCGCGCTTCTGCAGTCCGGCCGCCTTGGCGGGCGCCGCCGGGTACGTGCCCTGCGCGCAGGGGTCCTTGGCGTCCAGGGCCTTGGTGTCGGACGCCGGGATGACGCAGTCGGAGACCGAGCCGACCGTCGTGGTCTGGGTCTGGAGGCCGAAGACCATGAACAGCATCAGGAAGAGCCCGAAGGCCAGGATCAGGTTCATGAAGGGCCCGGCGAACATCACGATCACGCGCTTCCACGGCTTGCGCGTGTAGAACATCCGGGTCTCGTCGCCCGGCTGCAGTTCCTCGTACGCCGCCGAGCGGGCGTCCTCGATCATCCCGCGGAAGGGCGAGGTGGACCGGGCGGTGATCCGGCCGTCGTCACCGGGCGGGAACATGCCGATCATGCGGATGTAGCCGCCGAGCGGGACGGCCTTGACGCCGTACTCGGTCTCGCCCTTGTGCCGGGACCAGATGGTCGGCCCGAAGCCGACCATGTACTGGGGAACGCGGATCTTGAAGAGCTTGGCGGTGGAGAGGTGGCCGAGTTCGTGCCAGGCGATGGAGACCAGCAGACCCACGAAAAACACCGCGAGCCCCAGGACCCACATGAGTGCCGTCATACGCGTGCCGCCTCCGTTGTCGCCTGCTCCGCTTGTTCCGCAGCCAGTTCCCGGGCACGGGCCCGTGCCCAGCTTTCCGCTTCGAGGACGTCCTCGACCGTGAGAGAAGTTCCCGCCGCGGGGGTGCCGTGTTCCTCCACCACCCGCGCGACAGTGTCCACGATGCCGGTGAAGGGCAGCGTGCCCGCGAGGAACGCGGCCACGCACTCCTCGTTGGCCGCGTTGAACACCGCGGGGGCGGTACCCCCGAGGCTACCGACGCGGCGCGCGAGCGCCACCGCCGGGAACGCCTCGTCGTCGAGCGGGAAGAAGGTCCAGGTCGCGGCCTTCGTCCAGTCGCAGCCCGGCGCGGCGTCGGGCACCCGCTCGGGCCAGCCGAGGCCCAGCGAGATCGGCATCCGCATGTCCGGAGGGCTGGCCTGGGCCAGGGTCGAACCGTCCGTGAACTCCACCATCGAGTGGACATACGACTGCGGGTGGACGACGACCTCAATGCGGTCGAAGGGAATGTCGAAGAGCAGGTGGGCCTCGATGACCTCCAGCCCCTTGTTGACCAGGGTGGCGGAGTTGATGGTCACCACCGGTCCCATGTCCCAGGTGGGGTGGGCCAGCGCCTGCTGCGGGGTGACCCCGGCCAGCTCCTCCTTGGTCCGTCCCCGGAAGGGGCCGCCGGAGGCCGTGACGACGAGCTTGCGCACCTCGGAGCGGGCGCCGCCCATCAGGGCCTGGAAGAGCGCGGAGTGCTCCGAGTCCACGGGCACGATCTGGCCGGGCTTGGCCACCGCCTTCACCAGAGGGCCGCCGACGATCAGCGACTCCTTGTTGGCGAGGATCAGCACGCGGCCCGCCTCCAGGGCGGCCAGCGTCGGGCGCAGCCCGATCGAGCCGGTGATGCCGTTCAGCACCGAGTGGCAGGGCCTGCGGGCCAGCTCGGTCGCCGCGTCCGGGCCCACGAGCACCTCGGGCTGCGGGTCGCTCCCGTACCGCTCGGCCAGGGCCTCGCGGAGCGGGCCCGCGGCCTTCTCGTCGGCGACGGCGACCGCCTCGACGCCCAGCTGCAGCGCCTGGTCAGCGAGCAGTCCGACCCGGCCGCCGGCCGCGGACAGCGCGACCACCCGGAAGCGGTCGGGGTTGCGCAGCACGACGTCGATGGCCTGGGTGCCGATCGATCCGGTCGAGCCGAGGATCACGATGTCGCGGGGGCCGTCGTGGGCGGCGGTGGCCGTGTCCGGTCCGGTCGGCCGCAGGTGCGGGTCGGCGAGAGAGTCGGTCATCCCTCCATTGTGTCGGGTCCGCGGCACGCCGAGGGCACCGCCTCCGGGAAGCGGTGCCCTCGGCTGCGGCCGGCCGTTCAGCGGATCGGCCGGTGGACGTTCTCCTTGCCGGAGGGTCCGGGGTCGGTCGCGGCGATCCACGGGCCGTCGCCCGAGGGATCGACGATGCCGGATTCGAGCCAGGTGTAGGCGCCGCCGAGGACGCCGGTGACCACCTTGCGGTCGATGGTGTCGGTGTTGGCCCACAGGCGCCCGAACAGCTCCTCCACCCGCAGCCGCGACTGGCGGCAGAAGGCGTCGGCGAGCTGGTAGGCCTCGCGCCCGTTCTCGCCGCGGCTGCGCAGCATCTCGGCGCGGACGCAGGCCGCGCTCATCGCGAACAGTTCGGCGCCGATGTCCACCACACGGCCGAGGAAGCCCTGTTTGGTCTCCATCCGGCCCTGCCAGCGGGACATCGCGTAGAAGGTCGAGCGGGCGAGCTTGCGCGCGCTGCGCTCCACGTACCGCAGGTGCACGGCGAGGTCGGGGTGGCCCGACGGGTGGAAGGCGCCGTAGGACACCGGCAGCTGGCCGGGGCCCGCGACCAGCTTCGGCAGCCAGCGGGCGTAGAAGCCGCCGGCCTTCATGCCCGCCTTGGCCTTGTCGCCGAGGGCCTTGTCGGGGTCGATGAGGTCGCCGGCCACCGACAGGTGGGCGTCGACGGCCTCGCGGGCGATCAGCAGGTGCATGATCTCCGTCGAGCCCTCGAAGATCCGGTTGATGCGCAGGTCGCGCAGCAACTGCTCGGCCGGTACGGCCCGTTCGCCGCGTGCGGCGAGCGACTCGGCGGTCTCGAAGCCGCGGCCGCCGCGGATCTGGACGAGCTCGTCGGCCATGACCCAGCCCATCTCGGACGCGAAGAGCTTGGCGAGCGCGCCCTCGATGCGGATGTCGTTGCGGTTCTCGTCGGCCATCTGGCTGGAGAGCTCCATGACGGCCTCGAGGGCGAACGTCGTCGCCGCGATGAAGGCGATCTTCGATCCGACGGCCTCGTGCTCGGCGATCGGCTTGCCCCACTGCTCACGGGCCACCGACCACTCGCGGGCGATCTTCAGGCACCACTTGCCGGCCGCGACGCAGGACGCGGGCAGCGACAGGCGGCCGGTGTTGAGGGTGGTCAGGGCGATCTTCAGACCGGATCCCTCGGGGCCGATGCGGTTCGCGGCGGGGACCCGCACCCGGTGGAAGCGGGTGACGCCGTTCTCGATACCGCGCAGACCCATGAAGGAGTTGCGGTTCTCGACGGTGATGCCCTCCGAGCCCGCCTCGACCACGAAGGCGGTGATGCCGCCCTTGTGGCCCTCGCTCCTCGGCACCCGGGCCATGACGACCAGCAGATCGGCCACCACGCCGTTGGTGGTCCACAGCTTGACGCCGTCGAGGACGTAGGAGTCCCCGTCCGGAACCGCCGTGGTGGCCAGGCGCGCCGGGTCGGAGCCCACGTCGGGCTCGGTGAGCAGGAAGGCGGAGATGTCGGTACGGGCGCAGCGCGGCAGGAACCGCTCCTTCTGCTCCGGGGTGCCGAACATCTTGAGCGGCTGGGGCACGCCGATCGACTGGTGCGCGGAGAGCAGCACGCCGACGGCGGGACTGGCGGACCCGACCAGGGCCAGCGCCTTGTTGTAGTAGACCTGCGTGAGACCGAGGCCGCCGTATTTGGGGTCGATCTTCATGCCGAGGGCGCCGAGCTCCTTGAGCCCGTCGATGACCTCGTCGGGGATGCGCGCCTCGCGTTCGATCAGCGCGCCGTCCACCTTCGTCTCGACGAAGTCGCGGAGCTTGGCCAGGAACTCCTCGCCACGCTGGACCTGTTCGGTCGACGGTGTGGGGTGGGGGTGGATCAGGTCGAGCCGGAAGCGTCCCAGGAACAGTTCCTTGGCGAAGCTGGGCTTGCGCCATTCCTGTTCACGGGCTGCCTCGGCGACCTGGCGTGCTTCGCGTTCCGAGACGGTGGGGCGGGCTGAACTTGCGGACATGGGAGCATCACCTCGCGTCGTTACCGACCGGTGCTACGTGTTCGTTAGTACCCCGGTTCCGGCATGGTCACCAGCCCTCGCGCACCGCGGGCCGGGCCCGCGGTGCCCTGCGGCCGCCTCGGGCGGCACGGCGGCCGGGGCGCGCCCGACGTCGGCGGCGAGCGCCGCGGTGGCGGGGGGCGGCGGCGAGCGGGCCGTGACTGACGCGGTGTCAACACGATCTCCGCGGGGCGTTCTTCGAGGCCCCGACGACCGTGGCGGGCTCCTGGGACACCCGTCCGCGACACCCGCGGGCACCTCCCGTACGGCACCGGAGCGGGAGTGCCCCGGGGCGGCCGCGCCGGTTCCGGGGGATTCGCCTCGGCGCCCGGCTCCACCCGGGTGAACGCCCGGGCCGCCCCGCCGGCCGGACGCCAAGGGCCAGCGCCTCACGGAGAGTCGGGGAGAACAACGCGGCCGGGGCGCACCGCACATGCGCCCCGGCCGCTGGAGGGATGGCCTACAGGGCGAGCCCGGTCAGCACGAGAACGCGCTCGTAGGTGTAGTCGTCCATCGCGTACTTGACGCCCTCACGCCCGACGCCGGAGTCCTTGACGCCGCCGTAGGGCATCTGGTCGGCGCGGTACGAGGGCGCGTCGCCGATGATGACCCCGCCGACCTCCAGCTCCCGGTGGGCACGGAAGGCGGTCTGCAGGTCGTGCGTGAAGACACCGCTCTGCAGGCCGAACTTGGAGTCGTTGACCACGGCGAACGCCTCGTCGGTGCCCTCGACCCTGTGCAGCGACAGCACCGGGCCGAAGACCTCCTCGGTGGCGATGATCGCGTCGGCGGGCAGGTCGGCCAGCACGGTGGGCTCGTAGGCGGCACCGTCGCGCGCGCCGCCGGTCAGCAGCTTGGCACCCTTGGCCACGGCGTCCTCGACCCAGGATTCGACGCGCCGGGCGGCGTTCTCGTCGACCAGCGGGCCGACGTCGGTCGCCTCGTCCGACGGGTCCCCGGTGACCTGGGCCCTGACCTTGGCCACGACCTTCTCCACCAGCCGGTCGTACACCGCCGCGTCCGCGACGACCCGCTGCACGGAGATGCAGGACTGGCCGCCCTGGTAGTTGGCGAAGGTCGCGATGCGGCTCGCGGCCCACTCCAGGTCCTCCTCGGACGACCAGTCCGCGAGCACGACGGCGGCGGCGTTGCCGCCCAGCTCCAAGGTGATGTGCTTGCGCGGCACCGAGTCCATGATCTGGTAGCCCACCCGGTCGGAGCCGGTGAAGGAGACGACGGGCAGGCGCTCGTCCTGGACCAGCGCGGGCATCCGGTCGTTGGGAACGGTCAGCACGCTCCAGGAACCGGCCGGCAGCTCGGTCTCGGCCAGGATCTCGCCCAGCACCAGGGCCGAGAGCGGGGTGGACGGTGCCGGCTTGAGGATGATCGGCGTGCCGACGGCGATCGCCGGGGCGACCTTGTGCGCCACCAGGTTGAGCGGGAAATTGAAGGGCGCGATGCCGAGCACGCTGCCGCGCGGGAACCGGCGGGTCAGCGCCAGACGGCCCACGCCGCCCGCGTCGGTGTCCAGGCGCTGCGCCTCACCGCTGTTGAAGCGGCGCGCCTCCTCCGCGGCCCAGCGGAACACCGAGACGGCGCGGCCGACCTCGCCGCGCGCCCACTTGATCGGCTTGCCGTTCTCGGCGGTGATCAGGCGCGCGATCTCCTCGGCGCGCTCGGCCAGCCGCTTGGACACGTGGTCCAGCGCGGCGGCGCGCACATGCGCGGGGGTGGCGGCGAACTCAGCCTCGACGGCCTTGGCGGCCGCGACCGCCTCCTCGACCTGGTCCTCGGTCGGCACGCCGACCGAGGCGACGACGCTGCCGTCGTACGGGTTCACGACATCGAAGCTGTCCTCGCCGGTGACCGGGCGGCCGGCGAGCCAGAAGGCGGTGGGGGTGCTCATGCGGACACGGTAGGACGGGCGGCACCCGGACGGGCTTGTCCACGGAGGAGTACGGCCCTGGGGCGATGCGCCGTTTCGGCACGTGCCGTCAGCGGCCGGCGGCCTTCAGGGCGAGCCAGAGCTCCATCCGCACGTCCGGGTCGTCCAGCGAGCGGCCCAGGATCTCCTCCACGCGCCGCATCCGGTAGCGCAACGTGTGCCGGTGCACCCCGAGGTCGGCCGCGGCGGCGTCCCACTGGCCGTGCCGGGACAGCCAGGCCTGCAGAGAGGCCGTGAGGTCGCCGCGGGCGGTGGCGTCGTGCTCCCGCAGCGGACGCAGCAGCCCGTCCGAGAACGCCCGCACGGCGTCCTCGCTCAGCAGCGGCAGCACCGAACCGGAGCCGACCTCGTCGTGCTCGACCACGCTGCGGCCGCGTCGGCGCGCGACCGCCAGCGCCCGTCCGGCCTGCTCATGGGCGGCGGGCACGGCCGCGGAACCGACCGCGGCGGACAGTCCCGCCACGAGGTCGTCGTCGCTGTCGAGCGCCGCCAGGCACGCGGCCAGCACAGCGCCTTCCGCCGAGGCCAGGACGGTCAACCGGTCCCCGTCACGCACCGCCAGCACCGGCTCCGCCGAGCGCAGCGCCGCCGCCTCCACCCGCTCGGCCAGCAGACCCACGGCCTCGACGGCGGCCTCCGCCGGCTCGGCCACCAGCACGCGCACGGGCGCCTCCAGCAGCCCGCCGTACAGCCGGCCCGCCACCGTACGGGCGTGCTCGGCCTCCCCCACGAGCAGCATCCGCAGCAGCGCGCCGCCGAGGCGCTGCTCGGTGTCCTGCAACGTGCGGGACTGCTCCAGGGACAGCGTCAGCAGGGCCACGGCCGCGTGCACGATGTAGCGGGCGGAGGTGTCCAGCCGCTCCTCCGTCCCCACCGCGAGGAAGCCGCGCGGGCGGCGGCCCGTGCCGAGCGACTGCAACTGCACCCGGTCCTCCGTGCCCGCCGGGCCCGCCACGGCCGCGCTCGCCGGCGCCGGCTTCCCGCGCAGCCGGTCCACCTCGCCGGCCAGCCGTGCGGCACGGCGGCCCGCCCAGTCCGGGGCGGCGGCCACCACCGCGCCGGACGCGTCGTACAGCGCCGCCCAGCCGTTCAGGTGCGCCGCGAGCCGGGCCAGCAGCGCGCTCGTCCCGTCCGGCGCCAGCGCGGCCCGGGTCAGCTCCCGCTGCGCCTCGAAGCCGGCCGTCACCGCCTGGTACTGCTCCGCGGCTATCGCCGCCGACACGGCCTTGCTGATGGCGATGAACGGCGTCTTGCGCGGCACCTCCAGCAGCGGCAGCCCGTGCGTCTCCGCGGCCTCCACGAGCGCCTCCGGCACGGTGTCGTGGCTCAGGCCCACGCCGAAGCCGAGCCCCACGACGCCGGCCCGTGCCAGCCGGGTCACGTACTGCGCGAGCGCGTCCGGTGCCCCGCTGTCCAGCTTCAGGCCGGTCGTGAGCAGCAGTTCCCCGCCCTCCAGGTACGGCGCGGGGTCGTCCAGCTCGCTGGTGTGCACCCAGCGGACGGTCGCCGCGTCCGCGTGGTCGCCTGCGGCGAGGGCGGTCAGCTTCAGGGCGGGGTTCCGCAGGAGTGAGGCGAGGGTTGGCGGCACGGTCTTTTTCTCCATCGCGGAGTACGGTCTCTTCCGATTCTGCCTCACCGTATACCTGCGGCGCCGCCAGGTTTTTCCCCCGCCCGCCCTCCCGTGTGCCCTGTGAAGTCTGGGCGCCCCGACGCGCGTTTCGTGGGGTGCCGGGGTCGGGGCCTCCGGGGCTGGCCATTCTGGACAGCACATTTAGGTGCCTCCGGCACCCTCAACTGATCACCCCGGGTCATGCACCCAAATATGCTCCACAGTCCAGAACGCCCACCCCTCCGACCCCGCCCCCTCCGTTTCGTATCGCGCCTGATCCCCGGTGGGGGGTATGGACGGCACCGTGCCCGGGGCCTCCGTCGGCGCAACGCACGCCAGCTGCCCGGGCAGCCGTCACATCGCGCCCACACCGGGAGAGGGGCGGGGCCCGCCCCGGCACGCGTGAGGGGCGAAGGTCACGACCTGGACAGGCCACCGGAGGACCCCCGGCCCTCGCGACAGCCGCTGGTGAAGGTGGAGCCGGACAACCACGGCACCCCGAACCGCCCCCGTACCCCCACCGGAGAACAGACCCGAACCCCCTGGCCCTCACGACGGCCAATAGTGGGGGTAGAGCCGGGCAACCGAGGTCACCCGGACCGCCCCCCGTACCCCACCGGGGATCAGGCACGAACACACACGGAAGGGGCGGGGATACCGGAAGAACCCCCCGCCCCCGCGACAACCGCTGGTGGAGGTGGAGCCGGACAACCACGGCACCCCGAACCGCCCCCGTACCCCTACGGGGGAACAGGCCCGGACCCCCTGGCCCTCGCGACGGCCGCTGGTGGGGGTGGAGCCGGGCAACCGGGGTCACCCGGACCGCCTCTATACCCCCCACCGGGGATCAGGCGCATGACGAAACCGAGGGGGCGGGGTCGTAGGGGTGGGTGTTCTGGACTGTGGAGCATATTTGGGTGCATGACCGGGGTGATCAACAAATCGTGCCTGAGGCACCTAAATGTGCTGTCCAGAATGGCCAGCCCCGGAGGCCCCGCACCCGGCCCACCCCGCACGCGCGTCGGGGCGCCCAGACTTCCTGGGGCACACGGGAGGGCGGGCGGGGGAAAAACCTACGACCGGAGGTCGACCAGGACGGGCGGGGCGTGCTCCCCGCTCGCCGCCGTGAGCGACAGCACCGCGTGCCCCGCAGGGACAACGTGGGCCAGGTCCGACGCGGACCACCGCTCCCGTTCGACCTTGCGCACCGTGACGGACTCCGCCGTGACCGCCTTGCCCGTGACGAGCCGCCGCACGGTGTGCAGCACCCGCGTGAGCGGCTCGTCCGCGATGATCTGGCGGTTGGTGACGTCCTGGACGTCGACCCATTCCTTGCCCCAGACCTCCGCGAACCGGGCCCCGTCCCAGGCGGTGACCCCGGAGAGCGCGGCGCGGCAGCCCACGGCGCCGAGGAGGGCGGCGCGCAGGGGCTCGGGGACGTCGTCGAGGGTGCGCAGGGTGAGGACGGCCCCGGCGTTGGCGGACCGCATGCGCTGGAGGCCGCGCACCGACTCGGCGGTGACGGTGTGGGAGGCGTCGTCGAGGACGAGGCAGGCGAAGAGGGAACGGTCCTGCCGGGCCACGGCGCACTCCGCGAACTGGGCGAGGACCAGCCGCGCGAGGATGCGGGAGACCTCGGCGTGGCCGCGTTCGGGGAGGTCGATGCGGACCCGGAGGGGGTGTTCCAGGCCGCGCAGGGAGAAGGGGTGGCTGCCGCCGGTGGTGTCGAAGAAGCCGGCGAACGCGGGGCGGTCGAGGAGGGCGATGCGGTCGGCGAGCAGCGGTCCCGCGTCGCCGGGGCGGGCGGACTGACGTTCGCGGGCGTCGAGTTCGCGCAGCTGGGCCTGGGCGACGGGGCCGCGGTCCTGGAGCGCGGCGCGCAGCGCGGCCAGCGCCGCGGGTGTGCCGTCGAGGAGTTCGCGCAGTTCGGGGACGGAGGGGAAGCGGCCGTGGGCGGCGTGGAAGGGCCCGAGCAGCTGGGCGAGCGCGGTGGCGGCGCGCCGGCTGTCACCGCCGGGGAGGGCGGCGGCGAGGTCGCCGACCAGGGCTTCGGCGAGGAAGCCCGCGGCCTCGTCGGGGTCGCCGGCGCCGCCGTAGAGGTCGAGGTCGTACGCGGAGTCGGGACGGCCGATCTTGACGACGACGTCGAAGGACTCGTCCGGGGCGAGCCGCGCCCCGTCCGTGCCGACGGCGACGACGGCCGCCCGCCCGGCGAGGGCCTGCAGGCACATGAACTCCAGGACCGGCCGCACGATGCGCACGGTCTTGCCGGAGCCGGGTGGTCCCACGGCGAGCAGGGAGGTGCCGAGCACGGAGGTGTCCAGGGCGAACCCGGCGCCGCGGTGGGTGCGGGGGTTGCGCTCGTCCTCGGCGGCGGTGCCGATGCGGACCTGTCCTGCGGACAGGTCGTGCCGGGCGGCGCGCACCGGCAGGTCGCGGGCGCCGCTGGGGTGGGCGCAGGCGGCGGCGCCGTAGCGGAGCACGGTGTCGGTGAAGGCGGGGAGCCGGCCGGGCTCGGACCGCACCGACTGCCAGGCGCGGGTCAGCCGGGCGAAGTCGACGTCGTTCATTCGCCCGTCGCGCGCGTCACCGGCGAGCCGGTCCGCGGCGTCGGCGGCGCCGCCGTCGCGCAGCGCGGGGAATTCCGCCGGGTCCTGCCGCGGGTCGGCGGGCGGCCGGCCGGAGGCGGCCGGGTCCTCCTCGCGGGCCCGCTGGAGGGGGGCGGTGATGTAGCGGCGCCACATCTCGGGCCAGCGGCCGAGCCGGGCGAAGAAGATCAGCAGCGCGCCGCCGACGATCGCGTAGTAGAGGTACGAGGCCCAGGCGTAGGCGGTCTGGTTGCCGCCGGCATGGCGCCAGGAGTCGGGGGTGACGGCGAGCAGGGGCCACAGCCAGTAGCTGCCGAGGTAGCCGTTCCACAGCAGGGACCACAGGAGCCAGCCGCCGAGGAAGGCGATGACGGCGCCGCTGACGAGCTGGCGGCCCGGCACAGCCTCGGGGTCGTCCGCGGGTCGCGGGCGGTGGCCCTCGCGCCACACGCCGGGCTCCGCGGTGGGGCGCGGCGCGCGCAGCCAGGCGACGAACCCGGCGCCGTCGGGGCCGGCGGGCGCGGTGGCGCCCGGGGGCGCGGGCCAGGTGCCGGGGGCCGGGCGGGCGCCCGGCGCGGAGGTGGGTGGCGGGGGCGTGCCGGGGCGCCCCTTGCGGCCGGTGCCCGCCGCGGGGTCGCCGTCAGTGTCGTGGGCGGCGGCCGGGGAACGGCCGCCGGGGTCGCCGGGTCCGGGCCGCGCGCCGGGGACCGGGGGCGGTCCCGCGGGCACGGGTGGGACGCCCGGCACCGGCCGGGCGCCCGGAACAGGCGGTGTGCCCGGGCCCGTACCGCCGGGCGGAGGCGCCGCAGGCCTCCCGTGCGTACCGTCGATGTCCATCGCGTGTGCCACCCCTCGCAGGTCCGCACTCAATGTAGTCGAGCGGCCACCCGGGTCCGAAGGATCTTGGCACGCTCATGTCCGTCACGTCGAAGAGTCCTCGTACAGTGCGCCCCTGCGGAGTGTGCGGGGTACCGCCGTACGGGCTTAGCCTGCGGGAAAGGACACCGGTTCGAAGGAGTACGCCCGCCATGACCGATCTGGCCCAGGAGCGCCGCCTCGTCACCCCGATCCCCGGCCCCAAGTCGCAGGAGCTGCTGGCGCGCAAGGCTGCTGCGGTCGCGAACGGCGTCGGTGTGACCCTGCCCGTCTTCGTCACCCGGGCCGGCGGCGCCGTGCTGGAGGACGTGGACGGCAACTCGCTGATCGACTTCGGTTCCGGTATCGCGGTGACCTCGGTCGGCAACAGTGCGGAGGCGGTCGTGCGCCGCGCCTCGGCGCAGCTCGCCGACTTCACCCACACCTGCTTCATGGTCACGCCGTACGAGGGCTACGTGGAGGTCGCCGAGGCCCTCAACGAACTGACCCCGGGCGACCACGAGAAGCGCACCGCGCTGTTCAACTCCGGTGCCGAGGCCGTCGAGAACGCGGTGAAGATCGCCCGCGCGTACACCAAGCGCCAGGCCGTCGTCGTCTTCGACCACGGCTATCACGGGCGGACCAACCTGACGATGGCGCTGACGGCGAAGAACATGCCGTACAAGCACTCGTTCGGCCCCTTCGCGCCCGAGGTCTACCGGGTGCCGCTGGCCTACCCGTTCCGCTGGCTGACCGGCCCGGAGAACTGCGCGCAGGAGGCGGCCGCCCAGGTGATCGACATGATCACCAAGCAGGTCGGCCCGGAGAACGTCGCCGCGATCGTGATCGAGCCGATCCAGGGCGAGGGCGGCTTCATCGAGCCCGCCAAGGGCTTCCTGCCGAAGATCGTGGAGTTCGCGCGCGAGAACGGCATCGTCTTCGTCGCGGACGAGATCCAGACCGGCTTCTGCCGCACCGGACAGTGGTTCGCCTGCGAGGACGAAGGCATCGTCCCGGACCTGATCACCACCGCCAAGGGCATCGCCGGCGGCCTGCCGCTGGCCGCCGTGACGGGCCGCGCGGAGATCATGGACGCCGCGCACTCGGGCGGCCTCGGCGGCACCTACGGCGGCAACCCGGTGGCATGCGCGGCCGCGCTCGGCGCCATCGAGACGATGAAGGAGCTGGACCTCAACGCCAGGGCCCGCCGCATCGGCGAGATCATGCTGGGGCGGCTGCGCGGCATGCAGGAGAAGTTCGAGGTCATCGGCGAGGTCCGGGGCCGCGGCGCCATGATCGCGGTGGAGCTGGTGGAACCCGGGAGCAAGAACCCGAACCCCGCCGCCACCGCCGCCCTGGCCAAGGCGTGCCACGCCGAGGGCCTGGTGGTCCTGACCTGTGGCACCTACGGCAACGTGCTGCGCTTCCTGCCCCCGCTGGTGATCGGCGAGGACCTCCTGAACGAGGGCCTGGACATCATCGAGAGCGCGTTCACCCGCCTGTGACCAGGCATTTCTCCGGTGCAGGCGAACGCCCGGCACACACGGTGAAGAAGGTGTGCGGGCCTGATGGCGGGAGGGTGCAACCCCTGTCTGACGCCCCGCCGGTGACGTACGGTTTCCGCAGATGGAAGAAACACCCCGTCTGCGGAAGTCCGCGGGCGACACTTTGCCGGTGACTCCCCATCACCGGTACAGCAGTGCCCTCGCGCACACCGCCGAAGCCGCAGGCTCCGGCAATCCTCGCCGATCGGTCGGCCGCTTGCCCCAAACCCCCCGGGGCCGGCGGTACGGCGATCGTTCTGGCCGCCCCGGAACTCTCCCCCCTGTTCCGGGGCGGCCAACTTCTCTGCTGATCGCCGTGTGCACGGCGCTCTTCGGACTGCTGACCTGGCAGGAGGCGGTTCGCGGGCGCCTGCTGGCGCTGGACGGGCCGGTGCGCTCCGCGATCGCGGGTCCCTCCGTACGCCCGGCCGGGCGCTCCTTCTTCATGCAGCTGCTCGCCGACCTGGGCGACGCGCCTGTCGCCGTACCGGTACTGGCGACCGCAATGGTCTACACCATGTGGCGGCTCCGGCGGGCCGGGGTGTCCCGCTGGTGGCTGCCGGCGCTCGCGTACACCCTGGCGATGGCCGCGGTACCCGGGCTGGTGAGTCTGCTCAAGCCGCTGATCGGCCGCGCGGGTCCCGGTTCGCTCACCCTCTCCCCCGGCTACCCGGGGCTCTACCCCTCGGGCCACGCCGCCACCGCCGCCGTGGCGTACGGGGGCGCCGCGCTGCTGCTGGCGCACCTCTCGCTGCGCGCGGCGGCACGGCGGCTGCTGGGTGCGGCCGCCGTGCTGCTGAACGTCGCGGTGGGGGTCTCCCTGGTGCGCTGCGGCTACCACTGGCCGCTGGACGTCGTGGGGAGCTGGCTGCTGTGCGGCGCCCTGCTGGCGGGCGCCGCCCTCGCGGTCAGTTGTTGGTCGGGAAACCGAGGTTGATGCCGCCGTGGCTCGGGTCGAGCCACCGCTGGGTGACCGCCTTGCCGCGGGTGAAGAAGTGGACGCCGTCGGGGCCGTACGCGTGGGTGTCGCCGAAGAGCGAGGCCTTCCAGCCGCCGAAGGAGTAGTAGGCCACCGGCACCGGGATCGGCACGTTGATGCCGACCATGCCGACCTCGACGTCGTGCTGGAAGCGGCGGGCGGCGCCGCCGTCGTTGGTGAAGATGGCCGTGCCGTTGCCGTACGGGTTGGAGTTGATCAGCTCCAGGCCCTCGTCGTACGAGCCCACGCGGACCACGGACAGGACCGGGCCGAAGATCTCGTCGTTGTAGACGGACATGCCGGGCTTCACGTCGTCGAAGAGGGTCGGGCCGAGCCAGAAGCCGTTCGCGGTGTCGTCGCCGCTGACGGCGTGCGTGCGGCCGTCGACGGCGAGGGTCGCGCCGTCCGCGAGGCCCGCGTCGAGGTAGGACGTCACCTTGTCGCGGTGGGCACCGGTGACCAGGGGGCCCATCTCGGACGTGGCGTTGCAGCCGGGGCCGACGGTGAGCGTGGCCATCCGCTCCTTGATCTTCCCGACCAGCTCGTCGCCGATCGGGTCGACCGCGACCAGGACGGAGACGGCCATGCAGCGCTCGCCGGCCGCGCCGAAGCCGGCGTTGACGGCCGCGTCGGCGGCCAGGTCCAGGTCCGCGTCGGGCAGCACCAGCATGTGGTTCTTGGCACCGCCGAGGGCCTGGACGCGCTTGCCGTAGCGGGTGCCGGTCTCGTAGACGTAGCGGGCGATGGGGGTGGAGCCGACGAAGGAGACCGACTTGATGTCCGGGTGCTCCAGGAGGCGGTCGACGGCGACCTTGTCACCGTGCACGACGTTGAAGACGCCGTCGGGCAGCCCGGCGCGCTTCCACAGCTCCGCGAGGAAGTTGGCGGCGGACGGGTCCTTCTCGGAGGGCTTGACGACGACCGTGTTGCCCGCGGCGATGGCGATCGGGAAGAACCACATCGGCACCATGGCCGGGAAGTTGAACGGCGAGATGATCGCGACCGGGCCGAGCGGCTGGCGGATGGAGTAGACGTCGATGCCGGTCGAGGCCTGCTCGGTGAAACCGCCCTTGATCAACTGCGGGATACCGCAGGCGTACTCGACGACCTCGATGCCGCGGGCGATCTCGCCGAGGGCGTCGGAGTGCACCTTGCCGTGCTCGGAGACGATGACGGCGGCCAGCTCGTCGCGCTGGGCGTTCAGCAGCTCCCGGAACGCGAACAGCACCGCCGTGCGCTTGGCGACCGAGGCGTTGCGCCACTCCTTGAACGCCGCGGCGGCCGCGCCGACGGCCTGGTCGACCTCGGCGATCGCCGCGAAGTCCACCCGCCCGGTGACAGCGCCGGTCGCCGGGTCGTACACCTCGCCATGGCGCTCCGCGGTACCGGCCCACGCCTGCCCGGCGATCCAGTGCGTGATGTGCTTGTCAGTCACGGCTGCTCTCCCTGTCGGTCCCTCGCGTCCTCTCCCGCCAGTGTCACCAGGACGGGCGGCGGGCCTCAAGCACCAACATGTCGGCGACCGGGGCGTCGCCTTTACATGTCGTACAGATCGTCGGGGTGCTCCATCCCCTCCATGAGGTCGAGACGGATGTCCTGGGCCCATGCGAAGGCCCAGCGTTTGAGCTCGGCGACCTCCCCGGGCTCCAGTCCGCGGGCGGCGAAGAGGCGGTCGTCGGCCCCGACCAGCTTGTCCAGGCGGTCGGCGAGCGCGGCGGGCTCGAAGTCCTCGTCGCGGCGCACGGCCATGGACAGCAGCTCGCCGGGGGCGAACCAGGCGGACATGGCCCGGACGTCGACGAGGTCGCCCGGCAGGGCGCGGTCGACGAGCGCCGCCACCTTCAGCGCCGCGCAATCCTCCAGCGCGACGACGGGCACCGGACGGGACAGGCCCAGGCCGAGCAGGACCGGCGGGTGGGACAGCGGTTCCTTGGCGACATGGACGGTGTAGGCGAGCGCGCCCGGGAGCGCTGCGGTGAACTGCGCGGACAGCGGGGTGCGGGGCAGGTCGGCGACCTCGTAGCCGGCGGCGGTGCACGCGGCCTCCAGCGCCGCGGCGATCCGCCCGACGGAAGTGGAGCTGAAGGTCACCAGGTCCAGGTGGCGGGAGGGCGCGCCGCGCAGCCCGTGGGCATGGACCGCGTGACTGCCGGCGAACACCAGACCGTACGGCTCGCAGACGGGCAGCACGGTCTCGGCGAACGCGGCGTGGCCGGGCGGGAGTCCCACGTCAGACCGCCGCCGCCGGGTATGCGGAACGGGTCGTGGCCCGGTCGCGTTCCGTCGGGATCATGGAACCAGTGTCGCGCACCGGCAGCCTCGGCCGGCCGCCTCACTCGTCCGTGTCGCGGGGGCGGCGCACCGCGAGCTGGGCGGCCGCCTCGTGCATGGCGAGCTCGAGGACGCCGGGGTCGGTGAGGTGGCCGGTGCCGTCCGGCGGGACGAGCCAGCGCACGCCGCCGGTGGCGCGGCCGGGGTAGGGCACGACGATCCACGTGCCGTTGCCGGCGGTGCGCACCCCCGTGCCGATCCAGCGGGCGGCGGTGCCGGGCGGCACGAGGAAGCCCGTGCGGGAGTCGCCGAAGTCGGCCAGGACGGGTCCCGGCCGGTCGACGAGCCGGGTCAGCACGTCGAGGGTGGGGTAGCCGAGTTCCCCGGTGAGGATGAGGACGTCCCACAGCCGCCCGGCGGGCAGGAGCGTCACCCCGAGGGGGTTGCGCTCCCATTCCCACCGGGTGGTCTCGGGATCGGGTGCCACGGAAACCAGCCATTCGACCGCGCCGCGCGCGCCGGTGCCCACCATGCCGGTTCCTCCGTTCCGTGTGTGTGCGTTCATACCTGTCACACGGTGAGAGGGGCGCGAGGGCCGATCATTACGCGAGTTTTCACGATCTTTCGCCGGTGATTGCCGTCACATGCGGCCGGAAGGGCCCCGGGAAGGGCGGCTTCGCCCCTCAGGCCTCAGCTGTCGAAGCCGAGCCCGAGCCGGTCCATCGTCTTCAGCCACAGGTTGCGCCGGCCCGCGTTGCGGTCCGCTCGGCCCAGCGACCACTTGGTCAGCCCGATCCCGGCCCAGGCCAGCGGCTCGGGCGGAAAGGGCATCGGCTTGCTGCGCACCATCTCCAGCGCGGTGCGCGCGGTGGACTCCCCGGCCAGCAGGTCGAGCATCACGTCGGCGCCGAAGCGGGTCGCGCCGACGCCGAGGCCGGTGTAGCCGGCGGCGTAGGAGACCCGGCCGTCGTGGGCCGTGCCGAAGAAGGCGGAGAAGCGCGAGCAGGTGTCGATCGCGCCGCCCCAGGCGTGCGTGAAGCGGACACCCTCCAACTGCGGGAAGCAGCGGAAGAAGTGCCGGGCGAGCTTGAGATAGGTCTCCGGGCGCTCGTCGCGCGCGGCGTCCAGGCGCCCGCCGTAGGGGTAGACGGCGTCGTAGCCGCCCCACAGGATGCGGTGGTCCGCCGTCAGCCGGAAGTAGTGGAACTGGTTGGCGCTGTCGCCGAGGCCCTGGCGCCTCTTCCAGCCGATCGCGCCCAGCTGACCGGCCGTCAGCGGCTCGGTCATCAGGGCGTAGTCGTACACGGGGACGACGTAGTGGCGCACGCGTTTGACCAGTGAGGGGAAGACGTTGGTGCCGAGCGCGACGTGCCGGGCGAAGATCCGTCCGTACGGGGTGCGGACGGCCATGCCGGAGCCGTTGCGGGCGAGCCCGGTGGCGCGGGTGTGCTCGTAGATCCGTACGCCCAGGTCCTCGCAGGCGCGCTTGAGGCCCCAGGCCAGCTTGGCCGGATGGAGCATGGCGACGCCGGTGCGGTCCCACAGGCCGCCGACGAAGGTGGGCGAGTCGACCTCGGCGCGCACCTGGTCGCGGTCGAGCACCTCCAGTTCGACGCCGTGCCGGGCGGCCTCCTCGGCCGCGGCGCGCAGGGCGTCGAACTGGTAGGGCTCGGTGGCGACGTCGATCTCGCCGGTGCGCTCGAAGTCGCAGTCGATGGAGTAGCGGGCGACCGCCTCCTCGATGCCGTCGAGGTTGCGGTTGCCGAGCTCCTCCAGGGCGGCGAACTCGCCCGGCCAGCGGGCGAGTCCGTTGGCCGGGCCATGGGTGAGGCTGGCGGCGCAGAAGCCGCCGTTGCGGCCGGACGCCGCCCAGCCCACCTCCTTGCCCTCGACGAGAACGACGTCGCGCCTCGGGTCGCGCTCCTTGGCCAGCAGCGCGGTCCACAGCCCCGTGTACCCGCCGCCGACCACCAGCAGGTCGCAGTGCTCGTCGCCGACGAGCGCCGATCCGGCCCGCGGCCTGCCGGGGTCCTCCAGCCAGTACGGTGTCGGCTGCGCGTCGGCGAGCGAACGGGCTGGATCCATGGGTTCTCACACCTTTGGGGATGCGGGGTCGGGACCGGAACGTGTCGTGTCCGGTCTACGTATGGGCTTTCCTGCGGCGCCCGAGCAGCTGTCCGACGACGACGCAGAGCACGGCCACCACGAACATCAGCGTGCCGATGACGTTGACCTGGACGGGCAGTCCCTTCTGGGCGGCACCCCAGACGAACATCGGGAAGGTGACCGTGGTGGGTCCCGCGTTGAACTGCGTGATGATGAAGTCGTCGATGGAGATGGCGAAGCTGAGCAGGGCGCCGGCCGCGATGCCGGGCGCGGCGATCGGGAAGGTGATCCGCCAGAACGTGGACCACGGTGTGGCGTAGAGGTCCTGGGCGGCCTGCTCCAGCCGGGGGTCCATGCTCATCACGCGCGCCTTGACCGCCGTCACCACGAAGCTGAGGCAGAACATGATGTGCGCGATGAGGATGGTCCAGAAGCCGAACTGGATGCGCATGTTGAGGAAGAGGGTGCCGAGCGAGGCGCCCATGACGATCTCGGGCATCGCCATCGGCAGCCAGATCAGCCCGGTGACCGGTCCGCGGCCGCGGAAGCGGTGGCGGGCGAGCGCGAAGGCGACCATGGTGCCGAGGACCGTGGCGCCGATCGTGGCGAGGACGGCGATCTCCAGGGACAGCGACACCGAGTCGCACATGTCGCCGACGCCGCAGGGGTTCTGCCAGGCGTCGAGCGAGAAGTGGTTCCAGGAGTAGTTGAAGCGGCCCTTGGGCTGGTTGAAGGAGAAGATCAGGACGACGACGTTGGGGAGGATCATGTACGCCAGGGCGGCGACTCCCGCGAAGACGACCAGGTGGCGGCGCACCCAGGTGAGAACGGGCATCAGACCAGTTCCTCCGTTCCCGCCTTGCGGATGTACACCGAGACGATCACCAGGATCACGGCCATGAGCATGAACGACAGCGCGGCGGCCGTCGGGTAGTCGAGCACCGTCAGGAACTTCGACTGGATGACGTTGCCGATCATCTGCTCGCTCGGGCTGCCCAGCAGTTCGGCGTTGATGTAGTCGCCGGAGGCCGGGATGAAGGTGAGGAGCGTGCCGGCCACGACGCCGGGCAGCGAGATCGGGAACGTCACCTTGCGGAAGGTGGTGAAGGGGCGGGCGTACAGGTCGCCGGCCGCCTCGTGCAGCCGCGGGTCGATGCGCTCCAGCGACGTGTAGAGCGGCAGGATCATGAAGGGCAGGAAGTTGTACGTCAGACCGCACACCACGGCCAGCGGGGTGGCCAGTACGCGGTCGTCGGCGGTCAGGCCGAGCGCGGCAGTGACGTTCAGGATGTGGAGCTTGTCCAGCGCCGAGACCACGACGCCGTCGTCGGCCAGGATCGTCTTCCACGCCAGGGTGCGGATCAGGAAGCTGGTGAAGAAGGGCGCGATGACCATCACCAGCAGCACGTTGCGCCAGCGGCCGGCCTTGAAGGCGATGGTGTAGGCGAGCGGGTAGCCGATCGCCAGGCACAGCACGGTGGCGATGCCCGCGTAGATCAGCGACCGCAGGTAGAAGACGTCGTATTCCTTGAACGCGTCCCAGTAGGTCGCGAAGTGCCAGGTGACCCGGTAGCCGGTCTCCAGGGAGCCGGTCTGCACGGAGGTCGAGGCCTGGTAGACCATCGGGGCGACGAAGAAGACCAGCAGCCACAGGATGCCGGGCAGCAGCAGCCAGTACGGCACGAGTTTGCGGCGTCTGGCGGCCGCGCCGGGCGGCGCCGGCGTGGTCTGCGCGGGCGCGCCCGCGGGCGCCGGGGAGAGGGCGGCCATTACGCGCTGACCTCCCCGGCCTCGATGTCCTGGGCGGCGTCGAGGCCGAAGGTGTGGGCCGGGCTCCAGTGCAGGACGACGTCGGCGCCGGGCACCAGGCGGCCGTCGCGTTCCACGTTCTGCGCGAAGACGGCGAGTTCGGGGCACCAGGGGCTGTTGACGACGTACTGGGTGGAGACCCCGATGAAGCTGGCGTCCACGATCCGGCCGGTCATCGAGTTGCGGCCGCCGGGGATGTCACCGGCGTCGTCGGCGTGCACGATGGTGATCTTCTCGGGCCGCACCCCGGCGAGGACCTTGTCGCCGGTCTGCGCGCTCTTGGCGGCGCAGCGCGCGGCGGGCATGACCAGCCGCCGGTCGCCGACGCTGAGCAGCAGGTCGTCGCCGCTGGTGCCGGACACCTGGGCCTCGATCAGGTTGGACTGGCCGAGGAAGTTGGCGACGAAGGTGGTGCGCGGGTTCTCGTACAGGTCGGTGGGGGCGCCGAGTTGCTCGATGCGGCCGGCGTTCATCACCGCGATGGTGTCGGCCATGGTCATGGCCTCCTCCTGGTCGTGCGTGACGTGCACGAAGGTGATGCCGACCTCGGTCTGGATGCGCTTGAGCTCCAGTTGCATCTGGCGGCGCAGCTTCAGGTCCAGGGCGCCCAGCGGCTCGTCGAGCAGCAGCACCTTGGGGTGGTTGATCAGGGCGCGGGCGACGGCGACGCGCTGCTGCTGGCCGCCGGAGAGCTGGTGCGGCTTGCGGCGGGCGAGGTGGCCCAGCTCGACGAGGTCGAGCATGTCCCCGACCTGGCCCTTGACGGACTTGATGCCGCGGCGGCGCAGGCCGAAGGCGACGTTCTCGTAGATGTCCAGGTGCGGGAAGAGCGCGTAGTTCTGGAAGACGGTGTTCACCGGGCGCTTGTAGGGCGGCAGTCCGGTGACGTCCTGGTCACCGATCCGGACGCTGCCGGAAGTCGGGTCCTCCAGTCCGGCGACCATGCGCAAGGTGGTGGTCTTGCCGCAGCCGGAGGCGCCGAGCAGGGCGAAGAAGGAGCCTTCCGGGATGGTCAGGTCGAGCGGGTGCACAGCGGTGAAGTCGCCGTAGGTCTTGCCGAGGCCGGTCAGTGTCACGGCGCCGCCGGCGGGGCCGCCGGGGCCGGCCGGTCCGTCGGTGAGCGGTGCGGTCTGCTGGGTCATGTCGTCAGATCCCTGTCTGCGTGGCCGGTCAGGCGCCGATGAGCTTGGCGAACTTGCCCTCGAAGGCGGTCTCCTCGTCGGCGGAGAGGGACCGGAAGGGATGGGCCTTCGCCTTCATCTCCTCATTGGGGATGATCAGCGGGTTGCCGGCCACGTCCTTGTCGATCTTGAGCAGCTCCTCGTACACGCCGGCGCAGGGCGTGATGTAGTTGACCCATGCCGACAGTTCGGCGGCGATCGCGGGCTGGTAGTACCAGTCCATGAGCCGCTCGGCGTTCTTGCGGTGCTTGGAGCCCGCCGGGACCAGCATGTTGTCCGTCGAGTAGATGTAGCCGACGTCGGGGATCACGAACTTGATCTCGGGGTTGTCGGCCTGCAGCTGGACCAGGTCACCGGCCCAGGCCACGCACGCCGCGATGTTCCCCGAGGCCAGGCCGTCGGTGTACTCGTTGCCGGTGAACTGGCGGATCTGCTTGCTGTCCACGGCCTTCTGAACCCTGGCCACGGCGGCGTCGAAGTCGTCGGCGGTGAAGGACTCCGGCTTCTTGCCGAGGTCCAGCAGCGTCATGCCGATGGTGTCGCGCATCTCGCTCAGCATCGCGACCCGGCCCTTGAGCGCGGGGTCGTCCAGCAGCTGGGAGACGCTGGCGACCTTCTTCCCCTTGGTGGCCTTCTCGTTGTACGCGATGACCGTGGCGATGCCCTGCCAGGGGTAGGAGTGGGCGCGCCCGGGGTCCCAGTCGGGGTTGCGGAAACGCTGCTCCAGGTTGGTGTAGGCGTTCGGCAGGTAGGTGGGGTCCAGCGGCTGGGCCCAGCCCAGGCGGATCATCCGGGCGGCCATCCAGTCGGTGAGGACGACCAGGTCGCGGCCGGTGGACTGACCGGCCGCGAGCTGCGGCTTGATCTTGGCGAAGAACTCGACGTTGTCGGTGATGTCGTCGGTGTACTTGACCTTGATCCCGGTCTTCTTCTCGAAGGCCTCCAGGGTCGGCATGTGCTTCTCGTCGTCGCTCATGTCGATGTAGAGCTGCCAGTTGGAGAAGACCAGCGACTTGTCCTTGTCGGACAGGTCGTCGCTCTTGACCCCGCCCTGGTTGTTGGTGGCGGCCGGGATGCCGCACGCGCTCAGCGCCCCGGCGCCCGCGACACCGAGACCGGCGCCGAGCACCCGGCGCCGGCTGAGCGAGGCCCTCCCGCTGGTCAGGCTGCGTTCCCACGCGTTGCGCACGGGCTCGGACAGACCCTCGAACATCTCCATGGCGGTGCTGCCTCCAGGGGCGGTATTGCGTGGGACGGACGGGCGTACGGGCCGGTGGGGGCGGTCCGGGGGGCGGCCGGGTCAGCGGTCGCCGAAGACGGTGCGGTGCCACTCCTTGCGGGCCACCGCGGTGTTGTCGTACATCACGTGCTTGACCTGGGTGTACTCGTCGAAGGAGTACGCGGACATGTCCTTGCCGTAGCCGGAGGCCTTGGCGCCGCCGTGCGGCATCTCGCTGATGATCGGGATGTGGTCGTTCACCCAGACGCACCCCGCCTTGATCTCGCGGGTGGCGCGGCCGGCGCGGAAGACGTCCCGGGTCCAGGCGGACGCCGCCAGGCCGTACGGCGTGTCGTTGGCCAGGTCCAGACCCTCATCATCGCTGTCGAACGGCAGCACGACCAGTACCGGACCGAAGATCTCGGACTGGACGATCTCGCTGTCCTGGGCGGCGCCGGTGATCAGCGTCGGCCGGTAGAAGGCGCCCGGGGCCGCGGGGGCCTCGCCGCCGGTGACGACGGTGGCGTAGGAGCGGGCGCGCTCCACGAAACCGGCGACACGGTCGCGCTGGGCGTGCGAGATCAGCGGCCCGAGGTCGGTCTTGGCGTCGAAGGGGTCGCCCACGCGGATGCCGGCGAAGAGGTCGGCGACCGAGGTGACGAAGGCGTCGTACAGCGGGCGCTGCACATAGGCGCGGGTCGCCGCCGTGCAGTCCTGACCGGTGTTGATCAGGGCACCGGCGACGGCGCCGTGCACGGCCGCCTCCAGGTCGGCGTCGTCGAAGACGACGAACGGCGCCTTGCCCCCGAGCTCCAGGTGCAGGCGCTTGACCGTGGCGGTCGCGATCTCGGCGACGCGCCTGCCGACGGCGGTGGAGCCGGTGAAGGAGGTCATCGCGACGTCGGGGTGGCCCACCAGGTGCTCCCCCGCGGGCCGGCCGGCACCGGCGACGATGTTGACCACGCCGTCCGGGATGCCGGCCTCGCCCGCCGCCTGGGCGAACATCAGCGAGGTCAGCGGCGTCAGCTCGGCGGGCTTGAGCACGATGGTGTTGCCCGCGGCGATGGCCGGCAGGATCTTCCAGGCGGCCATCTGCAGCGGGTAGTTCCAGGGCGCGACGGAGCCGACGACACCGACCGGCTCGCGGCGCACGTAGGACGTGTGGTCGCCGGAGTACTCGCCCGCGGCCCTGCCCTCCAGGTGGCGGGCGGCCCCGGCGAAGAAGGCGGTGTTGTCGATCGTGCCGGGGACGTCGAACTCGGTGGTCAGCCGCAGCGGCTTGCCGCACTGCAGGGACTCGGCCCAGGCGAACTCCGCCGCCCGTTCGGTCAGCACGGCCGCGAAACGGTGCATGGCGTCGGAGCGGGCGCCGGGGGTGGCGCCCGCCCAGCCGGGGAGGGCGGCCTTGGCGGCGGCGACGGCCGCGTCCACGTCAGCGGTGCCGGCCAGCGCGTACCGGTGCACGGCCTCGCCGGTGGCGGGGTCGGTCACGGTGTGGTCCTGGCCCGACGTGCCGGGGCGGAGTCCTCCGGCGATGTACTGGGCCCCCTCGGCGAACCGTTCCTGCACATCGAACGCGCCATGCGCACTGAGGGCCATCGTCTTCTCCTCGGATCCGCTCGGGCTGCGTGGCCAAAGCCTGGATTGGTGGACGATCCTGACAGAGTAGGCTCGCCCCAACAAGTGATTCCGTTGTTGCCTTTTGGTTACGCGACGAAATCTGTCTTAACCGGCGACGATCAGCGGATCGCCACGGTGGACAATGCCGAAAGCGGCCCGCGCCCGGCAACCGACACATCGCATGCCGTGCCCCGGCCGCCCTTACACCCTGCGGGCTACGGTGGCGGTGCCGCCCGCGGCCTTGCCCGCCCGACCGTCCGACCCGCCCGTCCCTCCCCCGGAGGTCGCACCGTGTTCCCCACCGTCGCCGAGGTCCTGCAGCTCGACGCGCTCCGGCGCGGGTCGCCGCAGGTCGTCGCCGGCGCGGAGGGGCTCAACCGGCCGGTGCGCTGGGTGCACGTCAGCGAGCTCGCCGACATCGCCGGCATGCTGCACGGCGGCGAACTGGTGCTGACCACGGGTGTCATGCTCCCCGACGACAAGGAGCCGCTGGCCCGGTACATCGACGACCTCGCCGACGTCGGCGCCGCGGGTCTGGTCGTCGAACTCGGCCGCCGGTACGCCGACACCCTGCCGCGGCCCCTGGTGCGGGCCGCCGAACGGCGCGGGCTGACGCTCGTCGCGCTCCGCAACGAGGTGCGGTTCGTCGCCGTCACCGAGGCCGTGCACGCGCACGTCGTGGACGCCCAGCTCAGCGAGTTGCGGGCCTCCGAGGCAGTCCACCAGACCTTCAACGAGCTGTCCGTCGAGGGCGCCGAGGCCGACGAGATCGTCCGCGAGGTCGCGCGCATCGCGGGCGCGCCCGTCGTCCTGGAGAACCTCTCCCACCAAGTGCTCGCCTTCGACCCGGCCGGGCACGACCCGCAGGCGCTGCTCGACGGCTGGGAACGCCGCAGCCGCGGCGTCGCCCCGGCCGGCCGCACCGGCCACGACCCCCGCACCGGCTGGCTGGTCACCGGCGTCGGCGCCCGCGGCCGCGACTGGGGGCGGCTGGTCGTCGTCGGCGAACCCGTGCCGGACTCCGCGGCCGCGCCCGACGCACGCCCGCACCCGCACACTGTCCTCCTGGAACGCGGCGCCGCCACCCTGGCCCTGAACCGCCTGCTGGAACGCGACCGCGAATCGCTGGAGCGACAGACCCACCGCACACTGCTGTCCGGAGTCCTCACCCACGCCCTCACCGTCTCCGACGTCGCCCTGCGCGCCCGGGCGATCGGCGTGCCCCTGGAAGGGCGCCGGCTCGTGGGCGTCATGCTGCGGCTGCGCGGCGCGGGCGTCGCCGCGGCACTGGAGGCGCAGGCCAGGCTGCGGGACTTCACCGAGACCGCCGCCCAGGCCGTGCGCGACCGCGGACTCACCGCGCTCACCGGCGCCCTCGACGACGGCGCGGTCGGCGTCCTGGTCTCCCTCGGCCCCACCGACGACGAGCACACCGCGCTGGAGGGCTTCGCCGCGGCGCTCACCCGGCTCACCGAGACCGCCCCGGACGGCGGCCCCGCCTTCGTCATGGCCGCCGGCTCGTCCGTCGGATCGCTGCGCGACGCCCGCCGGACCCTGCTGGAGGCCGCCCAGGTCGCGGACGCCGCGCTGCACGGGGCCCGGAAGGAGGGGGGCAGGGCGCAGCCCTCCGACACACGGGCGGCGGGCGGCGGGCGGGCCTACTACCGACTGCCGGACGTGCGGCTGCGCGGGCTCCTGCACCTGCTGCGCGACGACGCCCGCCTGCAGACCTACGTCGAGCGCGAACTCGGCCCGTTGCTGGCACACGACGCCGAGCACGGCACGGACCTGGTGCGCATCCTCGCCGTCTACCTGGAGAGCGGCCGCAACAAGTCCGCGGCGGCGGACGCCGCGCACCTGTCACGGCCGTCCTTCTACGACCGGCTGCACCGCGTCGAGCGCGTCCTCGGCGTCGACCTGGACCAGGTGGAGTCCTGCCTGTCGCTGCACGTGGCGCTGCTCGCGCTGGAGGCGGTGCGGCGGTAGGTCACGGCAGCGACAACTCCCAGTAGGTGTAGTCGTAGGCGAAGCCCGGGGCGATCTCGACCTGGAACCTGCCGTCCGGGTCGTCGTCCGGCACGATCACGGTGACCTCGGACGACGACGTCGCACCGGAGCGCAGTTCCCCTGGCAGCAGGCCGCTCTGCGAGACGTCCTCCAGGGTGTCCTCGTCCTCCTCCTCGGCATAGGCGTTGGCCTCGGATTCGGATGTGTCGGCGGTCCCGTCGCCGGTGTTCTCCACGGTCACGGTGAACGTCACCGCGGTGCCGTCGGAGGCCGCCCCCGCGGGCACGTCGTCGGCCACCCGCGCGGCGGAGACGGTCACCACCACGCCGTCGTCGTAGGTCACGGGGCTCTCGGCGTCCGCCGGCATGCCGTACTCGGCGCCGTCCGCACTGATGAGCTCGTCGTCCGCCGGGTCGAACCAGCCGCCGTTGATCCCGCCGACCACCAGCGCGATCATCGCGCCGGAGACCACCACGGACAGGATGCCGAGGATCAGGCCGGTGAGCGCCTGGCCGCGGTTGGTCGCCTCGCCGCGGCCCGCGATGCGCAGCCCCACGATGCCGAAGGCGAGCGCGGCCAGCCCCATCGGAAGGCCGAGGAACGCCCCGAAGCACGCGATGCCGAGGATGGTGCCGATGATGCCGAGCACCATCGCGGTGACCCCGAACCCGTTGCGCGGCGCGGGCTGCCCCCAGGCCCCGTACGGGCCCCCGGGGTAATGGGGGAGTCCCGGGTAGCCCGGGTTCTCGGGGTATCCGGGGTAGCCGGGGTAGCCCGGGTAACCGGGGTACCCCGGATGCTGCCCCTGCGGGGGAACGGCACCCCACGGGCTGTACGGGTACGGCTGGGTCGGTGCCTGGGTCTGCGGCTGCGGCGCCGGAGCGTCGGCGGGCACCGGCCGCTTCGTCATCTCCACACCGGGCGCCTGCGGTATGGGCGGCGGGACCCACGGGTCCCCCGGCGCCGGGGAGTCCGCCTGCGCCTGAGGCGGCACGGCGGCCGCGGGATACCCCCACGGGGCCGGCTGCGGCGGCGCCCACGGATTCCCCTGCGGCTGCGGCTGCGGTGCGGCGCCGTATCCGGACCCGGACACCGGCGCCGCCCACGGATCCCGCGCCACCTCGGCGGCCCGGTGGTCCGCCGGTCGCTCCGGTTCCGGCACCTGCGGCGGCACCGCCCCGAACTCCCGCACAGGGACGTCCCCGTCCGGCGTCGCCACGGACCCGGCCCCGTCCGCCGGCACCGTCACCGGCTCCGGCGCGGGCGGCGGTACGGGCGCCACCGGCGCGTCGGGCTTCACCGTGCCGAACGTCCGGGTACGGACGTCCTCGTCCGGGGCGGCGTCGGCCGGTGCCGTGTCCTCGACCGGTTCGGCGGCCGCGGGGACGGTCTCCACCGCGTCGTCACCTTCCGGAGCCGCAGCGGCGGCCGCCGCGTCCTCGGGCGCGTCCGCCGGGGACCGGCGGAAGGCGCGGGTGCGGTCGTCGGGGGTGTCGTCCGGCGGCGGGACGGGGGGTCTGGCGGGGGAGGCGTCGTGGGGCCCCGGGGTGTCGCGGTCGTCGGACATCGCTGGCTTCCTCCTGGCTACGTCGGGCAATGCTATGGCCTGCGAAGACTGCGGACCGCAACAATTTCGCGTCTACCATGGCCGTTGCCGCCGAGCCTCAGGAGGATCACCGCATGTCCGACACCGCGCCCGCCCTCGACGCCTTCATCGCGGGGCTGCCGAAGGCCGAACTCCACGTCCACCACGTGGGTTCCGCCTCGCCCCGCATCGTCGCCGAGCTGGCAGCGCGGCACCCGGATTCGAAGGTGCCCTCCGACCCCGCCGCACTCGCCGAGTACTTCAGCTTCCGGGACTTCGCGCACTTCATCGAGGTCTACCTGTCCGTCGTCGACCTGATCCGCGACGCGGAGGACGTGCGCCTGCTCACGTACGAGGTCGCCCGGGACATGGCACGGCAGAACATCCGCTACGCCGAGCTGACCGTGACCCCGTACAGCTCGGTGCGGCGCGGCATCCCGGACCGGGCGTTCGTGGAGGCCATCGAGGACGCGCGCACGGCGGCCGAGAAGGAGCTCGGCATCGTGCTGCGCTGGTGCTTCGACATCCCCGGCGAGGCCGGCCTGGCCTCCGCGGAGGAGACCGCGCGCATCGCCACCGAACTGCGCCCGGAGGGCCTGGTGAGCTTCGGCCTCGGCGGCCCGGAGATCGGCGTGCCCCGCCCGCAGTTCAAGCCGTACTTCGACCGTGCCCGCGCGGCCGGCCTGCACAGCGTGCCGCACGCGGGCGAGACCACCGGCCCGCAGACCATCTGGGACGCGCTGAACGAGCTGGGCGCCGAGCGGATCGGCCACGGCACCAGCGCCACTCAGGACCCGCGGCTGCTGGAGCACTTGGCCGAGCACCGCATCCCGCTGGAGGTCTGCCCGACCTCCAACATCGCCACCCGCGCGGTGGCCACGCTCGACGAGCACCCGATCAAGCAGATGGCCGCCGCGGGCGTGCTGGTCACGATCAACAGCGACGACCCGCCGATGTTCGGCACCGACCTGAACTCCGAATACGCGGTCGCCGCCCGTCTGCTGGAGCTGGACGAGGCGGGCGTGGCCGCGCTGGCCAGGAACGCCGTCGAGGCGTCCTTCCTCGACACCGACGGCAAGGCCCGGCTGTCCGCCGAGATCGACGCACACCTGGCCGGATGGCAGCGCTAGCCGTCGCCCATCGCGGCGACCCGTACCGCCACCGCGAGAACACCCTGCCCTCGCTGCGCAGCGCGCTGCGCGCGGGGGCGGACGCGGTGGAGGTGGACGTGCGGGTGACCCGTGACGGCGTGCCGGTGCTGCTGCACGATCCCACCCTGACGCGGCTGTGGGGCCTGGACGCCGCCCTCGCGGAGCTGCCGTCGGCCGCCCTGCCGCCGGGGGTCCCGACGCTGTACGAGGCACTGGGCGCCGTGGAGGGCTGCCGGGCGCTGGTCGACATGACCGTGCCCGAGTCGGCGCCCGCGGTGCTGGCCGCGGTGCGGGACGCGGGGGCGGAGGACCGGACGTACTACTGCGGCGAGGCCGCGGCGATGCTCGCGGTCCGGGACCGCGACCCGGCCGCGGAGATCGCGCTGACCTGGAAGACCGCGGCACCGGTACCCCCGCTGCTGCTCACGGAGTTGCGGCCGCGGTGGATCAATCTGCGCTTCGGCCTGGTGCGCAGCCCCCTGGTGGCCTGGGCGCGCGGCGAGGGCCTGCTGGTGGGGGCGTGGACGGCGGACCTGCGGCGTACGATGCGCCGGCTGGAGCGGCTGGGCGTGGACGCCATCACCTCCAACCGCATCGAGGTGCTGCTCGGCGAGCTCGGCGGCCGGCCGGCCCCTCCCGCCCGGCCCTGACGGCGGGCGCGCGCCCGGCACGGCCGCCTCAGGCCGCGGCGCCCGCGCCTGACACCGGCTCAGCCGGGGCGGCGGTCGCCGCCGGCATCGCCTCCAGCCGCTTGATCATGCGGCGCAGGATCAGCAGCGGGACGACACCGAACACGCCGAACGCCATGTCGACCGGCATCCACCACAGCGGCAGGCCCCGGATCGGGATGCAGATCGCGGCGAGCGGGATGACCCCGGCGCACGCGATCATGGCCCACTCCACGATCCAGATGTTGCGCACCGCGTCGCGCCAGACACCGTAGAAGGCGACGGCGATCACCAGGTGGGCGAAGGCGAGCCAGTCCGTTCCGTAGAACAGGAACGGGTACTGGGCGTCGGTGGCGTCCGCCCCTTCCCGCACGTGGGAGATCCAGTCGCCCACGAACCCGGGCAGACCCCATCCGTCCACCCAGCGCACCTCGTGGACCAGCGGGAACGCCGTCACACCGCTCAGCACCAGGCACACCACAAAGACGACCAGCCACCCGCGGATGCGCTGTTCGAGCGCTCTTCGTTCCTCCATGATCCGGAGCGTACGCGGACATGCCACGGCCCCGGGCACAGGGGGTGCCCGGGGCCGGCGCTGTGCCCGCGGGGGGCGGCGGGGTCAGCCGTCCAGCGAGGTCATGACGTGCTTGACGCGGGTGTAGTCCTCGAAGCCGTAGCCCGACAGGTCCTTGCCGTAGCCGGACTTCTTGAAGCCGCCGTGCGGCATCTCGGCGACCAGCGGGATGTGCGTGTTGATCCACACGCAGCCGAAGTCGAGGCGCTTGGACATGCGCATCGCGCGTGCGTGGTCCTTGGTCCACACCGAGGACGCCAGCGCGTAGTCGACGCCGTTGGCCCAGGTGACGGCCTGGTCCTCGTCGGTGAAGGACTGGACGGTGATGACCGGGCCGAAGACCTCGTTCTGGATGATCTCGTCGTCCTGCTTGAGGCCGGACACCACGGTCGGGGCGTAGAAGTAGCCCTTGTCGCCGACCCGGTGGCCGCCGGTCTCGACCTTGGCGTGCGCGGGCAGGCGCTCGATGAAGCCGGTGACCTGGGCGAGCTGGTTGGCGTTGTTGAGCGGGCCGTAGAGCACGTCCTCGTCGTCCGGGGCGCCGGTCTTGGTGTCGGCGGCGGCCTTGGCGAGCTGGGCGACGAACTCGTCGTGGATGGACTCGTGGACGAGCACGCGGGTGGCGGCGGTGCAGTCCTGGCCGGCGTTGAAGTAGCCGGCGACGGCGATGTCCTCGACGGCCTTGGCGATGTCGGTGTCCTGGAAGACCACGACCGGGGCCTTGCCGCCCAGCTCCAGGTGGACCCGCTTGACGTCCTTGGCGGCGCTGGCCGCGACCTGCATGCCGGCCCGTACGGAGCCGGTGATGGAGGCCATGGCGGGGGTGGCGTGCTCGACCATCAGCCGGCCGGTGTCGCGGTCGCCGCAGACGACGTTGAAGATGCCCTTGGGCAGGTCCAGTTCGGCGAGGACGCCGCCGATGATCTCGGCGATCAGCACGGTCGAGGCGGGAGTGGTGTCCGAGGGCTTCAGGACGACGGTGTTGCCCGCGGCGATCGCCGGGGCGAACTTCCACACGGCCATCATCATCGGGTAGTTCCACGGCGCCACCTGGGCGCAGACGCCGACCGGCTCACGGCGGACGATGGAGGTCATCCCGTCCATGTACTCGCCGGCGGAGCGGCCCTCCAGCATGCGGGCGGCGCCTGCGAAGAAGCGGATCTGGTCGACCATCGGCGGGATTTCCTCGCTCGCGGTCAGCCCGATCGGCTTGCCGGTGTTCTCGCTCTCGACGGCCACCAGCTCGTCGGCGCGCGCCTCGAAGGCGTCGGCGATCTTCAGCAGCGCCTTCTGGCGCTCGGAGGGCGTCTTGTCGCGCCAGACCGGGAAGGCGGCCGCGGCCGCCGCCATGGCGGCGTCGACGTCGGCGGCACCGGACAGCGGGGCGGTCGCATAGGCCTCGCCGGTGACCGGGTTCACCACGTCCGTGGTGCGCCCGTCTGCGGCGTCGCGGAATTCTCCGTTGATGTAGTTGCGCAAGATACGGAGCTCGCTCACTGCACCTCTCCCTGTCCTGTCCGATGTGTGAGACGCCCCCAGAGTACCCACACCACTGCCGTATTCGACATAGCCGAAACTCCGCGACAATGGATTCCGCGCGTTTAGAGCTCCAAAACTGCGGATTTCATTGATCAGGGGTTGCGCGACTGCTGACCTCTCATGCACAGTGTGGTCCGTGGCCACTCGTACTCCGGATCCCAGGGGCGCCAACGGCGCCTTTGTGATCGACTCCGTCTCCAAGGCGATCATCGAACAGCTCCAGGAGGACGGCAGGCGTCCGTACGCCGCCATCGGCAAGGCCGTTGGCCTGTCCGAGGCGGCGGTGCGGCAGCGCGTCCAGAAGCTGCTCGACCAGGGCGTCATGCAGATCGTCGCCGTCACCGACCCGCTCACCGTGGGATTCCGGCGGCAGGCGATGGTCGGCATCAACGTCGACGGCGACATCGAACCCGTCGCCGACGCGCTCGCCTCGATGACGGAGGTCGAGTACGTCGTCGTCACCGCCGGCTCCTTCGATCTGCTGATCGAGATCGTCTGCGAGGACGACGACCATCTCCTGGAGATGATCAACAAGCGGATCCGCACGCTGCCCGGCGTGCGGTCCACCGAGAGCTTCGTCTACCTCAAGCTCCGGAAGCAGACCTACACCTGGGGAACCAGATAGCCATGAGCGCGGACCTTTCCAAGACCGCGTACGACCACCTGTGGATGCACTTCACCCGCATGTCGTCGTACGAGAACGCCCCTGTGCCGACCATCGTGCGCGGCGAGGGCACGTACATCTACGACGACAAGGGCAAGCGGTACCTCGACGGGCTCGCGGGCCTGTTCGTGGTCAACGCCGGTCACGGCCGGGCCGAACTCGCCGAGACCGCCTACAAGCAGGCCCAGGAGCTGGCCTTCTTCCCGGTCTGGAGCTACGCCCACCCCAAGGCCGTGGAGCTGGCCGAGCGGCTGGCGAACTACGCCCCCGGCGACCTGAACAAGGTCTTCTTCACCACCGGCGGCGGTGAGGCGGTCGAGACCGCCTGGAAGCTGGCCAAGCAGTACTTCAAGCTCAAGGGCAAGCCGACCAAGTACAAGGTCATCTCGCGCGCCGTCGCCTACCACGGCACCCCGCAGGGCGCCCTGTCCATCACGGGCCTGCCGGGCCTGAAGGCCCCCTTCGAGCCGCTGGTCCCCGGCGCGTTCAAGGTGCCCAACACCAACATCTACCGCGCCCCGATCTTCGGCGACGACCCCGAGGCCTTCGGCCGCTGGGCGGCCGACCAGATCGAGCAGCAGATCCTCTTCGAGGGCCCCGACACCGTCGCGGCCGTCTTCCTGGAGCCCGTGCAGAACGCCGGCGGCTGCTTCCCGCCGCCGCCCGGCTACTTCCAGCGGGTCCGCGAGATCTGCGACCAGTACGACGTGCTGCTCGTCTCCGACGAGGTCATCTGCGCCTTCGGGCGGCTCGGCACCATGTTCGCGTGCGACAAGTTCGGCTACGTCCCGGACATGATCACCTGCGCCAAGGGCATGACGTCGGGCTACTCCCCCATCGGCGCGTGCATCATCTCCGACCGCATCGCCGAGCCCTTCTACAAGGGTGAGAACACCTTCCTGCACGGCTACACCTTCGGCGGCCACCCGGTGTCGTCCGCGGTCGCGCTGGCCAACTTCGACATCTTCGAGCGCGAGCAGCTCAACCAGCACGTGCTCGACAACGAGGGCGCCTTCCGCGCCACCCTGGAGAAGCTCCACGACCTGCCGATCGTCGGCGACGTCCGCGGCAACGGCTTCTTCTACGGCATCGAACTGGTCAAGGACAAGGCCACCAAGGAGACCTTCACCGACGAGGAGACCGAGCGCGTCCTGTACGGCTTCCTCAGCAAGGCGCTCTTCGAGAACGGCCTCTACTGCCGCGCCGACGACCGCGGTGACCCGGTCGTCCAGCTGGCCCCGCCGCTGATCGCCGACCAGTCGACCTTCGACGAGATCGAGGGCGTTCTGCGCACGGTGCTGACGGAGGCCTGGACCAAGCTCTGACGTCGCGCCGGGGGCCGGTTCGCCTCCGAAGGAGCCCCCGGCCGGTGTGCGGACACCGGCCGGGGGCTCCTTCGGCCTTCTCGCCGCAAGCCCGCCGGGTCACAACAGCTAGGCCGCACGGGTGGCCGCGCGCCGGATGCCCCACGGCAACCGCGGCGCGGGGGCCCCGGGCGCGTAGCGTGCCCCAGTGACCCGGACTCCCCGCGTTCGTTAGAGGCCAACGTGAACCCACCCGACAACGACGTGCTGTGGGCCCGCGGCCTGCGCCACACGCACGACCGCTCACCCGCCCTGCTCGGTGTGTCCCTGGGCGTGCGGGAGGGCGAGATCCTCGGCATCCTCGGCCCGCACGGCGCCGGGAAGACGACTCTGCTGCGCTGCCTGTCCGGCGAACTGCTGCCGGAGCAGGGCGAGGTGTGGTTCAACAGCGCACCCGTGCACACCCTCGGCAGCGCCGCGCGCGAACGGCTGCGCCGCGAGCGGTTCGGCTGGGTCGAGAGCACCCCGCAACTGCTGCCCGAACTGACGGTCCGTGAGAACGCCGCGCTGCCGCTGCTGCTGGCCGGCATCCCCTACCGCACCGCCCGCGCCGCCGCCCAGGACTGGCTGGACCGCCTCGACATCGGCGGCGCCGCTCGCAAGCGCCCCGGCCAGTTGCTCCAGGCCGAACGCCAGCGCGTGGCGATCGCCCGGGCCCTGGTCAACCGGCCCGCCGTGGTGTTCGCGGACGAACCGACCGCCCCGCTGCACCGCGCCGACCGCTCCCAGGTGCTGCGCATGCTGACCAGCGCCGCGCGCTCGCACGGCATCACGGTCGTCCTGGCGTCCAACGAACCCGAGGTCGTCTCGCTCGCCGACCGGGTCGTCACCCTCATCGACGGACGCCCCGTCGCGGGCATGCCGCAGCAGGACCGGGAGGGCGCCGACTCGTGCTCAGCCTCCGTGTAGCGCTCGGCTCGCGGCCGGACGTCCTCGCACGCCGGCTGCTGGTCGTGGCGGCGGCCGCGGGCACCGGTTTCCTGCTGCTCGCCACCCTGGGCCACGCCCTGACCCACACCGGGGACACCGCCCGCGGGCTGATCCGGCTCGCGTGGTGCGCCGTGCCGTTCGCCGCCACCGTCCACCTGTCGGTGTTCGTGGCGCGGACGGAGCCCAGCGGGCGCCTGCACGCCGGCCTGTCCGCGGCCGGGCTCGGGCGGCACGGGCTGCCCCTCCTGGGGGCGGCGAGCACGGCGCTCAGCACCGGGCTCGGAGTCCTGCTCGCGCTGCTGGCCTTCCTCCACCTGCGCGGCGACCTGCCCGGCTCGCCACTGAGCGGCGCCGCCGCCGGACCGCTCGGCGCGGACCGCCCGCTGCCGGTGGTGGGCGCGCTCACGCTGCTCGCCCTGGTGCCGGTGGTCTCCGCCGTGGCGACCGCGTACTGCCTGCGGGCGGCGCGCGCGGCGGCCACCGACGAGACGGTCGTCCGCACGCCGCCCACCGGACTGCCCTGGGGTGCGGCGCTCACCACGATCGGCCTGGCCATCGAGATCACCGCCGCCCACGACGCGCGCAGGACCGCGACCGGCACCCTCTTCCCGCTGCCCGGCGGCCTCGGCGGGGTCGCCCCGGCCGTCGCGGGCGGCTGGATCCTCATCGCCATCGGCCTGGTCCTGGCCATGCCGGGTCTGCTCCACGAGTGCGGCCGCCTCCTGGCCTCCTGCCGTCCGACCGCGCTGCGCCTGCTCGCCGGGCGCGCCCTGCAGGAGGAGGCCCCCCGCGTCGGACGGCCCCTCGGTGTGCTCTGCGCGGTGTGCGCCGCCGGGCTGGCCACGACGGCCCGGCTCGACGCGGGCGCCGAGCCGCTCGGCCCGCTGACCGTCCTCGGCGCCACGCTGGTCGCGGTCGCGGCCGCCGCCACCGCGCTCACCGCGACCGTCGACGCCAAGCGGGCCCGGCGCCCCTCGACGTCGGCCCTCACCCGCCTCGGCGCGCCCGCCTCCCTGCTGCGGTCCGCCGCCACCCTGCGTACGACCACCGCGCTCGTCCTGGTGGCCCCGGTCACCTGGCTGGTCTCCCACCTCGGCGCCCTCCCGCTGCCGTAGTGGGCCCCGGGCCCGGCACCGTCCGGGCCCCGCGATGGACCGGGGCGCCCGATTCCCCTCCTCGAACCGGGCGCCCCTCATCCCCCGATCGTGCGACCCGCGACGGACCCGCCCGCGGGCGCTCGCTATCGTGGCGGGCGTGCAACAGCCGCCCCGCGACATCGAGATCGAGACCCTGGACGAGTTCGACCGCGTCGCCGCGTCGGGCTCCCTGCGCGGACACCGCGTGCAGTCGGTCGATCTGACGACCCGTACCTTCGCCCTGCTCTCCGCGGACACCGCCGAGGCCGTGTTCCTGGGGTGCCCTATGGAGCCGGAGGCCGCCGCGCACGTCCGCGCCACGGGCGCCCTGGTCTTCCCGCCCGTCCCTGAGCTGCCCTTCGACCCGTACCGGGGCTCGCTCTACACCCCGGACGCCCTGTACGAGGGCCTGACCGGCCCCGACGGGTACGACGCGACGCCCGACGCGCACGCGTACCAGTGGTTCCTGCGCACCCGCGCCACAGGCGACATCTTCGGCTCGATGCTCCGCAGCATCCACGACGACGCCGTCTCCGACGCCTTCGACGAACTCCTCACCGGGGCCCGTGTCGTCGGTGTCATGGGCGGCCACGCCATGGCCCGCGGCACCGACGCCTACGCGGGCGCGGCCCGCCTCGGCCGTGCGCTGGCCCGCGAGGGCCTGACGGTGGCCACCGGCGGCGGCCCCGGCGCCATGGAGGCGGCCAACCTCGGGGCGTACGCCGCTCCCTTCGACGACGCGATGCTCAAGGACGCGCTGGACACGCTCGCGCAGGTCCCCTCCTTCCGGCCCTCCATCACCGACTGGGCCCGCGCCGTCTTCGCCGTGCGCGACCGCTACCCCGGTGGCGGCGCGTCCGTCGGCGTGCCGACCTGGTTCTACGGTCACGAGCCGCCGAACGCCTTCGCCGCGCACATCGCCAAGTACTTCGCCAACGCCACCCGCGAGGACGGCCTGCTGGCCCGCTGCACCGCGGGCGTGGTCTTCCTCCCGGGCGCGGCCGGCACCGTGCAGGAGATCTTCGACAACACCACGCCCAACTACTACGAGTCGAACGGCGCCCCGCGCCCCATGGTGCTGGTCGACGAGGAGCACTGGACGACCCGTCTCCCGGCCTGGCCCCTCCTCCAGTCCCTCGCCGAGGGCCGCAGCATGGCGCCGCGCATCGCCCTGGTGGACTCCATCGAGGACGCCCCCAGGGCGCTGGCACGCCTGTCGGCGGACGCGGCCCAGTAGACCGGCGTCCCGGCCCTCGCGGTGCGGGGGCCGGGACTTCCCCGGTCGGACGTGGACCGGGTCGGCAGCCGGAACGCGCTCACGGCGCCGCAGACGACCACCACTGTGCGCCGACCGAGGCGTCCGCCAGGCCGGTGCGCGAACGCGGGGGCGTGCTACCGGAGGCGCCGCCCGGACCTCAGGAGGCCCCGAGGACCACGACCTCGTCGGCGGCGAAGGCGACGCCGACCGTCTCCCCCTCGGCGGGCGCGTCGCGCAGGGCGCACGAGGCCTCCAGGCGCGGCCCGCCGGCGGGCTCCAGCACGAGGGTGACCTGGTCGCCGCGGAAGGTGCGGGCGACCACCGTGCAGGGCAGCCCCTGTTCGGCGGGTACGAGCCGCACCGCGGCGGGGCGCACCAGGAGCCGGCCGGGCCCCTGCGGTGACCCGGGCGGGACGGGGATCTCGCCCCAGGGGGTGGCGGCGGCGTCGCCGGTGACGGTCGCGGCCGGCACGTTGCCGAACCCGAGGAAGCGGGCCACGAACTCCGACGCGGGCCGCCGCCAGACCTCCAGCGGCGTGCCGGCCTGTTCGACACGCCCGTCGCGCATGACGACGACGCGGTCGGCGAGCGCGAAGGCCTCGCCCTGGTCGTGGGTGACGGCGAGCACGGTCGTGCCCAGCCGGCGGAAGAGTTCGCGCAGTTCGACCACGAGGCGTTCACGCAGCCCGCGGTCGAGCTGACCGAGCGGCTCGTCCAGCATGAGCAGTCGCGGCTCGGGCGCGAGCGCGCGGGCCAGCGCGACCCGCTGCTGCTCACCGCCGGACAGGGACGCCACGGCGCGCCGCTGCGCGCCGGGGAGCCCGACCAACTCCAGCAACTCCCCCACGGCGCGCTCTCGTTCGGCCCGTCGCGCGCCGCGCATGCGCAGGCCGAAGCCGACGTTGCCCGCGACGTCGTGCTGCGGGAAGAGCTGGTGGTCCTGGAACATCAGGCCGACCCCGCGCCGGTGCACCGGTACGCCCGTCTGGTCGCGGCCGCCGAGCAGTACGCGCCCGGCGTCGAGCGGCTGCAGGCCGGCCACGGCGCGCAGCATCGTGGATTTGCCGCCGCCGCTGGGCCCCAGCACGCACACCGTCTCGTGCTCGGCCACCTCCAGGTCCACGGCGTCCAGGGCGGCCCGTCCGCCGAAGCGCACCGTGGCGCCGTCCAGTTGCAGCAGGGCCATCAGAACTCCCCCGAACCGTCGGCGCCGTGCACGCCCTGAATGCGGATACGTTCCAGCGCCAGCAGCGCGCCCGCGCACACCAGCATCAGCACGGTGCTCAGCGCCATCGCCTGCCCGTGGTTGAGCTCGCCGGCCCGGCCCAGCAGCCGGGCCACCGCGACCGGCAGTGTGGGGTTGTCGGGCCGCGCGATGAAGACCGTCGCCCCGAACTCGCCCAGGGAGACGGCGAAAGCGAAGCCCGCCGCCACCAGCAGGGACCGCCGCACGAGCGGCAGGTCCACCTCGCGCCACGCGCGCAGCGGCGACGCGCCGAGCACCGCGGCCGCCTCGCGCAGCCGCTCGTCCACGGCACGCAGTACCGGCAGCATGGTGCGCACCACGAAGGGCACACCGACCAGCGCCTGGGCGAGCGGTACCAGGATCCACGAGGACCGCAGGTCCAGCGGGGGCTCGTCGAGGGTGATCAGGAAACCGAAGCCGATGGTGACGGCGGAGGTGCCCAGCGGCAGCATGAGCAGTGCGTCGAAGCCGCGGACGAGCCGGCCGGCGCGCCGGGTGAGCGCGGCCGCCGCCAGACCGCCGATGACCAGGGCGATCCCGGTCGCCGCGGCGGCGTACTCCAGTGAGTTCCACACCGCGCCCACCGGCGCGACCCCGAAGGTGCCGCCGCCCGCGCCCGCCGAGCCGAGCGCGCGGTAGAAGTCCAGGCCGTAGCCGTCGGGGCCGTCCAGCGACCGTTCGACCAGCACGCCGAGCGGCACCAGGATCAGCAGCGCGGCCACTGCGAGCGTCCCGGTCAGCAGCGCCCACTCGCCCGCGCCGCGCGGCCGCCGCGCCGTTCCGGCCGGGTCGACCAGGCGCAGCGCGCTCTCGCGGCGGCGTACGGTCCGGGCGTGCACGGCCAGGATCCCGACGACGGCGGCGAACTGGACGATCGTCAGCACGGCGGCCGTCGGCAGGTCCAGCAGCTGGGCGGTCTCCCGGTAGATCTCCACCTCCAGGGTGGAGTAGGTGGGCCCGCCGAGGATCTGCACGACCCCGAAGGAGGTGAAGGTGAAGAGGAACACCATGACCGCGGCCGCCGCCACGGACGGCGCGAGCGCGGGCAGCGTCACGCGCCGCCACGCCGCCGACCGCCCGGCGCCCAGCACCCGCGCGGCCTCCTCCTGCCGCGGGTCGAGCTGCGACCACAGGCCGCCCACGGTCCGTACGACCACGGCGTAGTTGAAGAAGACGTGCGCCAGCAGGATCGCCCACACCGTGGTGTCCAGGCGCACCCCCCACAGCTCGTCCAGCAGCCCGCCCCGGCCCAGCAGCGCCAGGAACGCCGAGCCGACGACCACCGTCGGCAGTACGAAGGGCACGGTCACCACCGCGCGCAGCAGTTGCCGCCCTGGGAAGTCGAAGCGCGCGAACACATAGGCGCCGGGCAGGGCGATCGCCAGGGTGAGCGCGGTCGAGGCCGCGGCCTGCCAGCAGGTGAACCACAGCACGTGCAGGATGTCGGGGTCGCCCAGCACGTCGGCGAACCGGCCGAGCCGCCACCGGCCGCCCTCGCGGAGCCCGCGGGTGACGATGGCGGCGACCGGATAGCCGAAGAACACCGCGAAGAAGGCGGCCGGCAGCGCCATCAGGCCGAGCCGCACGGCGTACGGCCGCAGGGCGGCCGTACGCATCGGGCTCGTTCCGGTCACTTCAGCACGAGCGAGGACCACGTCTTGACCCACTGCTCACGGTTCGCCGCGATCCTCTTCGGCTCGACGGTGGCGGAACCGCTGATCACCGGCGCGTACTTGGTGAAGACCTCGGGCAGCTTCGCATCGTCCCGGACGGGGTTGACGAACATGCTGAGCGGCATGTCCTCCTGGAAGGTGCGGCTCAGCAGGAAGTCGACGAGCGCCTTGCCGCCCTCGGTGTTCTTCGCACCGTCCAGCAGCCCGGCGAACTCGATCTGCCGGAAGCAGGTGGCCGTCGCCACGCCGGTCGGGCTCTCCTTGGGCTGCTCCTTGAGCGCGAGCACCTCGGCGGGCGGGCTGGACGCGTACGACACGACCAGCGGCTTGTCGCCCTTGCCGCCGCCGGCGCCCGAGAAGTCGTCGTAGTAGGCCTGCTCCCAGCCGTCGACGACCTGGACGCCGTTGGCCTTGAGCTTGGTCCAGTAGTCCTGCCAGCCCCCGTCGCCGTACTTCGCGGTGGTCGCCAGCAGGAAGGCCAGCCCCGGGGAGGAGGTCGCGGCGTTCTCCGTGACCAGCAGGTCCTTGTACGCCGGCTTGACCAGGTCGTCGAAGGTCTGCGGGACGGGCACCTTGTGCGCGGCGAACCAGGCGCGGTCGTAGTTGACGCACACGTCGCCGAAGTCGACGGGCGTGACCCGGTGCTCGGCGCCGTCGAGCTGGAGGGCGGCGGGGACCTTGTCCAGGTCCTTCGCCTCGTACGGCGTGAACAGGCCGTTGTCCAGGGCGCGGGAGAGCAGGGTGTTGTCGACGCCGAAGAAGACGTCGCCCTGCGGGTTGCCCTTGGAGAGGACGGCCTGGTTGACCGCCGCGCCCGCGTCGCCGCCGCGCAGGACCTTCACCGTGTAACCGGTCTGCTGGGTGAAGGCCTTCAGCACGGCCTTCGAGGCGGCGAAGGAGTCGTGGCTGACCAGAGTGACGGTCTTGGAACCGCCGCGGGAGGCGTCATCGTCGCCTCCGCCGCAGGCCGCGAGGGACGCCGCGCCCAGCGCGACGACGAGGGCGGTGCCGGCGGCACGCCGACGGATGGTGCTCATCAAGTGACTCCCTACGCCGGTATGACCCGGATCAGGTTCGAGGGTCTGCGGCCGTGCCGCACTCTCAGCGCTGTGTGCGCTCCCCTGTCGGATGTTCTCTTGTCGACCGACCGTTCAGGGCCGTTCACGGCAAACCGCCGCAATCGACCGCCACCCTAGCAAGCGCCTCTCAGCGCTCGGAAGCCGCCAGCTGCCCGCAGGCCCCGTCGATCTCCTGACCCCGGGTGTCCCGCACGGTCACCGGCACGCCGTGCGCCTCCAGCGCCGCGACGAACGCCCGCTCGTCCTCGGGCCGCGACGCCGTCCACTTCGAGCCCGGCGTCGGGTTGAGCGGGATCAGGTTGACGTGCACGCGCTTGCCCTTGAGCAGCCGGCCCAGCAGATCGGCGCGCCAGGCCTGGTCGTTGATGTCCCGGATCAGCGCGTACTCGATGGAGACGCGCCGCCCGGACACGTCCGCGTAGTGCCATGCGGCGTCCAGCACCTCACGCACCTTCCAGCGCGTGTTCACCGGCACCAGGGTGTCGCGGAGCTCGTCGTCGGGCGCGTGCAGCGACACCGCGAGACGGCACTTGAAGCCCTCGTCCGCGAACCGGAGCATCGCCGGCACCAGGCCGACCGTGGAGACGGTGATGCCGCGCTGCGACAGCCCCAGCCCGTCCGGCTCGGGGTCGGTCAGCCGGCGGATGGCACCCACCACCCGCTTGTAGTTCGCCAGCGGCTCGCCCATGCCCATGAAGACGATGTTCGACAGCCGCGCCGGCCCGCCCGGGATCTCCCCGTCGCGCAGCGCGCGCATGCCCGCCACGATCTGGTGCACGATCTCGCCGGTGGACAGGTTCCGGTCCAGCCCGGCCTGCCCGGTCGCGCAGAACGGGCAGTTCATGCCGCAACCGGCCTGGGAGCTGATGCACATCGTCACGCGGTCCGGGTAGCGCATCAGCACCGACTCGACCAGCGTCCCGTCGAACAGCCGCCACAGCGTCTTGCGCGTCGTGTCGTTGTCCGTGCTGCTGTGCCGCACGACCGACATCAGGTCCGGCAGCAGCCCTTCCGCCAGCTTCCCGCGCGCCGCCGCCGGAATGTCCGTCCACGCGGCCGGATCGTCCGTGTACCGCGCGAAGTAGTGCTGCGACAGCTGCTTGGCCCGGAACGGCTTCTCCCCCAGCTCCGCGACCACCTCCCGCCGCTCGTCGGGCGTGAGGTCGGCAAGGTGCCGCGGCGGCTTCTTGGCGGCGCGCGGCGCGACGAAGGTGAGTTCTCCGGGTGCAGGCATGGTGCGTCCAGTGTCGCAGATCGTTTGGGGCCGCCCGGTTCGGCCTGGTGAGGCCCCCGTCACCCTCGGGCGTCCCTCCTCCGCCGGGGCGGCGCCTCGTCCGGACGTCGAGTCCGGCCTTCACCTGGTGACTGCGTGCGGCGCGCCGGAAGACGTGTCGCCGGAGGCCGACGGGCGACAATCCCGGCGACACCGAGCCTTCCCGGTCACCGGACGTCGAGCGCCCACCGTACGTACCGGTCCTTGGGCTCGAACCCGGCCTTCTCGTAGATCCCGAACGCCCCGCTGGGATTCGCCGAGTCCACGCTCAGGCTCGCCTTCCCGTAGCCCTGGTCGGCGGCGCGGCGCAGCGCGTGACCGATCAGCCCGCCGGCGACGCCGCGTCTGCGGTACTCCCGGAGCGTCCCGATGAGCATGAAGTAGGCCTCGCGCACGCCGGTGGCCGCTGTGTCGGCGTCCCACGACATGGTCACCAGCATGCCCGCCGGGGCTCCGTTCGCCACGTCCCGGAGCAGGAAGCTGACCTCGGGCCGGAAGCTGTGGTTGGTGATCTTGTTTTTCCAGGCGTCCGCGGGCACCGGGACGGTACCCCAGTGGTCCTTGAACGCCTCGTTCCGGATCATCCGGAACTCCTCGTCGTTCTGCTCCGACCACGGCTCGACCCGCAGCCCGTCGGGGATCGCCGTGTCCGGGATCTCGCCGCGCAGCGGGTGCTCCATGGACTGGTAGTAGCGGGCCGGCGCGAACCCCTGGGAGCGGAAGAGCTCGGCCGCGCCGGGGATGTGCTCGCACTGCTGGGCCTCCACCACGAGCTTCAGCGTCGGGTGATGCAGCGCGTGCAACGCCTTCGCGCCCGCCGTCCCGGCCTTCAGCAACACGGTGCCGATGCCCTGGCGACGGTAGTCCGGGTGCACCCCGCCGTCGACCATGACCCGGTGTGTCCCCTCGGCGGTCGGCTTGTACACGGCCTTCGTGTAGCCGACCATCACGTCGCCGTCGAAGGCGGCGAGGCTCGCGCGCTCCAGGTCCGCGTAGGGATCCACCAGTTCCTGGAGAGTGTCCTCCTCGTCGTAGTGCTCGCCGGTCCTGTCTGCGGCCTCCATGGCCTTGAGGAGGTCGGCCGACGCCTTCGCGTCCCCGATGGTGAGCGGTCGCCACGTCAGGTTGGTGGATTCCTCGTCCATCCGGCCGACGGTAGTGACACCCACCGCACGGTGTCGCTCGGTTTTCGTGACGAGGACCGGAGGCGCGGTGGCACACTCCCGGGACCCTGCTCCGGCCGGCGACGCGACGGCCCTCACCGCCGTCGTCGGGCCGGGCACGGCAGAGCCGTGATGCATGCCAGGACCGGGCGGCGTTCGGACCCGTACCGGCCCGGTCGCGGCCCGCCGGGCGGCCCGCCATATGCTCGCATGTACTTCGATTGCTGCCGACCCGCGCATCGCCGTCCCCGGAGAGTTCCTGTTCGGACGGCCGGTGCCCGGGCGGTCTTGTTGCGAGTGGCGGATTCACACAGTGAGCAGTTCCCCGACGGCCGTTCTCTTCGATCTTGACGGCGTCCTGCTGGACAGCCGGCGTGCCGTGCGGCAGGCGGTCCTCGGAGTCGCCGGCGCCGTACTGGGCAAGCCCTTCGACGAGGGCGAACTGCCCGCGGATCTCGATCACCTGCGCCATGACGAACTCCTGGCGCATCTCGGCGTGGTCGATCAGGAGATCGCGTTCGGGACACCGTGGGAAGTGGCGTTGGGCGTGGCCATGCGGAACGCGTCGCCCTTCCCCGGTGCGGTCGAGGTTCTGCGTGACCTCGCCGCCGCGGGCACGGAGATCGGGGTGGTGACCATGCAGCCCCGCAGCCGGGTCGCATGGATGATCCCTCAGGAGATCTCGTCGTACTTCTCCGTGGTGGTCGGCTGGGGCGACGCGGAGCCGAAGCCCTCGGGGGCAGGCATCCTGCTCGCTCTCGACCGCTTGGGCGTGCCGCCTGGCCGCGCCTGCTTCGTGGGGGACAGCCCCAGTGACATCGCGGCAGCCTCGGCCGCCGGTGTCCCGTCGATCGGTGCGGCGTGGGGGTACACCGGGCCCGCTCTGGAGAGCTCGGGTCCCACTGTTCTCGTGCACGCCCTGACACATGTGCCGGACGCCGCACGGCGCCTGCTGGGGCCGGCGTAGGCGGAGGTTCGCCCTGGCCGGGGCGGGACGCGCCGACCGTCACGCCACCGCGATCCCGTGGTCAGGAGCCGTCCACCTTCTGCGGATATCGTGCGCCGGTACTGCGACACGGGCCGGCTCGGGCAGCGGCGGACTGGGAGTGAGTGATGAGCACGTCGGCCACCACCGGCACCGGAGAGCTGAAGCGGCGCCTGGGCGTGGCCGATGCCGTGCTGATCGGGCTCGGATCGATGATCGGTGCCGGGATCTTCGCGGCTCTCGCCCCGGCCGCCTCCGCGGCCGGGTCCGGGCTGCTGCTCGGCCTCGCCCTCGCGGCGGTGGTGGCGTACTGCAACGCCACCTCCTCGGCCAGGCTGGCGGCCCGCTATCCGCAGTCGGGCGGCACCTATGTGTACGGGCGGGAGAGGCTCGGGGACTTCTGGGGCTATCTGGCCGGATGGGGCTTCGTCGTCGGCAAGACCGCCTCCTGCGCGGCGATGGCCCTGACCGTGGGCTCCTACGTCTGGCCGGACCATGCCCACGCGGTCGCGGTCGCCGCGGTGGTCGGGCTCACCGCGGTGAACTACGCCGGGGTGCAGAAGTCCGCGCTGCTGACCCGGGCGATCGTCGCGGTGGTCCTGGCGGTGCTCGCCGCGGTGATCACCGCCTGCCTGACCTCCGGCACCACCGAGGCGGCCCGCCTCGGCGTCGGCGCCGACGCCGGCCTCGGCGGCGTACTCCAAGCGGCCGGGCTGCTGTTCTTCGCCTTCGCCGGGTACGCGCGCATCGCCACCCTCGGCGAGGAGGTCCGCGACCCCGCGAGGACCATCCCCCGCGCGATCCCGCTGGCGCTCGGCATCACCCTGGTCGTCTACGCGGCCGTCGCCGTGTCCGTCCTGCTCGTCCTGGGCCCCGCCGGCCTCGCCCGCACTGCCGCCCCTCTGGTCGAGGCCGTGCGATCGGCCGGGATGCCCGCGCTGGCGCCCGTCGTGCGGGCCGGCGCGGCGGTGGCCGCGCTCGGCTCGCTGCTCGCCCTGATCCTGGGCGTCTCGCGCACCACGCTGGCGATGGCCCGCGACCGGCACCTGCCGCACGCCCTCGCCGCCGTCCACCCCCGCTTCCACGTCCCGCACCGCGCCGAACTCGCCGTCGGCGCGGTCGTCGCCGTCCTGGCCGCCACGACGGACGTGCGCGGCGCGATCGGCTTCTCCTCCTTCGGCGTGCTGGCCTACTACGCCGTCGCCAACGCCTCCGCCTGGACCCTGACCGCCGCCGAGGGCCGTCCCGCCCGCGTCGTCCCGATCGCGGGCACGGCCGGCTGCCTCGTGCTGGCCTTCGCGCTCCCCCCGGCCTCCGTCCTGACCGGCGCCGCGGTGATCGCCGCCGGCGCTGCCGTGTACGGGCTGCGCAAGGCGGCGACCCGTCGCGCCTGACGGAACCGCCCGCGACCCCCGCGTCCCGGGGCGCGCCCAACACCGCACCGTGTGGCGCCCGTTCAGGACCGCACACCGTGACAGTCCTGTTGCCGGAACTATGGGCTCCGCCACAGCCGCCCGGATCCCGCACTGATGGACTCGCCCGACGGTCCTTCTGCTCCTCGTCCCGGCCGGCCTCGTATGCGTCCTCGCCCTGGCCGGCTACGGATTCGGCACCCTCGGCCGGTCGGGGGTGCGCGGCGCGGGACGCGAGGTGCGGCTCAGGTCCGGCGCGGCGCTGCTGGGCGCCTGCGCGGTCGCGATGTACACCTGCGGCCTGCTGCACGTCGCGGGAGACGTCATCGAGGCGGAGGACGGCGGCAGTTACGCGGCCGCGTCGGTGCCGGACCACGTCAACCCGGCCGCCGCGTGCTTCGCCCTGGGCGCGGCCGTGTGCGCCGGCGCCGCGGCCGTCGCGTCGGAGCGCCGCGCCCGGGAGGTACCGGCCGCGTAGTACCCCGTCAGGGCCTGGCGGCGTGGCGGTCCGGCCGGCAGATCGTGCACGCGGTGACATCCGGCATGCCGAGGGCGATCTCGAATTCCCTGGCGCTGAGCCGGCCCCCACCGCGAATGCGGCAGTCGTCGCGGTGGACGACGCCGCGGCCGGGGCCGCCCCGGGGGTCGGCGACGCTCTGCAGGCGCCAGGCCCGGGCGGCCGCGGGGCGCCGCTGGGGGCGGATACCCGCCTCCGCCTTCCGGATCCGGGCGTCCACGGCGTCGATCTGCAACTGGAGATACAGGCGGATCACCCGCAGACGTTCCGGATCCGATGGCAGTTCGTACACACGTTCGAGATTAGCCGCACGGGGACCGCCCGGCCAGCGCGGGTCCGCCGCGCCGGCGCGCCCCCGGGGCGGCGGGTCCCGCGCGACTCAGAATCCCAGGTCGGACAGGCTCGGGTGATCGTCGGGGCGGCGTCCGAGCGGCCAGTGGTAGGCCCGGTCCGACTCGTCGATGCGCAGGTCGTTGATGCACGCATGGCGGACGCGCATCAGGCCCTGGTCGTCGAACTCCCAGTTCTCGTTGCCGTAGGAGCGGTACCAGTTGCCGGAGTCGTCGTGGCACTCGTAGGCGAAGCGTACGGCGATGCGGTTGCCGTCGAAGGCCCACAGTTCCTTGATCAGGCGGTAGTCGAGCTCGCGGTTCCACTTCCGGGTCAGGAACGCGACGATCTCGTCCCGCCCGTTGACGAACTCCGCGCGGTTGCGCCAGCGGCTGTCCGGCGAGTAGCCGAGCGCCACCTTCGCGGGGTCGCGCGAGTTCCAGGAGTCCTCGGCCATGCGCACCTTCGCGATGGCGCTCTCCCGCGTGAAGGGCGGTACCAGGGGCTTGGCGGCCATGCTCGCTCCTACGGATCGACGTCCAGGGGATCGATCAAGTCCACCCCAGGACGCTGTTGATCGCATCCGCGCGGAGCGGGGCGTCAGCCGGAGCCGACGAACGCCACCAGGAGCAGCCAGACCACCGGAGCGGTCGGCAGGAGGGAGTCGAGGCGGTCCATGATGCCGCCGTGGCCCGGCAGCAGCTTGCCCATGTCCTTGATGCCGAGATCACGCTTGATCATCGACTCGCCGAGGTCGCCGAGGGTGGCGCTCGCCGCGACCGCGAGGCCCAGCAGCAGGCCCTGCCACCAGTGGCCCCCGTCGATCAGGTACTCCATGGACAGCGCACCGGCGGCCATCGCGAAGGCGACGGCCCCGACCAGTCCCTCCCGGGTCTTGCCGGGGCTGATGCGCGGGGCCAGCTTGTGCGTGCCGAAGCGCCATCCCACCGCGTACGCACCGGTGTCGCTGACGACGGTCAGCAGCAGGAAGACGAAGACCCGCCACGGACCGTCGTGCGCGGCGAGCATCATCACCACGAAGGTGGCCAGGAACGGTACGTAGAAGGCGGCGAAGACGCCGGCCGTGACGTCCCGGAGGTAGTCCTCCGGGGGCTCGGTCATCCGCCAGACCAGGACGGCGAGCGCCGTGAGGGCCATCGCCACCCACGCGCCCTCCGCACCGCGGGCGTAGCCGGCGACGACCATGGCGGCGCCGCCCACGGCGAGCGGGATCAGCGGAGCCCTGATCCCCTTGCGCTCCGCGAGCCGGGAGGTCAGCTCCCACAGCCCCACCACGACAGCCGCCGCGACGACACCGACGAAGATGGCCTTGACGATGAAGAGCGAGGCAAGGATGACGACGCCGAGACCGACGCCGACCCCTATCGCGGCGCGCAGGTTCCGCCCGGCGCTCTTCTTCGCGGGTCCGCCCGGAGCCGCCGGCTGCGGCGCGGAGCGGTCGGGCCGCGCGGAGTGATCCGCCGGTTCGGGGGCGTCGTCGCGGAACAAGGGGCCGCTCATACGAGTGGCCCCTTCGTCCTCGCCTCCCCAGGAGCCGGCGCGTGGCGAAGCCCCCCAGGAAGAGTCGTTCACGGAGATTCGCCTCGCGTTTTCGTCCGGTCCGGGTCGGTCGGAGGTGGGGTGGGTGGGTGGAGGAGCTGGGTCGGCGCACGGAGCGGCCGAGGTGCGGCGCCCGGGCCCGCGGGCCCGGTGCGGCCGGTTCCGGCCCCGGGGCCGGAGTCAGACGTCGGGGCTCAGACCTCGAGCAGCTCGGATTCCTTGTGCTTGAGCAGCTCGTCGATCTGCGCCACGTACTTGTGCGTGGTGTCGTCGAGCTCCTTCTCCGCCCGGCGCACCTCGTCCTCGCCCGTCTCGCCGTCCTTGACGAGCTTGTCGAGGGTCTCCTTGGCCTTGCGGCGCACGCTGCGCACGGAGATCCGCGCGTCCTCCGCCTTGCCGCGGGCGACCTTGATGTACTCCTTGCGGCGTTCCTCGGTCAGCTGCGGGAAGACCACCCGGATGATCCGGCCGTCGTTGGTCGGGTTGACACCGAGGTCGGAGTCCCGGATGGCCTGCTCGATGTTGCGCAGCGCCGAGTTGTCGAAGGGAGTGATCACGGCCATCCGCGCCTCGGGTACCGCGAAGGAGGCCAGCTGGTTGATCGGGGTCGCGGCACCGTAGTAGTCCGCCACGATCTTGTTGAACATCGCCGGGTGGGCACGGCCGGTACGGATCGCGGCGAAGTCCTCCTTGGCGACCACGACGGCCTTCTCCATCTTCTCCTCGGCCTCGAGGAGGGTCTCTTCAATCACCATGTGCTCCTGGTCTTCAGAAGGCGGAGCCATCTAGTAGGGGCCCCTGCGCGCGTCTTCCCTGCACGGTGTCCGACCGGCAGCCTGTTGTCCATCCCCGTTCCGGGCGGATCGCCGGCCGGGTTGCGGCCGGCGTCGTCCGTCAGCGGGTGCCCGTGTCGTTGACGAGCGTGCCGATCTTCTCACCCTTCACGGCCCGCGCGATGTTGCCCTCCGCGAGCAGCTCGAAGACGAGGATCGGAAGCCTGTTGTCCTGGCAGAGCGTGATCGCCGTCAGGTCCGCGACGCGCAGGTCGCGGGCGATGACGTCGCCGTACTCCAGCGCGTCGAACATGACGGCGTCGGGGTTCTTGCGGGGGTCGGAGTCGTAGACCCCGTCGACCCCGTTCTTGCCCATCAGCAGCGCCTGGGCGTCGATCTCCAGGGCGCGCTGCGCGGCGGTGGTGTCGGTGGAGAAGTAGGGCATGCCCATACCGGCGCCGAAGATGACGACGCGGCCCTTCTCCAGGTGGCGCACGGCTCGCAGCGGGATGTAGGGCTCGGCGACCTGCCCCATGGTGATCGCGGTCTGCACGCGCGACTGGATGCCCTCCTTCTCCAGGAAGTCCTGGAGGGCGAGGCAGTTCATGACGGTGCCGAGCATGCCCATGTAGTCGGAACGTGCCCGGTCCATACCGCGCTGCTGGAGTTCGGCGCCGCGGAAGAAGTTGCCGCCGCCGATGACGACCGCGATCTCGTAGCCCTCGCGGACGACGGCCGCGATCTCGCGGGCCATCTTGTGCACGACGTCGGGGTCGACACCCAGTCCCCCGCCGCCGGCGAAAGCCTCGCCGGAGAGCTTGAGCAGGTACCGGCGCTGGGTGTTGGAGCCGTCGCCGTTGGTGTTGTGGGCCTTGTCGGCACCCTGATCCATGGAGATCTCCTCGTGCACGTACGAAGAAGGCCATTGCCGAGGGTTCGTGATCGTTCCCTGTAGCAATGGCCTCCTCGTCACAACTGCGGCCGGCCGCCGGTGAACGGCAGGCTGCGTACGACCCTAGCGGGGTCGCCGGTCAATCGCTTGCGCGGTTCGGACGCTCAGACGCCGACGCGGAAGCGGGCGAAGCGCTTCAGCGTGACCCCGGCCTCGTCGAGGACCTTCTGAACGGTCTTCTTGTTGTCCTTGGCGAAGGCCTGCTCGAGAACGACGTTCTCCTTGAAGAAGCCGTTGACGCGACCCTCGACGATCTTCGACAGGGCGGCCTCGGGCTTGCCCTCCTCGCGGGCGGTGGCCTCGGCGACGCGACGCTCGTTCTCGACCGTATCGGCCGGCACGTCCTCGCGGGAGAGGAAGGTCGGGGCGAAGGCGGCGATGTGCTGCGCGACGTCCTTGGCGACCTCGGCGTTCGCCTTGTCCAGCTCGACCAGGACGCCGACCTGCGGGGGCAGGTCCGGGCTGGTGCGGTGCAGGTAGGAGGCGATGAAACCGTCGGTGAACTGCGCGAAGCGGTCCAGGACGATCTTCTCGCCGAGGGTGGCGTTCGCCTCGTCGACGAAGGCCTGGACGGACTGGCCGTCCTTGATCTCGGAGGAGAGCAGGGTCTCCAGGTCGGCCGGCTTGGTGGCGGCGACGTGCGCGGCGATGGCGTCGGCGGCGGCCACGAACTTGTCACCCTTGGCGACGAAGTCGGTCTCGCACTTCAGCTCGACGAGGACACCCTCGCTGTTGTCACCGGCGATCAAGGACACCACAGCGCCGTTGGAGGCCGAGCGGCCCTCGCGCTTGGTGACGCCCTTCTGGCCCTTGACCCGGAGGATCTCGACGGCCTTGTCCAGGTCGCCCTCGGCCTCCTCGAGCGCCTTCTTGCAGTCCATCATGCCCGCGGCGGTGAGCTCGCGGAGCTTCTTGACGTCGGCGGCGGTGAAGTTCGCCATGTCTGTCAGTCTCTTCTCGGAAGTCGGTGAATCCGGTGAGTCCGGCGGTTCTACGGACGGACGGCGGGGGCCGGAGCCCCCGCCGTCCTCACACGCATCGGAAGGCGGGCGAGGCTCAGGCCTGCTCGGCGTCCGCGTCGGCGGCCGGCGCCTCGACGGTCTCGGCAGCGGCCTCGGCCGGGGCGGCCTCGGCAGCCGGCGCCTCGGTGGCGGCCTCGACCGGAGCGGCCTCAGCGGCGGCCGGCTCGGCGGCGGACTCGTCGGACTTGGCCTTGTCGCCCTCGAGGAGCTCGCGCTCCCAGGCGGCGAGCGGCTCGCCCTCGGCCTTGTCACCGGTGGCGGCACCGGCGCCGGAGCGGGCGATGAGGCCCTCGGCGACGGCGTCGGCGATCACGCGGGTGAGCAGGGTGACGGAGCGGATCGCGTCGTCGTTGCCCGGGATCTTGTAGTCGACCTCGTCGGGGTCGCAGTTGGTGTCGAGGATCGCGACGACCGGGATACGGAGCTTGCGCGCCTCACCGACGGCAATGTGCTCCTTCTTGGTGTCCACGATCCAGACGGCGCTGGGCACCTTCTGCATCTCGCGGATACCGCCGAGAGTCTTCTCCAGCTTCTCCTTCTCACGGGAGAGAACCAGGAGCTCCTTCTTGGTGAGGCCGGAGGCGGCCACGTCCTCGAAGTCGATCTCCTCGAGCTCCTTCAGGCGCTGCAGGCGCTTGTAGACCGTGGAGAAGTTGGTGAGCATGCCGCCCAGCCAGCGCTGGTTGACGTAGGGCATGCCGACGCGGGACGCCTGCTCGGCGATGGCCTCCTGCGCCTGCTTCTTGGTGCCGACGAACATGATGGAGCCGCCGTGCGCGACGGTCTCCTTGACGAACTCGTAGGCGCGGTCGATGTACGACAGCGACTGGAGCAGGTCGATGATGTAGATGCCGTTGCGCTCGGTGAAGATGAAACGCTTCATCTTCGGGTTCCAGCGGCGGGTCTGGTGCCCGAAGTGGACGCCGCTCTCCAGCAGCTCCCGCATCGTGACGACGGCCATGGCCGTACTCCTAGATGTACTCGGTTCTGAGCGGCCGCCGGACGGCGGCCGCGCCTGACGCCCCGAACGCGCCATGCCACAAGGGACCGAGGAGCGCGTCCACCGCTCACGGGGAGGACGGTGGCGGGGCGTGCGAAGTCGACCCGGTGACCCGGATCGCCATGGAAAGTGTACGGGACCGCCGGAGCCGCGGGCGACATCGTGCCTGCGGGGTGCGGGCCGGGGCTGGTTGTCCACAGGCCGCGACCATGATCATCTCTTCGCGGCGGGGTCCGTCACCGTGGGGGCATGACGAGATCGACGGTGTTCGTGGTGACGGTGTACCTCGCGGTGACGACGTGGCTCGGTGGGCTCACGGGGCCGGTGAGCGCCGTCGTGCGCGAGGGTGACCGGGGTGACCAGGCTGACCGGGGCGGCGTCCCGGCTGACCGTGCGTGGCCGGTGGCGGCGGCGGACGGGGCGCGCCGACCGGTGGTGGAGCGGGGCTTCGACCCCCCGCCGGTGCGGTGGGCGGCGGGGCACCGCGGGGTGGATCTGCGGGCCGGCCCTGGCGCACCGGTGCGCGCGGCGGCGCCCGGGCGCGTGGCGTACGCCGGGTCGGTCGCGGGGCGCGGCATTGTGGTGATCCGGCTCGCGGAGGGCATGCGGATCACGTACCAGCCGGTTCGGGCGACGGTCGCGGTGGGCGAGGAGGTCCGCGCGGGCCAGGTGGTCGGGGTGCTCGCGGACGGACCGTGGCACTGCCCGGGCGGCTGCCTGCACTGGGGGCTGCTGCGCGGGGAGTTCTATCTCGATCCGCTGTCGCTGCTGCCGGACGCGATGCTGCGCGGCGGACCGTCCCGGCTGCTGCCGGTGTTCGGTGTACCGCTTCCCGAGGGGACGGAGGGAGGGCGGATGCCGGAGGGCACCGCGGCGCCCGCTGTCAGCCGAGGACCCCGCGCAGGGCCGTGGTGACCGCGGCGTCGGCGATGGCGTCCGGCTCCTCGGCGGCGCCCAGTTCGATGCGGCGCACGGCGGCGTCGACGACGCCCTGCAGCAGCATGGCGATGAGCCGGGGTTCGCGGTGGCCCAGGGCGCCCAGGGCGTCGACGACCATGGCGATCAGGCCGCCGTGGGCGGCGCGGATCCTCTCACGGGCGCCCGCGTCGAGCTCACCGGCGGAGATGGCGACCACCGCGCGGTGCCTGCGGTCCCCGACGAGGGCGAGCTGGCTGCGCACATAGGCCTCGATCTTGCCCTCGGGGCTGTCGGCCGCCGCCATCGCCGCCTCGACCTCGGCCGCCCACACGGGGAAGTCGACCCGGCACAGCTCCTCGACGACGGCCGCGCGCGAGCGGAAGTACTCGTAGACCGAGGACCTGGCCAGTCCGGTGCGCTCGGCGAGGGCGGGGAAGGTCAGCGCTTCCGTACCGCCCTCGGAGAGCAGGGTTCGTGCGGCGTCCAGCAGGGCGTCGCGCTGCATCGACCTGTGCTCGGCCACCGAGGCCGCTCGAATCTTGGGCACGGCACCACTGTACGGAAGCCGCGCGGCGGCCGTGCCCTCCCGTCGGCAACGCGCGTCATCGGCCGACGTCGGCCAGTTTCGCGCGCAATTGGAGCACGGACTTGGTGTGGATCTGGCTGACCCTGCTCTCGGTCACCCCGAGCACCTGTCCGATCTCGGCGAGTGTGAGCCCCTCGTAGTAGTAGAGAGTGACCACCGTCTTCTCGCGCTCGGGCAGGGTGTTGATCGCCCGGGCCAGCAGCCGGCGCAGCTCGCGGTCCTCGGCGACCTCGACGGGGTTGTCGGCGCCGGTGTCCTCCAGGGTGTCGACGAGGCTCAGCCGGTCGCCGCCCTCGACGCCGCCGTGCAGCAGGTCCTCCAGGGCGACGACATTGGCGAGCGAGAGCTGGCTGAACACCGCGTGCAGTTCCTCCAGCGCGATGCCCATCTCCGCGGCGACCTCCGGCTCGCTGGGGGTACGCCGCAGCGAGGCCTCCAGCGTGGCGTAGGCGCGCTCCACGGCGCGGGCCTTCTGGCGCACCGAGCGGGGGATCCAGTCCAGGGCACGCAGTTCATCGATCATGGCGCCGCGGATGCGGGTGATCGCGTAGGTCTCGAACTTGATCGCGCGCTCGGGATCGAACTTCTCGATGGCGTCGATGAGCCCGAAGACCCCGGAGGAGACGAAGTCCGCCTGCTCGACGTTGGCTGGCAGACCCACGCTGACGCGCCCGGCCACGTACTTCACCAGGGGCGAGTAGTGCAGGATCAACTGCTCACGCAGGCGTGTGTCCCCCGTGGACTTGTAGGTCCGCCACAGCGCGTCGAGCGTGGTGGGGCCGGGAGGCCGGGGGGAACCGGTGACGGTGGTCGCCGCCGTCGCGCGGTCTGACCCGGGGGTGTGCGGGTGCATGCGTGGATTTGAGCCGTTCTGCTGTGACCTGCGGGGCGGACGGGACTCGGACCTCCTTGAGCGTAGCGTGACGACGAGGTCGCAGACCGCGACGATGCGGCGTCCCCATAACCTCGCCATCCCGGAGGTCCCAGGTCAAGAACCGTCCTGTCACCTGATGGTGTGTTCACCGGCAGAGCGTGTCGGCGCGGACCCCTCCTTCAGATGGTTTTCCGCCAACTTCCAGCGCGGGCCGTCACGTTCCACAAAGCCGAGAACGTGCAGCTCCAGGAGCCGGCCGAGAGTCTCGTCGGGGGTGCAAGCGGCGGCCGCCGCGATCGCCGCGCACTCGGCGCCGGCTCTGCCTCCCGGCAGCGCCTCCAGGATCCGCGCGGTCTCCGCCGGCAGCAGGTCGTGCGGCAGCAGGGGCCCACGGCGCTCGGGCGCGAGATCCTGTCCGATCCGGCCGACGAGATCGGCCACATCGGCGGCGCCGGTCACCAGCACGGCGTCCGCGCGCAGCAGTTCGTGCACCCCCTGCGACAGTGCCGACGTGCAGGGTCCGGGCACGCCCATGACGAAGCGTCCCAGCTCACGGGAGCGGCGGGCGGTGATCAGCGATCCGCTGCGGTACTGGGCCTCGACCACGACCGTGCCGCGGGTCAGCGCCGCGATCACGCGATTGCGGAGCACGAACCGCGACCGCGTCGGATGCGATGCGGGCGGCAATTCACTGATGAGCAGACCTTGTTCGGCGATGCGTCCGATCAACTCGGCATGACCGGGCGGATAGGCCACGTCCACCCCGCACGCGACGACCCCGACGGTCGCGCCACCGGCGGACAGCGCCCCGCGGTGCGCCGCACCGTCGATGCCGTACGCGGCGCCGGACACGACGACCCAGCCCGCCTCGGCGAGCTCCGCACCGAGGGTGGACGCCATGTGCGAGCCGTACGACGTGCACGCGCGGGCGCCGACGACGGCGACCGAGCGCAGCGCCCACATCCGCAGGGAGGGCCGCCCCCGCGTCCACAGCCCGAACGGCCGCTCGTCCGCGAGGTCGTCCAGTTGACTCGGCCAGTCCGTGTCTCCCGGGCAGACGAAGCGCCCGCCCATGGCCCGGACCGCGGCCAGGTCCCGCACCGGGTCGACGCGGGCCGCCCGCAGGGCGTAGCCCGCCCTCCGCCGCTCGCTCGCCCCGGGCAGCGCGTCGCCGGCCGCGAGGGCCCTGAGCGTCTCCACGGGGCCGAGCTCGCGCAGCCAGCGCCCGGCGATCTCGTCGCCGGGGTCCGCGACGCCCGTGAGAGCCGCCCGGGCAAGGCGTTCCTCGTCGGTCGGGGGCGGTTCGTCCCCGGGGACGGGTTCGTCGAGCGTGTCGTCGGTGCCGAAGAGCGTGCCGGCCATCAACGGCCTCCCGTCGCGGTCGCAGTCGCCGTCGTTGTCGCGAGGCCGCGGCGGACCCCGGTGCGCAGTTCCAGGGCACGTTCCATGTCGGCGCCGTCGGGCCGGTCCCGGCCGGCCAGGTCGGCGACGGTCCAGGCGACCCGCAGCACACGGTCGAGGCCGCGGGCGGTGAGCAGGCCGCGCTCCATGTCCCGTTCGGCGGCGCGCAGGGCGCCCGGGGCGACGGACCAGCGGGTCCGCAGCTCGTGGCCGGGGACCTCGCTGTTGATCCGCCAGGGGGTGCCCGCGTACCGCGCGGCGGCCCGTTCCCGTGCCTCGCGCACCCGTGCCGCGACCGTGTGCGTCCTCTCGGCTCCGGCGGTGCTGCCCATCAGCTCACCGCGGCTGACCGCCTCGACGTCCACACGCAGGTCGACCCGGTCCAGCAGCGGCCCGGACAACCGCCCCTGGTAGCGGCGGACCATGCTGGGCGTGCAGTCGCACATGCCGCCGGGCGAGCCGTACCGCCCGCAGGGGCAGGGATTCGCGGCCAGGACCAGCAAGAAGCGCGCCGGAAGACGTACGACGCCGGCGGCGCGGGCGATGACGACATGGCCGGACTCCAGCGGCTGCCGCAGCGCGTCGAGCGCCTGGCCGCTGAACTCGGGTGCCTCGTCCAGAAAGAGCACGCCTTTGTGGGACAGCGATACCGCGCCGGGGCGCGGCAGGGCGTTGCCGCCGCCGACGAGGGACTGCATCGTCGCCGAGTGGTGCGGGGCGCAGTAGGGCGGCTCGTCGACCAGGGGCTTGCCCGCGGGCAGGATGCCGGCGACCGAGTGGACGGCCGAGACCTCGACCGACTCCTGCCGCGTCAGCGGCGGCAGGAGTCCGGGCAGGCGTTCCGCGAGCATGGTCTTGCCGGCGCCGGGCGGGCCCTTGAGGTACAGGTGGTGGCCGCCGGCCGCCGCCACCTCCAGGGCCGTGCGGGCCGTGCCCTGCCCGGCGACGTCGGCGAGGTCGGGTGTCCCGGCGTCGGACAGCCCCGTGCCGTGTCCCGCGCCGAGCAGCGCGAGTCCGGCCAGCATCGGGTCGGGGCGCCCCTCGCCCGGGTCCTCGGGCTCCTCGGGAGCCAGTTCGTCGTTGAGGAGCGCGATCAGCTGCCGCAGGCTGCGCACCCCGAGCACCGAGACGCCCGGCACGAGCGAGGCCTCCGCCACCGTCCGCTCGGGGACCACCACGTGCCGGTAACCGGCTTCCGCGGCGGCCAGCACGGCCGGGAGCACCCCGCGCACGGGCCGGACCCGGCCGTCGAGGCCCAGCTCGCCGATCATCATCAGATCGGCGATGTCCTCGGGGGCGACCCGCTCATTGGCGGCGAGCACGGCGCAGGCGACGGCGAGATCGAAGCCGCTTCCGCCTTTGGGGACGGACGCGGGGCTCAGACCGACGGTGAGCTTCTTCTGCGGCCAGGTCTCGCCGCTGTTGACGAGTGCCGCGCGGACCCGGTCACGGCTCTCGCTCAGGCTCTTGTCGGGCAGTCCCACCAGCGTGAACGCCGCCACGCCGGGTTCCAAATCGGCCTGCACCTCGACGACGACGCCCTCCACGCCGAGCAACGCCACCGAACACGTACGGGCGAATCCCATCAGGCGGCCCCCCGTACGTGCTCGACCCGGGCGGCGCCCCGCTCGGGCAGGGTCACGCCGACCACGTCGATGCGGACCCCGCCCGGCGGCGGTGGCCCGCCGTGGTCGGCCAGCCAGCACTCGGCGAGCCGCCGCAGCCGTTCGGCCTTGCGCGCGGTGACCGCGGCCATCGGATGCTCGGGGCCGCCCTCCGTCCGCGATTTGACCTCGCACACGACCACGGCGTCGCCGTCGGCCGCCACGATGTCGATCTCGCCGTGGCGCTCACGGTGCCGGCAGCGCCAGTTGCGCTCCAGCACGGTCATCCCGGCCGCCGTCAGGGACCGCGCCGCCAGTTCCTCGCCGTACCGTCCGAATGCTCCTCGGGCGTTCATGTCACACCACCTCCGTCACTCACTGTGACGGAGGTGGTGCCCGAAAGATGATCTTGCCGGAGCCCTGTGGATAACTTCCCTCGAGCGGACCGCCCCGAGCCGGCGCGGCTCAGCCGTTGAAGCCGGAGTCGTCCGACGGAAGGTCGAGATCGGCCTTGTTGAGCTCCTCAATGTTCACGTCCTTGAACGTGAGCACCCGTACCTGCTTCACGAAACGCGCCGGTCGGTACATGTCCCAGACCCACGCATCGGCCATCGACACTTCGAAGAAGACCTCACCCTGCACCGAGTGCACCTGCATCTCGTAGTCGTTGGTGAGGTAGAAGCGACGCTCGGTCTCGATCACGTACTTGAACAGGCCGACGACGTCCCGGTACTCCCGGTAGAGCTTGAGCTCCATCTCGGTCTCGTACTTCTCGAGGTCCTCGGCACTCATGGCATGTTCCCCTTCAGCCGTACGTCCCCCCATTGTGCGTCAGTCACGCTCTGTCCCCAGGTGGATCGGGGACAGAGGGGGTCCTTCGTCCAGCAGCACGCCCAGCAGTCCGGCGAGTCTGGTCGGGTACACCGTCTCACGCGTGCCGAGAAGTTCTTCACAGGTCCACCATCGCAGGCCCGTGACGCTGCGCTGCTCCAATTCCGTCAATCCGGCGGTATGGAATCGGGTGTCGTCGGTCCGGGCCAGGAAATACCACTCGTCCTGCTCCCAGCGCCGCCCGTCGAAGTCGAACGCGCACGAGCGCTCCCAGAGCACCGGCCCGAGCTTCGCACCCGTGATGCCGGTCTCCTCGGCGAGCTCACGCCGTGCCGCGTCCTCCAGGCTCTCGCCCTCCTCGACCCCGCCGCCCGGGGTGAACCACCAGGTCACCGAGGGGTCGTCCGGCTCGTAGCCGTGCAGCAGGAGGATCCGGTCCAAGGGGTCGAGGAGGATGACCCGCGCCGCGCGCCGCCGCGCCATGGTCAGCGCGCCGTCCGCCGACGGCCCGCCACACGCGCGAGCGGCCCGTACGCGGCCCCGCAGAAGATGAGCACGGCACCGCCCACCGCCGCCGCCACGACCGCCTTCAGCGGACCGGGGGCGGACGGCCCGTCCCCGGACAGACCGGCGAAGGCCGAGGACCGCTGCAGCATGCCCATGCGGCCACTGGGCCAGGCGATGGCGTCGGCGCGGGCGTTCACCGCGCTGCGCGGCACGGAGCCGTCGTCGGCGTCGGTGAGCCGGACGCGGGAGTCCTCCGACGTGGCGCGGTTGTCGCCCATCATGAAGAGATTGTCCTTCGGCACGGTGGCCGAGAAGCCGGTCGGCGAGGCCGGAGCCCTGGGGTCGAGCAGGTACGGCTCGTCGATCGGCTTGCCGTTGACGGTCAGCCGCCCCTGCTTGTCGCAGCAGGCGACCTTGTCGCCGCCGACCGCCACGACCCGCTTGACCATCGGGACGTCCCCCCACAACGCGTCGTCGAAGACCACGATGTCGCCGCGGCGGACCTCGGAGCCGTCGATGCGCTGGGCGAGGATATGGTCCCCGGTGTCCACGGTCGGGGTCATCGACCCCGTCGGAACGGTGTAGGGCCGGTAGAGGATCGCGCCCCAGACGAAACCGCCGAGGAAGAGAACGGAACCAAGGGCCACGGCCAGGCCGGAGAGTATCGCTCCGGCCCGTCCGCCGCTCTTACCGCCCGTCCCGCGCGTGCCGCCCGTCGTCGTACGCGTGCCCGTGCGTGTGCCTGTGCTCATGCGACGGCACCCTACCCGGCGGTACGGATCCGGGGCAGCCCCGTCACTTCGCCTGGTTGATCAGCCAGCGCCGCCGGAGCAGCACCAGCGGCACCGCGCCCGCGACACCCGCCGCGGCGGGCAGCCCCGCGGCGGCGGCCGCGTTGATGCCCGGCTGGTCGAAGGTGCTGGGGATCGGCAGGGTCGACCAGCGCCCGATCGGCCAGGCCACCACGATCGCGCGGCCGACGACCTCGTCGTTGGAGACGGTGCCGTTGCCCGGCAGGTCCTGGTGGTACCGCGAGTCCAGGGAGTCCTGGCGGTGGTCGCCCATCACCCAGATCCGGTCCTTGGGGACCCTGATCGGACCGAAGGGACGGTCGCCGCAAGGGGTGTTCCCCGGGTAGATGTACGGCTCGTCCAGCGCCTTGCCGTTCACCTTGACCGGGCCGGTGCCCTGGCACTCCACGGTGTCACCGCCGACCGCGATGACCCGCTTGATCAGGTCCTTCTCCTCGGCGGAGGGCATGAGGCCGACGAAGCTGAGGACCTTCTGGATCGCCGAGGTGACCGGGTTGGTGTCGACCGGCGCGGTCTCGCCGAGCCAGCCGCCCGGGTCGTGGAAGACGACGACCTCGCCGCGCTCGGGCTCCGAGCCGAACCAGGGCGTCAGTTTGTCGACGAGGACCCGGTCGCCCTCCTGCAGCGTGTTCTCCATCGACGCGGACGGAATGGAGAACGCCTGCACCAGAAACGTCTTGATCAGCAGCGCGAGCACGAGGGCGATCACGATGAGCAGCGGAAGTTCCTTCCAGAACGAGCGCTGCTTCTGCGGCGGGCCGCCGTCGCCGTCCGTCGTCTCATCCGCCTCGTCGGAGGAGCCGCCCGAGCCGCCCGAGCCGGAGTCCGCGTGCGCGCCGTCGCCGGGCTTCACCCCGTCCTCGCCGGTCGCGCCCGCCGAGGACCCATGGTCCTCCGGCTCCTCGCGTCCGGACCTTGCGCCGACCACCAGGTCCCCCACATCCACTCCTCACTCCACGCTGCCGCCCGCGCCGCCAGATGCGGCGCAGGCCCACGACTCCCATAACGAGCGGGAGTTCCGCAGGAGGCGGGAGCGCAATCATTCCTTGCCGATTGTTGGATGTTGCCACCCTATGGCTCGCGGTGGCGGCAGACGCGCCAGAGAGAGCCGGTGCGGCGACGGTGGAGAAGGTGGTCGGCTCCTTCAGTCCGGACCAGTGGCCAAGGGGCCAGGCCACGGCGAAGGCGCGGCCGACGACCAGGCTCTCGGGCACGGTGCCGTCACCGGGGTCCTTCAGGTGGAACCGGGAGTCCGCGGAGTTGGAGCGGTGGTCACCCATGACGAACAGCCGGCCCGGCGGAACCTTGACCGTGAATTTAATGTCCGAGGGCGGATTGCCCGGGTAGATGTACGGCTCGTCGAGCGGGGTGCCGTTGACGGTGACCCGGCCGTCCTTGTCGCAGCACTTCACCGTGTCGCCGCCGACCGCGACCACCCGCTTGATCAGGTCCTGCTCGTCGGCGGACGGCAGCAGGCCGATGAAGGTGAAGAACTCCTTGACCTGCCTGACCCCCACGGGGTCCTGGCCGCCGGAGGCCTGCTCGCCCTCCAGCCAGTTGCCGGGGTCCTTGAAGACGACCACGTCACCGCGGTGCGGCTTGGCGCCGAACCACGGGGTGAACTTGTCGACGACCACGCGGTCACCGATGCGGATCGTCTGCTCCATGGAGCCGGACGGGATGACGAACGCCTGGAGCAGGAAGGTCTTCAGGACCAGTGCGATCAGCAGGGCGACGCCGATGAGCAGCGGTATCTCCCTGGCGGCGGAGCGCCGGCGTTTGCGCTTGACCTTCCGGGCCAGCCTGCGGCGCTCGGCGCGGCCGCCGCTCCTGCGCGGGCCCGCGGCCTCCGCCTCGTCGCCCAGGTACGCCGCGCGGACCGGCCGGTCCTCTCCCGACCGTCCCCGGCTACCCATGGGCGCCGTCCAGCGACCGGCGCCGGCCCAGCGGCCAGATGGTGGCCTCGGCCCTGCCGATCACCTTGTCCACCGGGACCGTGCCCCCTCCGGGGTCACCGAGGTGATCGCGGGAATCGCGGCTGTCGGCACGGTGGTCGCCCATCACCCACAGCCTCCCCTCAGGTACCTCGATGTCGAACGCTACCCGCGACGGTGTGTCGCCGGGATAAAGATAGGTCTCGTCCAGCGGGCGGCCGTTGACGGTGATCCTGCCCCGCCGGTCGCAGCAGGTCACCCGGTCCCCGCCGACACCGATCACCCGCTTGATGTAGTCGGTCCTGCCGGACTCCTGCACGAAGGATCCCTCGCCGTCGAACACCACGACGTCCCCCCGGGCCGGGGCGCCGCCGAAACGGTACGCCAGTTTGTTGACCAGCACCCGGTCCCCGGATCGCAGGGTGTTCTCCATCGACCCGCTGGGAATCTCGAAGGGTTGCGCCACGAAGACGTTGACCGCGGCGATCACGGCGGCGCACGCCACGACGAGAAGCGCATACCGCTGTGTACGTACGCCGAAGCGCGACCGCTCATCCGGCCCTGGGGCCGGCTCGGCGCGGTCGCGCTCCGGAAGAGGTACCTCGGTGTCCATCGAGCGCAGAGCCTATACGGCCCCGCATATGCCCGGGCGGACTCAGTTGTCGCGCTTCTCCTTGATCTTCGCGGCCTTGCCGCGCAGCTCACGGAGGTAGTACAGCTTCGCGCGACGGACGTCACCGCGGGTCACGAGCTCGATCTTCTCGAAGATCGGGCTGTGCACCGGGAAGGTACGCTCGACGCCGACGCTGAAGGAGACCTTGCGGACCGTGAAGGTCTCACGGACGCCGGAACCCTGGCGGCGGATGACAACGCCCTTGAACTGCTGGATACGGGAGCGGTTGCCCTCGATCACGCGGACGTGGACGTTGACGGTGTCGCCCGGACGGAAGCCCGGGATGTCGCTGCGCAGCGACGCGGCGTCGACGGTGTCGAGCACGTGGGACATGTCTGTCTGCTTTCTTCGCCCATGCCACAGGTCATCGGCGGACATAGTGATGGTGATACGGCTGCCACCGCGTCGGACGGGCGTCGTGTCCCCCTGTGGCAGGGGCGCGCGGCGGGCGCAGAGCGGCAGCCGCCTATTCTTCCACGGCCTCGGGGGCTCGCCAAAATCGGCCGTCCTCGCGCGGCGCCCAGCCGAGGGCCGCGAGGATCGCGCGGTCGTGCTTGTCCAGCGTCGCCGGGTCGCAGCGTTCGATCAGATCGGGGCGGTGCGCGGCGGTGCGCCGGAAGGCCTCGTCGCGGCGCCAGCGGGCGACCTTGCCGTGGTGGCCGCTGAGCAGCAGGTCCGGCACACCGCGGTCCCGCCAGACCGGCGGCTTGGTGTAGACGGGGCCTTCCAGCAGGTCGGCCATGGCGCCGGGGGCGAAGGAGTCGTCGCGGTGGGACTCGGCGTTGCCCAGCACGCCCGGCAGCAGCCGGGCGATCGCCTCGACCATGACCAGCACCGGGGCCTCGCCGCCGGCCAGCACGTAGTCGCCGATGGAGACCTCGCGCACGTCGAGCCGGTCACCGTACTCGTCGATGACGCGCCGGTCGATGCCCTCGTAACGCGCCGGGGTGAACACCAGCCAGGGCTTCTCCGACAGCTCGACCGCGAGCTCCTGGGTGAAGGGGCGGCCGCTGGGGGTCGGTACGACGATCACGGGCGTGCCCTCGCCCGACGCCAGGACGGCGTCCAGCGCCTCGCCCCACGGCTCGGGCTTCATGACCATCCCCGGGCCGCCGCCGTAGGGGGTGTCGTCGACCGTGTTGTGCCGGTCGTGGGTGTACTCGCGCAGGTCGTGGACGCGTACGTCCAGCCGTCCGCGCGTCCTGGCCTTGCCGACCAGGGAGACGTTCAGCGGCTCCAGGTACTCCGGGAAGATCGTGACGACGTCGATGCGCATTACGCCGGCTCCGCCCCGCCCTCGCCGTCACCCTCGCCGCGGCTGCCGGCGGTCTCGGCCTCGGCCTCGTCGAGCAGGCCCGGCGGCGGGTCGATGACGGCCCGCTGCCGCTCCAGGTCGATCTCGGGCACGATCTCCCCGACGAAGGGCACCATGACCTCGCTGCCGTCCGGCCGTTCCACGACGAGCAGGTCGTGGTAGGGCAGGTGGGAGATCTCGGTGATGCGGCCGACCTCGGTCCCGTCGACGGTGACCACGTCGAGGTCGATCAGCTGGTGGTCGTAGAACTCCTCGGGGTCCTCCGGACGCTCGTCCGGGTCGACCTCGGCGATCAGCAGGATGTTGCGCAGGGCCTCGGCGCCGGTGCGGTCCTTGACGCCCGCGAAGCGCAGCATCAGCCGGCCGCTGTGCACGCGGCCGGTCTCGATCGTGAGCGGTCCGGCCGAGGCCGGGTCCGTGGCCAGCACCGCGCCCGGCGCGAGCCGCAACTCCGGCTCGTCGGTGCGCACCTCCACCGAGACCTCGCCCTTGATGCCATGGGCGCGGCCGATGCGTCCCACTACCAGCTGCACTTGTTCGCGCTCCTGTGCGTTGCGTGTCGGATACGGCTCGGGCCGGGGGCGGCGGTGACGCCTCCCCCGGCCCGTGCCGGTGCTTCGTTTCTCAGCGAACCTGGTCGACGTCGACGAGGTCGACGCGGACACCACGTCCGCCGATCGCGCCCACGACGGTACGCAGGGCACGGGCGGTACGGCCGTTGCGGCCGATCACCTTGCCGAGGTCATCGGGGTGCACCCGGACCTCCAGGACCTTCCCGCGACGCAGGGTGCGCTCGGCGACCTGCACGTCATCGGGATTGTCGACGATGCCCTTGACCAGGTGTTCGAGGGCCTCCTCGAGCACGATCAGGCCTCGGTCGACTCGGCCGCCTCGGCGGCCTCGTCCTTCTTGTCGGACTTCTTGGCCTTCTGGGTGATGGCCTCACCCTTGGGCTCGTCCCCGGCGTCCTTGGCGGCAGCCTCGAAGAGGGCGCGCTTGTCGGCCTTGGGCTCGGCGACCAGGAGCGGGGCCGGAGCCGGCTCGCCCTTGTACTTCTGCCAGTCGCCGGTCTTCTTGAGGATCGCGAGCACGGGCTCGGTCGGCTGCGCGCCGACACCCAGCCAGTACGCCACGCGCTCCGCGTCGACCTCGATGCGCGACGGGTTCTGGACCGGGTGGTACAGGCCGATCTCCTCGATGGCCCGGCCGTCACGGCGGGTCCGGGAGTCGGCGACGACGATGCGGTAGTGAGGCGAACGGATCTTGCCCAGACGCTTCAGCTTGATCTTGACTGCCACGGGAGTGGGTTCTCCTGGTGTTGACGTGGGTTGGGCACACCTGACCGCCACGTGGGGTTGTGGAGCCGGATGCCCGACGGACGCGTCAGCCGAAGGAGAGAGGGGTCCTGCACGGCTGCCGAGTGCTCAGCTGACCATTGTGCCATACGGCAGGCACGCCGCCGCACGCCGGGAACGTCCCCGGCGGCGCTCCGCGCACCCGCCGCCGCGGGCGGCCGCCTCAGGCGACCGCCGCGGTCTCCGGGATCCGGAAGGGTGTTCCGCACGCCCCGCAGACGATCGGGGCCTGCGCGAGCACGGACGGCACGACCCGGACATTGCGCCCGCAGTCGCAGACCGCCTTCACCCGAACGCCGCCACCCGAGGACCCGTGCCGGGCGGCCGGCCCGCGGAAGCTGCGGGCGGTGTCGGCGGTGGTCGCCGCGGTGTGCGCTCTGAGGGCGCGCTGCAGCCGGTCGATCGTGGCCCGGTAGCGCTTCTTGGTGTCGGGGCGCATCTGGACCAGGGAGAAGCCGCTGCTGGGATGCGGCTCCTCCGAGTGGTCCAGGCCGAGCTCATCGGCGATGGCCAGGAACCGACGGTTGTGGTAGCGGCCCGCCCGCGAGGTGTCCCGGACGCCGCGCGCGGCGGCTACTCCGTGGACGGCCTCGTGCAGCAGGCGCTCGAAGGAGAGCTCCGTGCCGCAAGCGGACGAGGACTCTCCGATCAGGGACTCGGGGGCGGCCAGATCGGGCAGCTCGGGGTGGTGCCGTTGAATGTCGGCCCATGCGACTGCCAGCTCGGCGGCGAGGACTGGTGGTGTCGTGCTCACGTCGTGACAACGAGCCGGGGGCGCCCGGTGTTCCGATACCGGGCCATCCCAAATATTTTGCACGTACTAGTCAGTTCAGGATGATGAGTACGCCTGAGGGCGGGTGCGGAGAACAGCGGAGAAGCCACGCACCCGCCTCAAGCAAGGACGTACTGCCGATTACGTACGTCGCTTTTCAGTCATCTGACGGTCAGTATGCCCGCGCGACGACCGCCACGGTACCCGGCGCGTCGTCCGTTTCCGGCACAGCCCCGTCCTCGGTGAGCAGGCAGCGCACGGACACGCCCTGCTCGGCGAGCTTGGCCTCGCCCTCCGGGCCCAGGTCCGCCCACGGAATGCGGGCCCAGCCGGTGGCCGCGGCCTCGGCGGCCTCGCCGATCGTCGCGACGTCCACGGTGCGCGCCTCGCGGCGCTCGCGGGACTGGCGCAGCAGCGTGGCCTGGTCTTCCTCAAGGGCCTTGGGGATCAGCGCGGTCAGCTCGTCGATGGCCACCGGCTCCTTGCCGCCGGGGATGCGGCGGGCCAGCATCGCGGTGCCGTTCTCCAGGTCGCGCGGGCCGACCTCGACGCGGACGGGCACGCCCTTGAGCTCCCAGTCGACGGCGCGGCGGCCGAAGGGGGTGTCGGTGCGCACGTCCACCTGCACACGGATGCCAGCGGCCTTGAGCCGGTCGCCGATCTCGCGGACCTTGGCCACGACCTCGTCGTCACCCTTGATCGCCAGCACGACGGCCTGCACGGGCGCCAGCCGCGGCGGCACGCGCAGTCCGTTGTCGTCGCCGTGGGACATGATCAGGCCGCCGACCATGCGGGTCGACGTGCCCCAGGAGGTCTGCCAGACCAGCTCCTGCTGTCCTTCCTTGGACAGGTAGGAGGTGTTGAAGGCCTTGGCGAAGTTGGTGCCCAGCTCGTGGCTGGTGCCCAGCTGCAGCGCCTTGCCGTCGCCCATCATGCCTTCGAGGGTGAGGGTGTTGATGGCGCCGGCGAAGCGCTCGCGGGCGGTCTTGCGGCCCAGCAGGACGTCGATGCCGAGGACGCCGGTCATGAAGTCGCCGTAGACGTCGCGGTGGATCATCGCGGCGTAGTCCCGCGCGTCCTCGAAGGTGGCGTGCGCGGTGTGGCCCTCCTGCCAGAGGAATTCGCTCGTGCGGAGGAACAGCCGCGAGCGCATCTCCCAACGGACCACGTTGGCCCACTGGTTGATGAGCAGGGGCAGGTCGCGGTAGCTCTGCACCCACTTGGAGAAGTACTCGTTGATGATGGTCTCGGAGGTGGGCCGGACGACGACCGGCTCCTCCAGCTCCTTGCCGCCGCCGTGGGTGACCACGGCCAGCTCCGGGGCGAAGCCCTCGACGTGCTCGGCCTCCCGGGTCAGGTAGGACTGCGGGATGAAGAGCGGGAAGTACGCGTTCTGCGCGCCCGCTTCCTTGATCCGTGCGTCCATCTCCTGCTGCATCCGCTCCCACAGCGAGTACCCGTACGGCCGGATGACCATGGTGCCGCGCACCGGGCCGTTGTCGGCCAGTTCGGCCTTGTTGATCAGGTCCTGGTACCAGCGCGGGAAGTCGTCAGCCTGGGGGGTGAGTACGGGAGCCTTTGCCATGCCGCAGATGGTACGGGTCCGCCGCCGCCGGACGTGAATCGACGGGGCGCACTCCGGCCGCGGGTTCGGCTCAATCCCCGCCTTCAAACCTCTGGACTACGGCCCGGAAGGGGAGTTGGCTGACCTAGGGGGCATGCGCCGCGTAACCGTGAACATGCGCGGCGTAACGGGGGAGCGTACGAGGAAAGCTTTCAGCGAGACCGCGACGCGGCTGAAGGGGCGATCTATGACACCTACGCTCGCACACCCACGCATCCACCGGGCCGACGGCAGGGCGCGGGACTGGGCCGAGATCCAGGAGCGGATGCTCGTGCCGCTCTACGAAGCCGTGTACGAGCGCCTGGGCGTCGGCACCGCCACACGCCTGCTGGGCGTCGGCTGCGGTTCGGGGCTCGCGCTGCTCATGGCCGCCGCCCGCGGGGCCACCGTCACCGGCTGCGACCCCGACGACCAGCGGCTGGCACTCGCACGGCAACGACTGCTCCCGGCCCCGCAATGGGGCATCCCCGCACCCTCCCGCGGCCGTACCCGGCTCGTCCCCGGCGGCCCGGAGGCCGCGGCCGCGGCCACGAACGACGCGCCACCGTTCACGGTGATCACCGCGTTCGACCCGGCGGCGCCGCCGTCGGCACTGGTACCGGCGCTGCGTGCGGCGTCCGGCCTCGCCGAGCGCGGCAGCCCCGTCGTCCTGGCCGGCTGGGGACCGCCCGAACGGTGCGCGACGGGACGGGTGCTGCGGGTCGCCGCACGCCTGGCCGAGCCGCGCGGCGCCGCCGTGGAGACCCGGCTCAGCGGCCGGGACGACCTCGAGGACATGGCCCGCGGTGCGGGTCTGCGCCCGGACGGCTCCGGCCGGGTGTCCTGCCCGTTCGGCTACCCCGACATGGACAGCGCGGTCCGTGGCCTGGTCTCCACCGGGCTCTTCGACGCGGCGGCGGCCGCCACGGACGTGGACCAGGTCCGCAAGGAACTGCGCGAGGCACTGCACCCCTACCGGCGCGCGGACGGCACCGTGCGGATGGAGAACGTCTTCCGCTACCTGGTCGCGCGGGTCTGACCCGCGTCGGGCCCGGTTCACCTCCGGGGTACCCGCAGCGGCCCTTCGGCCCACTCGCCACACGGCCTGCCCGAAAGACCCCGGGCCCGGAGCGCGCGGGGCGCACAGCGGCAGACCGGGCCCTAGCCGAGACTTCCGGACGGCTTCTCCAGCCGGGGGATGCCGGCGGCCGCGTACGCCTCGCCCTCCTCCAGCGTCTCCGCCTCCAGGAGCCGCTCGGCCAGCGAGTCCAGCTGCTCGCGGTGCTGGTCCAGGAGGCGGCAGGCGGTGCCGTAGCACTCGTCGACGATGCGGCGCATCTCTGCGTCGACCACGTCGAGGGTGGACGGGGCGGCGGACAGCCCGTACGGCTGCTGGGCGTCGGCCGGGATCGCCGACAGCGGCCCGACCCGGTCGCTCATCCCCCATCGGCCGACCATGCCGCGCACGAGGTTGGTGACCTGCTCCAGGTCGTTCTCGGCGCCGGTGGTGATCACCCCGAAGACGACGTGCTCGGCGGCCATGCCGCCGAGGGCGCCGATGATGCGGCCGCGCAGGTACTCCTCGCTGTAGGCGTAGCGGTCGGAGTCGGGCGTGGAGAGGGTGACGCCCAGGGCGCGGCCGCGCGGCACGATAGTGATCTTGCGTACCGGGTCGGCGCCGGGCTGGAGCATGCCGAGCAGCGCGTGGCCGGACTCGTGGTACGCCGTGCGGCGCCGCTCCTCGGGTGAGAGCACCAGCGGCCGCGCGGCGCCGAGCTGCACCTTCTCCAGGGCGTCGGAGAGCTCGCTCTGCCCGACGGTCTTCCTGCCGCGCTTGACAGCGAGCAGGGCGGCCTCGTTGGCGAGGTTGGCGAGTTCCGCGCCCGTCATGCCGGGGGTCGCGCGGGCGACCCGCGTGAGGTCGATGTCGGCCTGGAGCGGGACGTCGCGCAGGTGGATGCGGAGGATCGCCTCGCGGCCGGTCCGGTCGGGCGGGCTGACGTGCACGGTGCGGTCGAAGCGGCCGGGCCGGGTGAGGGCGGGGTCGAGGACGTCGGGGCGGTTGGTGGCGGCGATGACGACGACGCCCTCGGAGCCGGAGAAGCCGTCCATCTCGGTGAGGATCTGGTTCAGCGTCTGCTCGCGCTCGTCGTGGCCGCCGAGTCCGCCGGCGGCGCCGCGGGCGCGGCCGATGGTGTCGATCTCGTCGATGAAGATGATCGCGGGGGCGACCTTGCGGGCCTCGGCGAACAGCTCGCGCACCCGGCCGGCGCCCACGCCGACGATCATCTCGATGAACTCCGACGCGGAGGCGGAGAAGAACGGCACGTCCGCCTCACCGGCGACGGCCCGTGCCAGGAGCGTCTTGCCGGTGCCGGGCGGTCCCGCGAGCAGCACGCCGCGCGGCATGCGCGCGCCGAGCGCCCGGTAGGCGTCGGGCCGCTTGAGGAAGTCGACGACCTCGTTGAGCTCGGCCTCGACCTCGTCGATGCCGGCGACGTCCTCGAAGGTGGTGCGCCGGCCCTCGTCGGGCCGGATCGGCACGGGTGTCCTGCGGCCGAAGCCGCCCAGCCCGCCGAGGCCTCCCCCGCCGGTCAGCCGGCTCATCCGGCGTGCGACGAAGAGCCACAGCAGGACCAGGAGCAGCACCGGCGCCAGTGACAGCGCGATGTTGTAGAGGATGCCGCGCTGCTGGACGACGGGCTGCGCGGTGACGGTGACCTTGTTCTTCGTCAGCGCGCCCCACAGGTCGTCCTTGGCGAAGACCGGCCGCTGGGTCTTGAACTGGGTGTACGTCTTGTCCCCCGAGCCCTTGGGCGCGGGGGCGGCCTCCCTGAGCTGGCCCTCGATGGCGTCGCCCTTGGAGTAGATCTTCGAGATGTTGTTCGCGGCGAGCTGCCGGCCGAACTCGGAGTACGAGATCGTGGTCGGGCGTGATCCGGCGACCAGCGACAGCACCAGGTCGGTGATCAGGAACACGGCGACCGCGGCCAGGATCATCCCGCCCCAGCCGCCCAGCCTGCGCCGTCGCCTGGTGGGCGGCGACGACGGAGCTCCCTCCGCCCGCCACGGGTCGCCCGGGTTCTTCCGAGGCGGTACCGAATTGGCCATATTGGCACCATACGGACAGCCGCCCGAGTGCGCCCCTCAGGCTCCGGGCCACTCCTCGGCGGTGAGCGCGAAGCGCTCGTGGTCCCGCCAGGCGTCGTTCAGGTAGAGCATCCGGGGTGAGAAGCCCTCGTGGCGGAAGCCCAGCCGCTTGGCCATGGCGACCGAGCGCTCGTTCTCCGGCTGGACGTTGATCTCCAGCCGGTGCAGGCCCAGCCCGCGCGGCTCCGCGGTGAAGCAGCGGTCCACCACCAGGCGCAGTCCCTCGGTCATCCGGCCCGTACCGACGAAGGGCATGTAGCTGTCGTAGCCGAGCGAGGCGTTGCGGAAGCGGCCCATGGAAATGTTGGCCACGTTGCACTTCCCGGCGATGTCGCCGGTCTCCTCGTCGATGATCAGGAAGGTCCGCAGGACCGGACCCTGGCGGCGCAGCAGTTCCGGCAGCCCGTCCGGCTCGACGGGATTCCACTGGCCCACGTGCTCGGCCGAGCGGAGGACGGCCTCGCGGTACGCGGGAGCGTCGGCGAATTCCGGCGGGCGGATGTGAACGCGCATGCGTCCATGATGCCCGTACGACGAAGGCGCCCCCGTCTCGGGGGCGCCTCCGGCACGGCACGGGTCGAGGGGCTCAGCCCATGAACTTCTTGAACTCGTCGGGCAGTTCGAACTGGTTGCCCTGGTCCTGCGGGACCCCGAAGGCGTTGCCCGCCTGCTGCTCCCGGCGAGCGGCCGCGGCCTTCTCCTCCTCGGCGCGCTTCAGCGGGTTGCCGCTCTGGCGCTTGCCCTTGGCCTTCTTCTGCTGCTTCTTCTGGCGGCCGCCACCCAGGCCCGGCATCCCCGGCATCCCCGGGATGCCGCCCTGGGCCATCCGGGACATCATCTTGCGGGCCTCGAAGAACCGCTCGACCAGGCCCTTCACCGCGCTGACGTCGACACCGGAACCGCGGGCGATGCGGGCCCTGCGGGAGCCGTTGATGATCATCGGGTCCTGGCGCTCGCCCGGGGTCATCGACTTGATGATCGCGGCGGTGCGGTCCACGTCGCGCTCGTCGAGGTTGTTGATCTGGTCCTTGATCTGGGCCATGCCCGGGAGCATGCCGAGCAGCTTGGAGATCGACCCCATCTTGCGGACCTGCTCCATCTGCTGGAGGAAGTCGTCGAGGGTGAACTCCTTGGGGCCCTTGGCCAGCTTCTCGGCCATCTTCTGGGCCTCGGCCTGGCTGAAGGTCTGCTCGGCCTTCTCGATCAGGCTGAGGACGTCACCCATGCCGAGGATGCGCGAGGCCATCCGGTCGGGGTGGAAGGCGTCGAACTCGTCCAGCTTCTCGCCGTTGGAGGCGAACATGATCTGGCGGCCGGTGACGTGCGCGATGGACAGCGCGGCACCACCGCGCGCGTCGCCGTCGAGCTTGGACAGCACCACACCGTCGAAGCCGACGCCGTCGCGGAAGGCCTCGGCGGTGTTGACCGCGTCCTGGCCGATCATGGCGTCGACGACGAAGAGGATCTCGTCGGGCTGCACGGCGTCGCGGATGTCCGCGGCCTGCTGCATCATCTCGGCGTCGATGCCGAGGCGGCCGGCGGTGTCGACGACCACGACGTCGTACTGCTTGCCCCGCGCGTGCTCGATGGAGTCCTTGGCCACCTGCACCGGGTCGCCCACACCGTTGCCCGGCTCCGGGGCGAAGACGGCGACGCCGGCCCGCTCGCCGACGACCTGGAGCTGGTTGACGGCGTTGGGACGCTGGAGGTCGGCCGCGACGAGCAGCGGGGCGTGGCCCTGGGTCTTCAGCCAGAGGCCGAGCTTTCCGGCCAGCGTGGTCTTACCGGCACCCTGCAGACCCGCGAGCATGATCACGGTCGGCGGCTGCTTGGCGAAACGCAGGCGGCGGGTCTCGCCACCGAGGATGCCGACAAGCTCCTCGTTGACGATCTTGATGACCTGCTGGGCCGGGTTCAGCGCCTGTGAGACCTCGGCGCCGGCGGCCCTCTCCTTGACCTGCTTGATGAACGCTCGGACCACCGGCAGGGCGACGTCCGCCTCCAGGAGCGCGATGCGGATCTCGCGCGCTGTGGCGTCGATGTCGGCCTCGGAGAGGCGGCCCTTGCCCCGGAGGTTCTTGAATGTCGCTGCGAGGCGGTCGGAAAGGGTGTCGAACACGTCGGTCGCGGATCCTCAGGTCGGGGGCGGGAGGTAGGTCGCCCTCCAGGGTATCCGCCCGGCCCGGGAAAGGTCTCCATGGCGTCAGCGCAGTGCCCGCTCCACCTGGTCGGCGATCTCGGCCGCGCGTACGTCGGGAAGCGGATCGCCGTTGCCGTCGGTGACGTAGAACGCGTCCACCGCGTTGGCGCCGAGCGTGCTGATCCGGGCGGAGCGGACGTTGACGCCCGCCTTCTCCAGTGCGGCACCGATCCGGTGCAGCAGGCCCGGGGCGTCGTGGGCGCGGACCTCGATGACGGTCGCGGCCTTGGAGGTGCCGGGGGCGACGGTGACCCGCGGCGGGGGCGGCGTCACCCCGCGCCGCCGGGGATACGCCGACTCGCGTTCGGCGAGCCGGGCCCCGATGTCCAGCGAGCCCCCGAAGGCGCGGGCGAAGTCGTTGCGCAGCCGGGCCGCCTCGGGCAGGGACCCGTACTCGGCGGCCACCCGCCAGCGCAGCAGGGTGACCGGGCCGTCGCCGATCGGGTCGACGGCGCGCAGGTCGGCGGCCCGGACGGTGAGCCGGTGCAGGGCCAGGACGCCGGCGGCGGCGGCCAGCAGTCCGGGGCGGTCCGGCACGGCGAGCAGCAGCTCGACGCCGACCTGCTCCGGCTCGTCGTCCGCCGCGGCACGAGGCGCGTCCTCGGGGTCCGGCTCGGCATGGGCGTGCAGCGCGATCACCGGCCCGCGGGTACGGGCGGCCTCCACCGCCAGGCGCTCCTCCTCGGCGGTGGTCTCGGGCGCCGCGGGTTCGGGCACCTCGCCGGTCGCCAGGACGGCGGCGACCCGTTTGACCAGGTCGGCGACCAGGGAGGCCCGCCAGGCGCTCCAGGCGGCGGGGCCGGTGGCCAGCGCGTCCGCCTCGGTCAGCGCGTGCAGCAGCTCCAGGGTCTCGGTGTCGCGCACGGCCTCGGCGACGCCCTGGACGGTGACGGGGTCGTCCAGGTCGCGGCGGGTCGCGGTCTCGATCAGCAGCAGGTGGTGGCGGACCAGCAGGGCCAGCGTCGCGACGTCGGCGCGGCCGAAGCCGAAGCGGGCCGCGACGTCGCGCGCGATGACCTCGCCCGCCTCGGAGTGGTCGCCGGGCCAGCCCTTGCCGATGTCGTGCAGCAGGGCCGCGATGAGCAGCAGGTCGGGGCGGCCGACCCGGCGGGTCAGCCGGGAGGCCCGTACGGCGCACTCGATCAGGTGCCGGTCGACGGTCCACACGTGCACGGCGTTGCGCTGCGGGCGGCAGCGCACCCGCTCCCAGTCCGGGATCAGCCGGGTGACCATGCCCTCGGCCTCCAGCGCCTCCCACACCGGGACGGTGGACTCCCCCGCCCCCAGCAGCGTCACCAGCTGCTCGCGGGCCTCGGCGGGCCACGGCACCGGCAGCGGGCGGGTGGCCTGGGCGACGCCGAGCCGGCGGACCGCGTGCAGGGACAGGGGCAGGCCGTTCTGCGCGGCGGCCGCGGCGGCGCGCAGCGGCAGCACAGGATCGCGTTCCGGCCGGACCGTACGGGCGAGGACGGCCTCGCCCTCGTGCTCCACGACGCCCTCGGCGAGCGGGGTGCGCTCGGCCGCGGCCGCGCTCTGCTCGGGGCGGCCGAGGCCGAGCAGACCGCGCCGGCGAGGGCGCATCTGCCGCGACCGCAGGACGCGGCCGACCTCGCGCCAGGTGACGTCGAAGGCGTAGGAGACCGTGCGGCCGGACTCGTACACCTGGCGGAGCAGGGTGTCGGCGTCCAGCAGGCCGAGCGCGGCGGCGACCTGGTCCTGCTCCTGCAGGGCGAGGCGGTCGGTGGCGCGGCCGGTGACGAGGTGGAGGGCGTCACGGGCGTCGAGCAGGCGGGTACGCGCGTCCTCCAGGCCCTCGCGCGGCGCGTCGGCCAGCCAGGAGGCGGCCACGGCGCGCAGCGCGGTGGCGTCGCGCAGGCCGCCGCGGGCCTCCTTGAGATCGGGTTCGAGGAGGTAGGACAGTTCGCCCTGGCGTTCGGCGCGCTCCATGCAGAGCTCGTGGAGCGCGGGCAGCCGCTTGGGGGCCTGGTTGCGCCAGTCGGCGAGGACGGCGGTGCGCAGGGACGCGGTGAGGGCGGCGTCGCCCGCGATGTGGCGGGCGTCGAGGAGGCCGAGCTGGACCTTCAGGTCCTCGGCCGCGGTCTTGCGGGCCTCGGCCGGGGTGCGGACGGAGTGGTCGAGGGCGACGCCCAGGTCCCACACGGGGTACCAGACGCCGTCCGCGAGGGAGGCGACGGTCGCGGCCTTGCCGGTGCCGTCGTGCAGGAGCAGCAGGTCGAGGTCGCTGCGCGGGGAGAGCTCGGCCCGGCCGTAGCCGCCGACGGCGACCAGGGCCCAGGTGCCGGCACCGGCCCGGGCGGCCGCGCCGTGGGCGAGCGCCGCCAGCCAGCGGTCGGTGATGTCGGCCAGCGCCCTGCGGCGCGACGGTCCTGAGGGACCGTCGTCGTTCAGCAGCGCCAGCCGGGCGGCGGCATAGCCCTCCGGGGTGTTGTCGCCGGCCTTGGCCTCGACGCTCTCCGTCACACTGTCTCCCGTCGCCGTGCGAAAGGGGCGCGGCCGGAATCCGGCCGCGCCCCGCGCTGTCTCAGAGTGCGTCCGGCCCGCGCTCGCCGGTGCGGACCCGGACCGCCGTGTCGACCGGCAGGCTCCAGACCTTGCCGTCACCGATCTTGCCGGTGCGGGCCGCCTTGACGATGACGTCGATCAGCTGGTCGGCGTCGCTGTCCTCGACGAGCACCTCGATGCGGATCTTCGGCACGAGGTCGACGGTGTACTCGGCGCCCCGGTAGACCTCGGTGTGGCCCCGCTGACGGCCGTAGCCGCTGGCCTCGGTGACCGTCAGGCCCTGCACGCCGAAGGCCTGCAGCGCCTCCTTGATCTCGTCCAGCCGGTGCGGCTTGACCACTGCGGTGATGAGCTTCACGCGTCCACCTTCTTCGACGGGCTGTCGGCCACCTCGGTGCCGCCCTTGCCACTGCTGTTGTCCAGGGAGGAGACCAGGGCGCGCGCGGCGCCGGCCACACCGGCGAAGTCGTAACCGGTCTCCGCGTGCTCGGCCTGGTCGATGCCCGCGACCTCGGTGTCCTCGCTCACCGTGAATCCGATCACCAGGTCGATGAGCTTGGCAAGGATCGCCGACGCGATCAGGGAGTAGAACAGGACCACGCCGACGCCGAGGAACTGCTTCCACAGCTGGTCGAAGCCGCCGCCGTAGAAGACGCCCTTGGCGGTCTGGCCGACGCCGCCGGTGGCCAGGAAGCCGATGAGCAGGGAGCCGACGATGCCGCCGACCATGTGGACGCCGACCACGTCGAGGGAGTCGTCGAACCCGAACCTGTACTTCAGGCCCACCGCGGCGGCACAGGCCACACCCGCGATGACACCGACCGCGATGGCGCCGAGCGGGCTGACCGAGCCGCAGGCCGGGGTGATGGCGACCAGGCCGGAGACAGCGCCGGAGGCCGCGCCCAGGGTGGTGAAGGAGCCGTGCTTGATCCGCTCGTAGGCGAGCCAGCCCAGCATGGCGGCGGCGGTGGCGACCTGCGTGTTGGTGAAGGCCACGGCGGCGACGCCGTCCGAGGCGAGCCAGGAGCCGGCGTTGAAGCCGAACCAGCCGAACCACAGCAGACCGGCGCCGAGCATGACCAGCGGCAGGTTGTGCGGCCGGAACGGGTCCTTCTTGAAGCCCACGCGCTTGCGGATGACGAGGATCACGCCGAGCGCCGCCGCACCGGCGTTGATGTGCACCGCCGTACCACCGGCGAAGTCGATCACGCCGCGGGTGAAGAGGAAGCCGTCGGACGCCCAGACCATGTGGGCGACCGGGAAGTACACGATCGTGACCCACAGCGCGACGAACAGCGCCCAGGCGACGAACTTCACCCGGTCCGCGAGCGCACCGCTGATCAGGGCGGGGGTGATCACCGCGAACATCAGCTGGAAGACGGCGAAGACGTAGATCGGGATGGTGTAGCCGTCCCACAGCTGGGAGATCCCGATGTTCCGCATGCCGGCCCAGTCGAAGCCACCGATGAAGGCGTTGCCGGAGTCGAAGGCGAGGGTGAAGCCGTAGAGCGTCCAGAGCACCGTGACGATGCCGATGGCGATGAAGCTCATCATCAGCATGTTCAGGACGCTCTTGACCCGCACCATGCCGCCGTAGAAGAAGGCGAGGCCGGGGGTCATCACGAGCACGAGTGCGGCGCTCAGCAGCATGAACGCCGTGCTACCGCTGTCCAACTTGGGCGTATCTGCGGCAAGCGTCAAGATGCCTGCTGCCATCGGCGTCTCCTCGTCATCCGGACGGCCCGTGCGGGAAGTGGGCTCTGTGGGCCGGTTTTCGCCATGAGGTTGTCCCAGGCGGGTTTCCGTGGGCGCCACCCGGTGTTTCGAGGCCGTGACGAAGAAGTCGGCTGTGTTACGTCACGGTGAACCGCAACCCCAGCGTAAGCCGCCGTGACTACTCCGTGACCATGAGCGGGGCCGACACGCTGTATACGGGACCGGCCGCGGACGGCCACCCGGTTGACCTGGCATGGGGGAGCCGAGTCGGGCTGTCGGGATGGCCGGCCGCGGCCGGAGTACTGGGGAGGTGGCTGGATCAGGCCGTTTCGGCGGCCTCGGGGAGGACGCTGGCGAGCCGCTCGGTGAGCTGGGCGACCTCGGCCACGTGGGCGTATTGGCGCAGGGCGGAGTCGGCGGTCTTCCGGATGCGGGTGTTGACCCGTTCGGAGCGCACGTGCCGGGCGACGTCGATGGCCTGCTCGGTGAGGCGTGCCGCCTGCTCGGGTTCCTTCTCCAGCAGGTGCACCGTGGCCATGCCGACCAGGTTGAGGGCGTAGGCGCGCTGGTGGACGCTGTCGTCGGCGAACAGGTCCACGGCCCTCTGCATCACCGGGCGGGCCAGTGACGCGTAAGCGGGGCTGCGGCCGGCCACGTAGGCCAGGTCGCGGTAGGAGTGGGCGTTCTCGGCATTGAGCTCGGCCTCGTTGAAGAAGCTGATCCAGTCGGGGTCCTCGGAGGCGGTGGAGTCCGAGAAGGCGTCCTCGGCCATGCGCACGGCCCGGTGGCACTTGTTGACCTGGCCCATGGTGGCGTACGCGCGGGCCTCCACCGCGTGCAGCATCGCCTGCGTGGTGGCGCTCGCGGTGCCGCGGCTGCCGTACTGCGCCAGATGGATGAGTTCCAGCGCGTCCTCGGGCCGGTCCAGGTGGATCATCTGACGGCTCATGCTGGACAGGATGAACGCGCCCAGCGGCTGGTCGTCGGCCTCCTTGGCGGCGTGCAGCGCGAGGACCAGGTACTTCTGGGCGGTGGGGTGCAGGCCCACGTCGTAGGACATCCAGCCGGCGAGTGCGGCGAGCTCCGCGGTGACCCGGTAGAGCCGGCGGGCCACGACCTGCGGGTGCGGCTCCTGGAGCAGGTCGGTGACCTCGTGCAGCTGGCCGACGACGGCCTTGCGGCGCAGGCCGCCACCGCACTGGTTGTCCCACTGACGGAACATCACCGTGGTGGCCTCCAGCAGCTCCAGCTCGGGGCCGGAGAGCTTCGGCCGGCGGTCGCCGGTCTCCCGGGGCGGCGGCGTCCCGCCGTCGCCGCCGTGCGCGGGGACGGGCACCAGCCAGCGCTGCATCGGTTCCACGAGGGACGGGCCCGCGGAGAGCATCAGGGAGGTGCCGAGGAATCCGCGGCGGCCCAGCATGAGGTCGCTGCGCGAGAACTCGTTGATCAGCTGGACGGTCTGCGGGCCCGCCCACGGCAGGTCCACCCCGGTGGCGGCGGGCGGCTGGTGGGCGGGGCGCAGCCCCAGGTCCTCCACCGGGACCACACAGCCGAAGCGCTCGGAGAACAGCTCCGACAGGATGCGCGGAATGGGCTCCCGCGGCTGCTCGCCGTCGAGCCAGCGGCGTACCCGGGAGGTGTCCGTGCTGACGTGCAGCGCGCCCATCTGCCGCGCCCTGCGGTTCACCTGACGCGCGAGTTCGCCCTTGGACCAGCCGCTGCGCACGAACCATGAGGTCAACTGCGCGTTGGGCTGCTTGTCCTGTGTGCCGCCCACCGTCATGCCCCCATTCCGTCGCCCAACACCGCGGAGGCGTGGACCCGTTGCCCGGCTCGGCCCCCAAGTGCTCAGTGTGCTACGAGCCTTGCCTCCGGCATACCCACCGGCCCGCACACTCTCCGGGGCTTCCCAACCGAAAGTAATCCTACGATCACCCATCCGGCGACCCCCTTGCGGAAACGCCACCATTCGCCACCCCTTCGAATGAACTACATCCGCACCCGGCGCGCTTCACTTGACACATGCCGATCAGGCACGGGCGTAACCATCGGCAACTGCGACCCGTTGGGGGTGTCATGGGCTTCACGATCGGCAGCATGCGGGAGATGCGACACATCCGCTCCGGCGCGCGCCGCCGCACGCACGCCTCGGCGTGCACCACCGTGGCGGAGTACACGGGGTTGTGCGGCTGGGCGGTGGCGCCGGGTGCGCGCGCCACACGCGGGGGCGGGCAGTGCTCCTGCGGGGACCCCGGCTGCAAGGCCCCGGGGGCGCACCGGCTGGACTTCGCGGGCGAGGTACCGGCCGGCGCGACGCTGGAGGAGGCCGTGGCCGCGTGGGAGCGCGTGCCGGGCGCGGCGCTCATGCTGCCCGTGGGACGCACCTTCGACGTGATCGAAGTGGCGGAACGATCCGGCGTACGCGCCCTGGTGCGCCTGGAGCGCATGGGACTGCGCCTCGGGCCGGTCGTCGCCACCCCGGACGGGCGGGCGCAGTTCTTCGTCGCGCCGGGCGCCGCCGCGGAGCTGCCGCACCTGCTCTACCGCATGGGCTGGGACGACGCGGACCTCGATCTGCGCTGCCTCGGCCTCGGCGACGACATCACCGCGCCGCCCTCCGACCTCGGCGGCCTCGGTCCCGTCCGGTGGCTGCGGCCGCCTGCCCTGGACGCCGCCCAGCAGCCCCCCGAGGCGCGCCTGCTGCTCGGCACCCTGGCGTACGTCTGCCACCGCGACCGCGCCTACGCCTGAGCGGGCCGCCCGAGCAGCCGGGACACCGCATGAGTAAGGGGCGCACTCCTTGGGAGTGCGCCCCTTACTCATGCACCTGTGTGCGTGCGTACCGGCACTAGGAACCGATCAGCGCGTCCACGAACGCCTCGGGCTCGAAGGGGGCCAGGTCGTCCGCACCCTCGCCCAGGCCGATGAGCTTGACGGGCACGCCCAGCTCGCGCTGGACCGCCACGACGATGCCGCCCTTGGCGGTGCCGTCGAGCTTGGTCAGCACGATGCCGGTGATGTCGACGACCTCGGCGAAGACGCGGGCCTGCACCAGGCCGTTCTGGCCGGTGGTGGCGTCGAGCACGAGCAGGACCTCGTCCACCGGGCCGTGCTTCTCCACGACGCGCTTGACCTTGCCGAGCTCGTCCATGAGGCCGGTCTTGGTGTGCAGGCGGCCGGCGGTGTCGATGAGGACGACGTCCGCGCCCTCGGCGATGCCTTCCTTGACCGCGTCGAAGGCGACCGACGCGGGGTCGCCCCCCTCGGGCCCGCGCACCGTGCGGGCGCCGACCCGCTCGCCCCAGGTCTGCAACTGGTCGGCGGCGGCGGCACGGAAGGTGTCGGCGGCGCCGAGGACGACGCTGCGGCCGTCGGCGACCAGCACACGGGCGAGCTTGCCGGTGGTCGTGGTCTTGCCGGTGCCGTTGACCCCGACGACCATCAGCACGGCCGGCTGGTCCGCACCGTCCGCATTGGGCTTGCCCTCGGTGCGCAGAGCGCGGTCGAAGTCCGTGCCGACGAGGTTGAGCAACTCCTCGCGCAGCAGGGTGCGCAGCTCCGCGGGGGTCCGGGTGCCGATCACCCGTACACGGGTGCGCAGCCGCTCGACCAGCTCCTGGGTGGGGGCGACACCGACGTCCGCGGTGAGCAGAGTGTCCTCGACCTCCTCCCACGTGTCCTCGTCCAGGTGCTCACGGGAGAGCAGCGTGAGCAGCCCCTTGCCGAGCGCGTTCTGCGAGCGGGAGAGCCGGGAGCGCAGGCGCACCAGGCGGCCCGCGGTCGGCTCGGGAAGCTCGATCTCGACGGCGGCAGGGGGTTCCTCGACGAGGACGCCCGGGCCCGCGGCCTCGTCCGAGCCGGGGAGCTCGACCTCTTCGATGGTCCGGCGGGGTTCGTCCCGCGGTTCCTCGGCCTCGTCGCCGACATGGGGTTCGGCTGGAGGCGCGGTGATCGTCGGGGTCTCGGTGGGCGGTTTCGGGGGCAGCTGCTTCCTGCGGCGGCTGCCCACCACCAGCCCGCCGGCCGCGAGGATCACGACCAGGGCGATGACTACGGCAAGAATGACGGTTTCCATAACCCGTCCAGTATCGGTCACGCGGCGCCCTCCCCAGGGAGCCACCCGGGCACGGGTTCCCAAGTCCGCTCAACTGACTGCCCGTCAGTGCGTGTACCGGCGCCGCCCCCGGTCCCGACCGGACCGGGGGCGGCCCTCCCTCGGGCGCGCGGGCTGGGGGCCTAGCCCATCTCCTCCAGGGTCTTGCCCTTCGTCTCGGGCACGAACTTGAGCACGAAGGGGATCGACAGGAGCGCGAAGGCCGTGTAGATCACGTACGTCAGCGACAGGTTCCAGTCGGACAGGCTCGGGAAGCTGGCGGTGATCACCCAGTTGGCGATCCACTGCGCCGACGCGGCGACGCCGAGGGCCGCGGCCCGGATGCGGTTCGGGAACATCTCGCCCAGGAAGACCCACACCACGACACCCCATGACAGGGCGAAGAACAGCACGAAGGCATGCGCGCCGACCAGCGCCACGGCGCCCTCGGCACCCGGCAGGGTGATGTGGCCGCCGCTGCCGGTCTTGTGGGAGAAGGCCCAGGCGACCAGGCCCAGGGAGATCGCCATGCCCGCGGAGCCGATGAGCGCCAGCGGCCTGCGGCCGATCCGGTCGACGAAGACCATCGCGATCACGGTGCCGATGATGTTGATGATCGACGTGGTGAACGAGTACAGGAACGAGCTGCTCGGGTCGATGCCGACGGACTGCCACAGGGTGGCCGAGTAGTAGAAGATCACGTTGATGCCGACGAGCTGCTGGAACACCGACAGCCCGATGCCGATCCACACGATCGGGGCGAAGCCGAAGCGCCCGCCCAGCAGGTCCTTGAACGTGGACCGGTGCTCGCTGCTCAGGTGGGAGCGGATCTCGGCGACGCGCGCGTCGGCGTCGACACCCTCACCCTCGACGTCGCGCAGCACCTTCTTGGCGTCCGTGAGACGGCCGGCGGAGATCAGGTAGCGGGGCGACTCGGGGATCGCGAAGGACAGCACGCCGTACAGGACGGCGGGCACGACCATCACGCCGAGCATGAGCTGCCAGGCCTCGACGCCCAGCACGTGGCCGCGCTGGTCGCCGCCGGCGGCCTGCAGGATGCCCCAGTTGACGAGCTGGGAGACCGCGATGCCGATCACGATCGCGGCCTGCTGGAACGAGCCGAGCCGGCCGCGGTAGGCGGCGGGGGCGACCTCCGCGATGTAGGCGGGGCCGATGACCGACGCCATGCCGATGGCGAAGCCCCCGATGATCCGCCAGGCGGCCAGGTCCCACAGGGCGAAGGGCAGTGCGGAGCCGACGGCGCTGACGGTGAAGAGCGCCGCTGCGATCCGCATCACCCGGATGCGGCCGATGCGGTCGGCGATCCGGCCGGCGGTGGCGGCGCCGATGGCGCAGCCGATCAGCGCGATGGCGACGACCTGGGCGAGTGCGGCGGAGCCGATGTCGTACTTCCCCCGGATGCCCTCGACGGCGCCGTTGATGACGGAGCTGTCGTAGCCGAAGAGGAAGCCGCCCATGGCGGCGGCCGCGGTGATGAAGATGACGTGGCCGAGATCGGCGTGGCCCGCCGTGCCGGCCTTGTGTGTGGTGGTGGTCACTGGTGAATCTCCCGGACTCTGCGTTGAGCCCACAGGTGGGGGCATGAGCTACGAGTGCCGGGACTCCCCAAGTCACCATCACTCGAACACTAAGAGAACATCGCTGACCCTAATCATTCAAGCTTCAAAGTCAAAACGCGTACTTTTGCCTCACAAGGGAAGGTGATCCGCCCCCGCTCCCCTGCGATTGTTCACAGGTTGAACTCAAGAGGCCGTCATGCCTTCAAGCGCTGGCTGATCACCTTCGAGACGCCGTCGCCCTGCATGGAGACGCCGTACAGCGCGTCCGCCACTTCCATGGTGCGCTTCTGGTGGGTGATCACGATCAGCTGCGAGCTCTCCTGGAGTTCGCGCATGATGCGGATCAGCCGCTGCAGGTTGGTGTCGTCGAGCGCCGCCTCGACCTCGTCCATCACGTAGAACGGGCTGGGCCGGGCCTTGAAGATCGACACCAGGAGCGCCACGGCGGTCAGCGAGCGCTCGCCGCCGGACAGCAGCGACAGGCGCTTGACCTTCTTGCCCGGCGGTCGCGCCTCCACGTCCACACCCGTGGTCAGCATGTTCTCCGGATCGGTGAGGATCAGCCGGCCCTCGCCCCCCGGGAAGAGCCGCGAGAAGACGCCCTCGAACTCGCGCGCCGTGTCCTGGTAGGCGGAGGTGAAGACCTGCTCGACGCGCTCGTCGACCTCCTTGACGACCTGCAGCAGGTCCGCGCGGGTCTTGCGGAGGTCCTCCAGCTGCTCGGACAGGAACTTGTGCCGCTCCTCCAGCGCCGCGAACTCCTCCAGCGCCAGCGGGTTGACCTTGCCCAGCTGCTGGTACGCGCGCTCCGCCGCCTTCAGGCGCTTCTCCTGCTCGCCGCGGTGGTAGGGGCGGGGCCGGTTGCGCGGGTGCTCCGGGTCCTCCGGCAGCTCCTCGCCCTCGGCGGGCGGCGACGGCGGCACGAGCTGGTCGGGGCCGTACTCGGCGATCAGACCGGCCGGCTCGACACCGTGCTCCTCCAGCGCCTTGGCCTCCATCTGCTCGATGCGCATCCGCTTCTCTGCGCCCAGCACCTCGCCCTTGTGCACGGAGTCGGTCAGCCGGTCCAGTTCCGACTTCAGCTCCCGCCCCTGGCGGCGCTCGGTGTCCAGCTCCGCCTCGCGCTCCGCCTTGGCCCGCTCGGCCGCCGCCCGCTCCGCCTCGGCACGGGCGAGCGACACCTGTACGTACGCGAGCAGGCCCTGTGCGCCCTTCAGTACGGCGGACGCGACCTGCGCCTCGTACGCCAGACGCGCCTTGCGCCGCTCCGCGCGCGCCCGCGCCTCCCGCTCGGCGCGGGCCGCCCGGTCGAGTCCGTCGGCGCGGCCGGCGAGGCCCTTGACGCGCTCCTCGTGCGTACGCACCTGGAGCCGTGCCTCCATCTCCGTCTGGCGGGCGTTGGCGCCGTCCGCGGCGAGCCGGTCGCGCACGGAGGTGTCGGGCTCCTCCTCGGCGGGCGCGGCCTCCGCCTCGCTGAGACGGAACGACAGCTCCTCGAACTCCTCTATGGCGGCGGCCATCGACTCCTCGGCGCGTCCCACCGCGGCGGCCGAACGCTCGGCCTCCCCGGCCGCGGCTCTGGCCTGGCCACCCAGCCGGCCCAACTGCTGGGCGACGGCGGACTTCTCCTTCTCGGCCGCGCGGCGCCGCTGCGTGAGCTCGTCGACCTGCCGGGCGGCCGCGGTCCTGCGCTCCTTCGCCAGGCCCTGCGCCTCCGCGAGCTCCGCGCAGCGCACGGCGAGCGACTCCAGCTCCGCCGCCGCCTCGTCCACGGCGGCCTGGACCTCCAGCAGACTGGGCGCGCCGGCCGAACCGCCGTGCGCGAAGTGCGCGCCGAGAACGTCGCCTTCGGCGGTCACGGCGGTCAGCGCGGGGTGGCCGGACACCAGGGTCTCGGCGTCGGCGAGGGTGTCCACCACGACGTAGTCCCGCAGCAGCCGGCGCACCGAGGGCAGCAGCGAGTCGGGCCCCGCGACCAGCGAGGCCGCCGAACGGCTCCCTGGGGGAACGGCGGCGCCCTCCCCGGACCCGGTGTCGCCCGCCACCAGCAGCGCCGCCCGTCCGGCGTCGTCCTTGCGCAGCAGGCGCAGCGCCTCCGCGGCGGCCGAGGGGCCGGAGACGGCGACGGCGTCGGCCGCCGCGCCCAGCGCCGCGGCGACCGCGACCTCGTGCCCGGGCGCGACGGTGAGCAGTTCGGCGGCGGGGCCGAGCAGACCGGCCAGCCGGTCGCCGGCGGCGAGCAGCGCGCCGGTGCCGTCCTTGCGGCGCAGCCCCATGGCCAGGGCGTCATGACGGGCCGCCAGGGCCGCCCGCTGACGTTCCGCCGCGGTCGCGGCCTCACGGGCGGCGGAGTGCGCCTCGTCGGCGGCGGCCTGCTCGGCCTTCGCGGCGTCCAGGCGCTCGTCCAGCTCGGTGTCGTCGGCATCCAGGTCCTCGACCCGGGCGCGGAGTTCCTCGTACTCCTCCTGGGCGGACTCCGCGCGCTCTCGGGCCTCGTCGCGGGCGGCGGCGAGGCGGCCGATCTCCGCCTCGGCCGAGCCGGCCTTGGAGCGGGCGGCGTTGACCTGACCCTGCAGCCGGGCCAGCCCCTCGCGGCGGTCGGCGATCGCCCGGGCGGCGGCCTTGAGGGCCTTGTCCTCATCGGCGAGACGGCGTTCGAGTTCGGCCCGGTGGTGGACCGTGTCGTCCAGGGCGCGCTGCGCGGCGTCCAGGGCCTCGGTGAGTTCGGCCTCCTGCTCGCGGATGCGGGCGGCCTCGCGCTCCATGTCCTCCGGGTCGCGGCCGCGGCGCTCCTCTGGCTGCTGCGCGGTGGCGTGCCGCACCCGCTGCTCGGCCAGGCCGATGGTGCCGCGGACCCGCTCGGCCAGCTGCGACAGCCCGTACCAGGTGGCCTGGGCGTCGGCCAGGCGCGGCGCCAGTGCCCGCACCTGCTCCTCCAGCCGGGTCTCGCGCTGGATCGCGGCGGCCAGTTCGGCCTCGACGGTGTCGCGGCGCTCCTTGAGGGCGGCCTCGTCGGCGACCTCGGTGCGCAGCGCCTCCCGCAGGGTGACGAGGTCGTCGGCGAGCAGGCGCAGCCGCGCGTCGCGCAGGTCGGCCTGGATCACCGCCGCCCGCCGGGCGACCTGGGCCTGCCGCCCCAGCGGCTTCAGCTGGCGGCGCAGCTCCCCGGTGAGGTCCTGCACACGGGCGAGGTTGGCCTGCATCGCGTCGAGCTTGCGCAGCGCCTTTTCCTTGCGCTTACGGTGCTTCAGAACTCCGGCGGCCTCCTCGATGAAGGCGCGGCGGCCCATCGGATCGGCGTGCAGCACGGAATCCAGCTGCCCCTGCCCGACGATGACGTGCATTTCGCGGCCGATACCGGAGTCCGAGAGGAGTTCCTGGATGTCGAGCAGCCGGCACGTGTCGCCGTTGATCTGGTATTCGCTGCCACCGTTGCGGAACATGATCCGCGTGATGGTGACCTCGGCATAGTCGATCGGCAGGGCGCCGTCGCTGTTGTCGATGGTCAGCGACACCTCGGCGCGGCCGAGCGGCGGACGGCCGGTGGTGCCGGCGAAGATGACGTCCTCCATCTTGCCGCCGCGCAGTGACTTCGCGCCCTGTTCGCCCATGACCCAGGACAGCGCGTCCACGACATTGGACTTGCCGGAACCGTTCGGACCGACGACACAGGTGATTCCGGGTTCGAACCGCAGGGTCGTCGCCGAGGCGAATGACTTGAACCCGCGCAGGGTCAGGCTCTTGAGATGCACGCCGTGGGACTCTACCTCCCGGTCCCGGTTTCACCGAGGAATGCCGGGGGCACATGGAACGTGAGGGCGGAGATCATGGGCGGGTGAGGGGGAGGCAAAACGACGAAGGGACGCCGGGGCGTCCCTTGCACATTCCCAAACGGGGTCGTTTCCACTGACCGGCCGAAAGGCCGCATCAAGCGAGAACAGGCTCCGGGTGAGGTACGTCGACGAGCTCGCGCGAAGCGTTGGCAAGCGCGTCGTTCTCGGCCTGAATCCGAACGAGCTCGGTTTCCAGGTCCTGGACGCGCTGCTGCAGCCTTCGCATCTCGGAGAGAAGTCGCGGGTCGGGTCCGCCGACGTAACCGAGAAGCGCCTTTGCCATGATGGATGGTCCTCCACGCTGAGTGACCGACCGTTGTGCGGTGTGGGTCGTGAGTGAGGGGTTGGAGACACCCGCGCCGTGTGCGCCGAGACTGCCCTTCGCCATGCATACAGCCGCGGTGCGCGGGGCTTCCAGCGTCTCACCAAATAGTTTGACGGTCAACACGATCACAGCCCGGCCGTCGGGTACGCCTGCGAATTCACGGTGCGTACCGGCACCGGGGGCGACCCGCCTGGGGTGGAGGAAAGGCCCGGACAATGCATCCGGAAGATCACCGAATCCTCGATGTCGGCAGCCTTCCACGCGGTGTGGAAAATGGCAACCTCCTTGACGCCCTTGCCAAGTGCGATTGCCATTGATCTTCGCTGTCCGTCCCACCTGCGAGGACACAGCGGAACGGGCGAGGCGCGGACCGCGGGGTGTCAGCGGATCGCGAAGCCCTCGTAGCCGCCGCGCGGCTCTCCCCAGATCTCGGTGACGCCGTCGACGCGTCCGGGCGTGTCGCCGGTGCGCAGCGAGTGCAGCAATCGGTCGCACAGAATACGGTCACCCTCGGCCACGACCTGGACCCGGCCGTCCGAGAGATTGCTCACATAGCCGGCCAGGTTTCCGATCTCCAGCGCGCTGGCCCGCGTCCACCAGCGGAAACCCACCTGGTGAACACGGCCGCGGACCCATGCGGTGAGGCGGACAGTCTCGTTCACGGAAGCACGCTAACCCGCCAGTTGCGCAGGCTTCACACCTGCCCCGCCTGTGTTTCGGTACAGTCACGCCGCAACAGGACTCACCCGAACGGGTGAACACCGTCGTCGATGTGAAGGACTGCACCGGATGGGCCGCCACAGCCGTAATGCCTTTGAGCCGGCGCCAGTCGCAGAGGCGCCGCGCCCCCGCGGCCACCGCAGCAACGCCCGGCGACGCAAGAGCAACCCCGTACGCACCGGCCTCCTGGCCTCTTCCGCGGCGCTCGCCGTGGGCGCGATCGGCGTCTCCAGCGGCCTGCTGCCGTCGCCCGACGGCTCGGGCGGCATCTCATACCACGACAACGGGCCGGGGCAGATCCAGGCCGCCGGGATACCGAACTCCAGCAGTCCGCAGGATCTGGGGACCGTCCCCGCGGACCGTCCCTCCCAGCCGGCCAGCCGCGGCGACGCGCGCGCGACCCCGCCCAGATCGACGCCGCCCTCCGCCCCCGCGACCAGCGCGTCGCCCACGCCGACCCCCACGCCCAGCCGCACGGCCGGGCCCCCGACCACCACCCCCACGGCGCCGCAGACCTCGGCCCCCGCGACGGTCGTGCCGACCACGCCGCCGGTGGCCACCGCCCTTCCCGTGGAGAACGGCTCCGAGAGCGCGGCCGAGGCCGCCGTCCTGGCCCTGGTCAACCAGCAGCGCGCCACCGCGGGCTGCCAGCCGGTCACCGACGACGAGCAGCTCGACGCACTCGCCTCGGACTTCAGCGCCGACATGGCCGCCCGCGCCTTCTTCGACCACACCGACCCCGACGGCGACGACCCCTGGGACCGCGCCGCGCAGGCCGGCGTGAAGGACCTCGGCGGCGAGAACATCGCCCGCGGCCAGGCCACCGCGGAGGAGGTCATGACCGCCTGGATGAACAGCGACGGCCACCGCGCCAACATCCTCAACTGCGACTTCAAGACTCTCGGCGTCGGCGCGGTCTTCGGCGACGGCGGCCCCTGGTGGACCCAGGACTTCGGCTACTGAGAAAGCCGCGGGTCACAGACCTGTCAGACGGCACGGGCCGTCTCCGGCCGTCGTCGGTCGCAGGCTTGTAGCCGAATACGCGATCGACAGCGGCCCGCGTCCATCCAGCCGTCCATCTCCTACGAACCGCTCGACTCACCGGCGGGACCGAGGTCGAGTACCCGGAGGAAGGCCGCTGGCCGGCGGGGGGGCGGACGGCTCCGCGGCCTCACCCACCTCCCCCGGTCCCCGGTCCGGGACCCGCGTCGAGCAAGACCAGGTGGCCACTCGGACCACATTGCGAGCAGGGGACAAGCCTGCCCGAGTAGCCGGCAGGCTCACGGCCCCGTGATCATGCTCGATCCCGGCCCAGGCAGGCCACCGGCCAAACCGCTCCACCGACCTCAGCTGTCAGTGGCAGTCGAAGCGCCAGTCCCAGGGGAGACCGGGGCACTGGCGGCAATGGAAGAAGTAGACGCCGCCGCAGTCGCCCAACGGTATGTCGTCGGTGATGGTCAGAAGGTGCTCCATGCGGTGTCCGCTCTCGCAGTCCGGCCAGTCGGCAGGCTGCGTCCAGGCGGGCCAGCCACCGACCTTCGTTCCGATGAGGTTGGAGTCGGGTGGCCACTCGGCGTCGCCCGTCGGCAACCGGAGACGACGTTCCCAGGTCTCCTCCATGTCCTTGGGCAGATCGAGCCACCTCGGAAAGTCCTCCGCGACCATCGGGGACAGCGTGGACGGTTCCGGCATGTTGTCCTCGTCGTACTCCCCCTCGCTCACCTCGGGGGGCTCGGACAGCAGCCCTCCGGCCACGACCTCCGCCTCGTTGCGCCAGTACAGCTGCGGCATCACCGGCCCGGGATCCCGCTCGTGTATGAGCGCGCACCACACCAGCTGGAGCAGATCCTTCCCCTCCGGGAACTCCAACCCCGGGACATCACGGGCGAACAGCTGGAGGATCGGCACCATCGGCACCGCGCCCGGGTCGGTAGGGCTGTTGCCCCAGCCGGACCCGGGCGTCCAGTGGCCTTCCTGTGCGCAGTACGGCCACGGCTCGTCCGCGGGCCACAGCAACTCGCCTCCCAGCGAACTCTCCCGCCCGCCTGGGTCGCCGGGCTCGGGGTTGAGGAGGACGGTCTCCCTGGCGAGGTCCGCGTACTCCGGTATCAGGGTGCGCAGATCCTTCACGGGCAACTCGGGTGCATCGCCGGGCATCGTGGCTCCTCATGGCGTACAGACATCGACGGGACTCGGCGGGCACGCTAGTGCCCGCCACAGACAACCCCTGCACGCAGGAGGAAGTCGCCAAGGACACGGGTGGTGACAGTGCCACGGCGCCTTGCCGAATCGAGGGGATCGAGCGTGCCGCAGCCGTGCCCCGTGAGGCGGTGCCGAACGGGGACCCACGGGGAACGGCGGTGACCAGGCCGCGTTGCTGCAGGTCAGCGTCAGCCCAGGTGAGGCAGGGTCAGCAGCCTCGGTCTTCGAGACTGGGGCCACCTGCTTCGCTATGACTTGGCGATGTAGACAAGCGCGTGGGCGAAGCCCGGCCAGGTGGTCGCGTCGGGCGGACCGATGTGCACACGCCGCGTGATGGCCGACCGGGCTTCGGGGCCACCTTGCAGGAAGCCGTCGAGGTCGCCGGCTATGTCGTCCAGATCCTCAAGTACTTCGGGTGTCTCTCTGCGTACTGCAGCGTGGATGACGACCTCACCCTGCCGAGGCTCCACGGCCAGCCCAAGAAGATCAGGGCCGATCAGCCGCAATGCAGCCTGCCGGGTGCGCCATGGGCCCGGAGTAGCGAGGTGTTCTCGTGCGACGGTCCGAGGCGAGGACGGCTTCGGCGTTGGCCCGTCTCTGGGCCGTCCGAGGGCGCACGACGACGGCCAGCGCTGACAACCGTTGCACTCAATCGCAGGTCACAGCGTCGATCGTCTGGGCGACCCCAGGCCAGCAGACCCCCGGGACGCTTCTTCGGCTACTGGGCGCCGCTCGCCGTCAGGCGTCGCGTCCGGGCCGCCCGGCGTTCGCGCTGACCCCGGGAAGCGCGAACCAGGGGCTCAGCGCGTGGCGCGGCGCGGCTAGGACGCGCGGGCGGTCGCGGGGCGCGGTGGCCGCTGGCAGCGCGGGCAGAAGTAGCTCGAACGGTTCATCCACGGCCGGCGGCGGATCGGCGTGCCGCAGCGGCGGCAGGGCTCGTCCTCGCGGCCGTACGCGTCCAGGGAGCGGTCGAAGTAGCCGGACTCCCCGTTGACGTTGACGTACAGGCTGTCGAAACTCGTGCCGCCGGCCGCCAGGGCGTCGCTCATCACCTCGCGGATGTGGGTGAGCAGCTCGTCGGTCAGCGGCCGGGTGAGGGTGGCGGTGGGGCGCTCGTAGTGCAGCTTCGTGCGCCACAGCGCCTCGTCGGCATAGATGTTGCCGACGCCGCTGATCAGGGACTGGTCCAGCAGCGCGCGCTTGATCGTGGTGCGGCGACGGCGCAGCGCGGCGTGGAAGGCGGCGTCGTCGAAGGCGGGGTCGAGCGGGTCGCGGGCGATGTGCGACAGCGGTACGGGCAGCCCGTCCGGGTCGCCGGGGACCGCTTCGTGCAGGGACAGGCCGCCGAAGGTGCGCTGGTCGACGAAGCGCAGTTCGGTGCCCAGGGCGTCGTCGAAGCCCACGCGGATGCGCAGGTGCGTCTCGGCCGGCGCGTCCTCCGGCCGGACGAGCAGCTGCCCGCTCATGCCGAGGTGGCCGAGGAGCGTGAGCGAGGAGTCCTCCAGCGGCAGCCAGAGGTACTTGCCGCGGCGCCGCGCCGGGCCGAGGGTCGCACCCTTCAGCCGGGCCGCGAAGTCCTCGGCCCCGGCGAGGTGCCGGCGGACGGCGCGCGGATGCAGGACCTCCGCGTCGGCGACGGTGCGGCCGCTGACCCAGCGCTCCATACCGCGCCGCACCACCTCGACCTCGGGCAGCTCGGGCACGGTGGGTGCTCCTCTCGCGGGTTCGGCGGAAAACCGTAAGGGCCCGCCCGGACGGCCTGGGGCCGGCCGGGCGGGCCCGACGGTGTTCAGTTCACGGCAGCCGTGTCGCCGTCCCGCTTGGCGCGGATCGCACGCCACGCGGCCTCGGCGGCCTGCTGCTCGGCTTCCTTCTTGCTGCGGCCGGTGCCGGTGCCGTACTCGACACCACCGACGCGGGCGGCAGCCGTGAAGGTCTTCTCGTGGTCGGGTCCGGTCTCGGTGACCACGTACTCGGGGACGCCGAGGCCCTCGCCCGCGGTCAGTTCCTGGAGGCTGGTCTTCCAGTCCAGGCCCGCACCGAGGTTGGAGGACTTCTCGATCAGTGGATCGAAGAGCCGGTGCACCAGCTCGGACGCGGCGTCCAGACCCTGGTCCAGATAGACCGCCCCGATCACCGCCTCCAGCGTGTCCGCCAGAATCGATGCCTTGTCCCTGCCGCCCGTGCCCTCCTCGCCCCGGCCCAGGCGGATGAAGCTGCCCAGGTCCAGACCGCGGCTCACATCGGCGAGCGCGCGCGAATTGACCACCGCGGCCCGCAGCTTCGCGAGCGTGCCCTCCGGGAGATCCGGGTGGCCGCGGTAGAGGGTGTCGGTGACCACCAGGCCGAGCACCGAGTCCCCGAGGAACTCCAGCCGCTCGTTGGTGGGCAGACCGCCGTTCTCGTACGCGTACGAGCGGTGGGTCAGCGCACGTACCAGAAGGGCGGGTTCGAGTGTGTACCCGAGCCGCCCTTCCAGAACCGCGGGGGACGAGGCTGCCTTACCGGCGTCTGTCGACGTTGTTCCGTCCGACATGAGGCCCCTCACCCGCCGATCAGACCTCGAGGACCTGACGACGGTTGTAGGTGCCGCAGCTCGGGCACGCGATGTGCTGCTGCTTCGGCTCGTGGCAACGCTCGCACGCCACCAGGCTCACGGGCGCAGCCTTCCACTGCGAACGGCGGTGGCGCGTGTTGCTGCGCGACATCTTCCGCTTCGGAACAGCCACGGCTACTTCTCCTGGTTCTCGTCGGCGCCCTCGTCGGCACCGCTCAGCTGAATGTTCTGCAGGGCCGCCCAACGGATGTCGGTGGCCTCGTGACGGTGGTCCGGGTCGTCCGCCAGCCGTGCCCCGCACTCGGAGCACAGACCGGGACAGTCGTCCTGGCACACCGGCTGCAGCGGCAGTTCGAGAACCACCGCGTCCCGCAGCACGGGCTCGAGGTCGAACAGGTCGCCCTCGAGGAGGTGAGTGTCCTCCTCCTCCGCGTCGTCACCGGCGTCGGCGGCACCGTGGTGCCCACCGGTCCGGGTGTCGGCGTCGGGGTAGGAGTACAGCTCCTGGAATTCCGTGTCGAGCTCACGCTCGACCGGCTCCAGACACCTTACGCACTCCCCCGAGAGCGGTGCGTGGGCGGTGCCCGTGACGAGCACCCCCTCCATCACCGACTCCAGGCGGAGGTCCAGCATGATCTCTGCGCCCTCGCGGACGCCGATGACCTCGATGCCGAGATCCTTCGGTGCCGGAACCGTGCGGGAGACCTTCTTCATCGCACCAGGACGACGGCCCAGCTCATGCGTGTCGAACACGAGCGGGTTGCGGTGGTCGAGGCGGGTGTTCAGAGCTCCTGCTTTCATCGGTTCGGTGCACGTTCGTCCGGAGGACGGGCGGGCACGCCAAAGCGCCGGGGATCACACGGCTGAGGGATCAGGATACCGGTCCCCCGGGCTCAGCCCAAACCGCGCTCCTGCTCCAGCTCCCGCAGGCGGTTCAGGTCGATCATGCTGGTGTCGAAGAAGCTGGTCTCGTCCAGCGCCGCGCCCTGGGGCTGCTGCGGGATGTACTGCTGCTGCTCGTAGCCGCCCTGGGGCTGCTGCGGCTGCTGCCAGCCGTAGTTCGGGTCGTAGTACGCCTGCTGCTGCGGCTGGGCGGCGTAGGGGTCGGCGTACTGGGCCTGCTGCTGGTACGGGTCCGGCTGCTGTTGCTGCTGGTACGGATCGGGCTGCTGGTAGCCGTAGGCGGGCTGCTGGCCTGTGTTCGCGTCGTACTGGTACTCCCCGGGGACCGCGGGGGCGGCCAGGCCCGCCAGGTACTCGGCGTCGGACTGGCCGGGGTCGTGACCCTCGGAGTCGCCGGCGTCCTGGGACGCCATGTGAGCGCCCAGTTCGTCGATCGGGCGGTGGCCGGTGAGCTTCAGACGGCCGCGGCCGACCGCCTCCAGGGTCTTGCTCAGCACCGCCTCGAAGGCGCCCAGCTTGGCGTCCACGTAGTCGTCGGCGCGGCGGCGCAGCGTCTCGGGGTCGGCGCTGCGCTCGGGCGCGTCGTCCTCGTACGGGTAGCCGTTCTCGTCCAGCTCGGGGCCGTGGCCGTGGCCGAGCAGCTTCTCGCGTCCGCGGTCGACGGAGCCGATGGTCTTGGTGAGGACGACCTCGAAGTTGGCCAGCTTGCTGTCCACGTAGTCGTCGGCCTCGGCCCGGATCTCGGCGGCCTCGCGCTGCGCCTCGGTGACGATGCGCTCGGCCTCCTGCTGGGACCGGCGGGCGATCTCGGTGTCGGAGATCAGCGAGCCGCGTTCGGCGTGCGCGGCCTGGAGGATCCGGGCGGCCTCGGCGCGGGCCTCCTCGACCATCTGCTCCCGGCCGCCCAGCAGCTGCTGGGCCTGGGAGAGCGAGTCCGGCAGCGCGGCCCGCACGTCTTCGAGCATGGCGAGCAGCTCGGCACGGTTGACCACGCAGGAGGCCGACATCGGCATGGACCGGGCGGCCTCGACGGCGGCCACGATCTCATCGAGCTTCATCTGGACGTCCACGTCACAGACTCTACTGCCGCGCGAGCTTCTTCTTGAGAGCCTCCAGCACGACGGGGGGCAGCAAGTGGGCGACGTCACCGCCCCATTGCGCCACCTCCTTGACGAGGCTGGAGGACAGGAAGCTGTAGGTGGGGTTGGTGGGGACGAAGAGCGTCTCCACGCCGGACAGCCCGTTGTTCATCTGGGCCATCTGCAGCTCGTAGTCGAAGTCGCTGACCGCGCGCAGCCCCTTGACGATGGCGGGGATGTCACGCTGCTTGCAGAAGTCGACGAGCAGTCCGTGGAAGGCCTCGACCCGGACGTTCCCGTAGTCGGCGGTGACCTCCTCGATGAGGGCGATGCGCTCCTCGATCGAGAACAGGCCCTGCTTGGACTTGTTGATCATCACGGCCACATAGACCTCGTCATAGAGACGGGAGGCACGGGCGATGATGTCGAGGTGTCCATTGGTGACGGGGTCGAAGGACCCCGGACAGACGGCGCGGCGCAACGGTGACTCCTCGCTCTGAGGCTTCTGCGGTGGGTTCATGACGCGTCAGTGACGTCGGCGGCGCGACCGTACCAAAGCGTCCCTTCGCCGTAGCGGCGGGCCCGCAGCCCTCCGAAGCCCTCGGGCCAGCGGAATTCCCCGCCTCGGGTGCTCCGTTCCACGGTGGCGATCGCGTCGGCCCCGAGCCACCCCTGCGTACGGAGTGTGAGCAGAATCTCTCGCAGCTCGTCGTCGGTGACGGCGTACGGCGGGTCCAGGAAGACCACGTCGTACGGGTCCTGGGGGGCGGGTCCTGCGATCACCTTCTCGGCCTTGCCGGCCCGCACCTCGGCACCGGGCAGGCCGAGGGTGCGCACGTTGTCCCGGATGACGCGGGCGGCCCGCGGGTCGGCCTCGACCAGCAGGACGTGCTCGGCCCCGCGGGACAGCGCCTCCAGACCGACGGCGCCCGAACCGCCGTAGAGGTCGATCACCCGCGCGCCCGCCAGGGTGCCGCGCAGCGACTCCCAGGTGGAGAACAGCCCCTCCTTGGCCCGGTCCGAGGTGGGGCGGGTGCCGTTGCCCGGCGGTACGGCCAGGCGGCGGCCACCGGCGGCTCCGGCGATCACGCGGGTCATCAGCGGCTCATTCGTCTCGTGGGCGGGCGGAGCGGCACCCTGGGGCGCCGCTCCCCCACGATACGTAGGTCAGAGCCCGCCCTGCTCGCCCCCGGCGTCCGGCGCGGGCGAACCCACCAGTGCCGGCGAGGCGTAGCGCGACCAGGACAGGCAGCCGTCGGGCGGGCAGTACTCGGGGCGGCGCGGGTCGTGGCCGAGTTCGCGCAGCTTCGTCCGCAGGGAGTCGGGGGTGCGGCCGAAGCGGGCGGCTATCCGGGCGACGGAATCGCCGTCGTGGAACCGGCGGAGCAGTTCCTCCTCGTGCTGCGGCACCCAGGGCGCGCCGTGCCCCGGGAACAGCTCCCGCAGCACGTCGCGGTCCGGGATGGGCTCGGCCACGTCGGCCACGAGGGCGAGCGCGCGCAGCGCGCGGTTGAGAGCGATGCGCAGGGACGGGACGTCGGCCAGCGGCAGGGCGAGCGTGCCGGAGGCGAGGAGGGTGTCCGGATCGTCCTCGGACCAGCCGGCCAGGGAGAGGGTCACGGTGCTGTCGTCGTCGCTGGAGAGCTCGATCCGGAAGACCTTCTCACCGAGCGGCAGTTCGTTGAGATGACGGAACGACATGAAATCAGCCCCCAAAGGTCCAACTACGCCGATTCCCGAGCGGATCGGCGCGGACTGTGTCCATTCTCCCAGGAGGGTCTGACACTGACGGCCCGTCAGCCCTTGTCGAGGTACTGCTCCCGGTCCGCGTCGACGAGGCTCTCCAGGGCGCTGCGCAGATCCGGTTGCCCGGTCAGCTCGGGGTCCTCGGCGACCAGCGCGACGGCCTCCTCGCGGGCGGCCTCGATCACGTCCTCGTCGTCGATGACGGTGAGCATCCGCAGCGAGGACCGGGTCCCGGACTGCGCCTGCCCGAGCACGTCGCCCTCCCGGCGCTGCTCCAGGTCGATCCGGGACAGTTCGAACCCGTCCAGCGTCCCGGCCACGGCGTCCAGCCGGGCCCGGGCCGGACTCGCCTCCGGCATCTCGCTCACCAGCAGGCACAGCCCCGGCGCCGAACCGCGGCCGACCCGGCCGCGCAACTGGTGCAGCTGCGAGACGCCGAAGCGGTCCGCGTCCATGATCACCATGGCGGTGGCGTTGGGGACGTTGACGCCGACCTCGATGACGGTGGTCGCGACGAGCACGTCCACCTCCCCCGCGGCGAAGCCGCGCATCACGTCGTCCTTGGCGTCGGGATGCATCCTGCCGTGCAGCACCTCCACCCGCAGGCCCGCCAGCGGACCCTTCACCAACTGCTCGGCGATCTCCAGTACCGCCAGCGGCGGCCGCCGCTCCGCCTCGTCCTCCGCGGACTTCTTCTTGGGATCGGGCTCCTCGTCGCCGATCCGCGGGCACACCACATACCCCTGGTGCCCGTTCTCGACCTCCTCGCGGACCCGCTCCCAGGCGCGCGACAGGAAGTGCGGCTTGTCCTTCGCCGGCACGACGTGCGTGGCGATCGGCGAACGGCCGGCCGGCAACTGGTCCAGCACGGAGGTCTCCAGATCGCCGAAGACCGTCATCGCGACCGTGCGCGGGATCGGCGTCGCCGTCATCACGAGCAGATGCGGCGGCTGCTTCGCCTTGCCCCGCAGCGCGTCGCGCTGCTCGACCCCGAAGCGGTGCTGCTCGTCGACGACGACCAGGCCCAGGTCGTGGAACTGCACATTGTCCTCGATCAGCGCGTGCGTACCCACGACGACGCCGGCCTCTCCGGTCACCAGGTCCAGCAGCGCCTGACGGCGCGCGGCGGCCCCCATGGAACCGGTCAGCAGCACCACCTTCGTGCCCAGCTCGGAACCGCCCAGCAGACCGGCCTCGGCGAGGTCGCCCATCATCTCCGTGATCGATCTGTGGTGCTGCTGGGCCAGCACCTCCGTCGGCGCCAGCATCGCGGCCTGACCGCCCGCGTCCACCACCCCGAGCATCGCGCGCAACGCCACCATCGTCTTGCCCGAGCCGACCTCGCCCTGCAGCAGCCGGTGCATCGGGTGGTCCGTCGCCAGATCCGCGAAGATCTCGGCCGAGACGGACTCCTGGCCCTCGGTGAGCGTGAACGGCAGCCGCGCGTCGAACGCCTTCAGCAGCCCGTCCTGCGCCGGCACGCGCGGCACGGCCGGCAACGCCGACTCCGCGGCCCGGCGCCGCGCGAGCGCCACCTGCAGCACGAACGCCTCGTCCCACTTCAGGCGGTCCTTGGCGACGGCGATGTCGGCCTTCGTCCGCGGCCGGTGGATCTTCTCCAGCGCCTCGGGCAACCCCACCAGCCCGCGCGACCCGCGCAGCGCCTCCGGCAGCGGCTCCCCCGTCCCGGCCCACCGCGTCGCCCCCAGCGAGGTCAGCACCGTGTCCACGGTCTTCGCGATCGTCCACGAGTTGACCTGCTTGCACGCCGGATAGATCGGCATCAGCCGGCCCGCGAACGCGTCCACGGCCTCCTTGCCCTCCTCGGCGTCCAGCAACTGGTACTCCGGGTGCGCCAACTGCAGCGCCCGGTTGAAGACCGACACCTTGCCGGCGAACATGCCGCGCCGGCCCGGGAGCAGGTCCTGCTCCGGCTTGAACACCCCCCGGCCGAAGAACACCAGCGTCAACGAGCCACTGCCGTCGGTGACGACCACCTCCAGCCGGGCCTTGCCCGGGCCGTAGGTCTTCTTCGTCGCCTTCGCCACGCGCGCGACGACCGTCACGTGCTCGTCGAGCGGAAGGTCCGACAGGCGCGTCAGCTCACCGCGCTCGGCGTAGCGGCGCGGGTAGTGGTGCAGCAGGTCTCCGACGGTGTGCAGGTCGAGGTGGTCGGCGAAGACCTTCGCGGTGCGGCCGCCGACGGATTTGGTGAGCGGTTCGTCAAGGGGAGCAGACATCGCGTCCATCTTTGCGCACGGCGCGCGCCGCGCCTGCCGTCCGGGCCGGGTTTTTCCCCCGCCCACCCTCCCGATCACCCGGCGCGGTAAGTGCGGGCCCCGCTTTGTGCGTGGTGGGGGTCGGTGCCGCGCCGGGGTCCTCCACCAGCTACCGCTGGGAGGTACCCCCACGGGGCTCGCGGTTTGGCCCAGCATCGTCCGGCATCGGGCCACGCGGTCTCCGCTCGTCCCCTGCGGGCGAACCCCGCCACACCCCCTCCCGGGTCGGATGGGCGACTCACGGCCGGTGGGAGTGCTGTTGGCCGTGACGGCTACGCCCTTCGTGAACGAGACCTGAGGGGGCGGGGTCGTAGGAGTGGGCGTTCTGGACACTGGAGCATATTTGGGTGCACCACCCCGGTGCGCAATTTCAGGGTCCTCAAGGCACCGAGATGTGCTGTCCAGAATGGCCAACCCCGGAGGCCCCGCACCCGACCCCCCAACAACGCGTGTCGGGGCGCGTGACTTCACAGGGCACACGGGCGGGAGGGCGGGGGAACTACTCGACGCCGATCAGGAGCGGGCACCGCTCCTGCCCCCCCGTGTACACCACCGTGTCCACCGCCAGGTGACTCTCCCGGACATGCGCCTCGAGCCGCCCCGCGAGACCGGCCGGCGCGCCGGCCCCCAGCACGAGGGTGACCATCTCCCCACCCGCCGCCAGCATCCGGTCGAGCACGGTGATCCCGGTCTCCACGAGGTTCCCGCCGATGATGGCGACGTCGCCGTCGATGAGGCCGAGGACGTCCCCGGCCTGGCAGACGCCCGCCATCGTCCAGGACCGCGTCTCCGCGACGGCGAGTTCGGCGTAGCGCGTGGCGCCGGCCGCGGACGTCATCGCCACGACGTCCTCGTCGAACCGCCGCGACGGCTCGTGGACGGCGAGGGCGGCGATGCCCTGGACCGCGGACCGCGTGGGGATGAGGGCGACCCGCACCCCCTCGGTGCGGGCCTGTTCGGCCGCGGCCCCGGCCGCGTGCCGCAGTTCGACGTCGTTGGGCAGGAGCACGACCTCGCGGGCGTACGCGCGGCGGATGGCCTCCGCGATCTCGCCGCTGGCGGGCGGCTCCCCGGGCCGGACGGCGATGACCACGGCGCCCGCCTCGGCGCACAGCGCGGCGAGGCCGTCGCCGCGCACGACGGCGACGACGGCGCGCAGGGCGGGTTCCCCGCGCTGCCCGCGGCGGCCGCGCTCGTGGGCCCGGGCCTGGTCGCCGAAGTGGGTGACCTTGATGCGGTGCGGCCGTCCGGCCTCGATCCCGGCCTCGATGGCGGCGCCGACGTCGTCGACGTGCACATGGACGTTCCACAGGCCGTCGCCGCCGACGACCACCAGGGAGTCGCCGAGCCCGTCGAGCCTGCGGCGCAGACCGTCGACGGCCGTGTCCGGCGCGTCCAGGAGGTAGACCACCTCGAAGCCGGGGCCGCCGGGCACGACGTGCGGGTCGCCCGTGTCGCCGCCGGGCGCGCAGCCGAAGGGCAGGGCGGGGCCCTTGGGGAGGGCGTCGACCAGCGGGCCCATGGGGGCCTGTCCGGAGACCGCGTCGGCGAGGGCTCCCAGGACGGCCACCAGTCCCCGGCCGCCGGCGTCGACCACGCCGGCGTTCCCGAGAACGTCCAACTGCGCCGGGGTGGCGGCGAGCGCGCGGCGCGCGCCCTCGTACGCGGCCCGTGCCACCGCCCAGGCGTCGGCGGCGGCGTCCGCCGTGGCGGCTGCGGCCTCGGCCGCGGCGGTCGCCACGGTGAGCATCGTGCCCTCGACGGGATGGGCGACCGCCTGGTACGCGGACTCCGCGGCACGGCGCAGCGCGGGCCGCAGGTCCCCGGAGCCGGACGCCAGCACTTCGGTCATGCCGCGCAGCAGTTGGGCGAGGATCGTGCCGGAGTTGCCGCGGGCCCCGATGAGGGCGCCGTGCGCCATGGAGCGCAGGCACGAGGAGAGGTCGGGCTCGGTGCCGGAGGCGGCGTGCCCGTCGAAGACCGCGTCGACGGCCTGGGCGGCGGATTCGACGGTGAGGTACATGTTGGTGCCGGTGTCCCCGTCGGCGACGGGGTAGACGTTGATCGCGTCGATCTCCTCGCGCGCCCGGCCGAGTGCCTGGAGGGCGAGCCGGCACCATGCGCGCACCGCGGGGGCGTCGAGCGTCGGCGGCACGTGTTCCTCCTGCGGGGGGGCGGCCAGGGACCTGGGGCAGAGGCAGGGTTCCGCACGCAGCGTACTGAGGCGCGGGACCCGGCGGGGGATCGGGCCGTCCCGCTGACCATGGTAGTTTCGAGGGACAGGAGCGGACGTAGTATGCTGCTCCGGTTGCCCGGGGCTGTCCCGGGCCGTCCCTCGGTACCACCGGTTTTCCTTCAAATGCTTTTGAACGGACGTCCGACACCGGTGGGATCTATCCGTTAGTGCATCTGAAGTCTTTGGAGTGACCCGTGGCTGCCAACTGCGACGTCTGCGGCAAGGGGCCGGGCTTCGGCAACAACATTTCGCACTCGCACCGCCGTACTCGCCGTCGTTGGAACCCCAACATCCAGACGGTGCGTGCTGTGGTCGGGCGGACGCCGAAGCGCCTCAACGTCTGCACCTCGTGCATCAAGGCCGGCAAGGTCGCGCGCTGACGCATTCGACGTCGTAGCGCAGCCTTGCGGCTACTCGAAGCCGGTCCACCTCAGGGTGGACCGGCTTTCTGCTGTGTCCCGGTACCCCGCGGGGCGGTTCAGCCGCGCTGCCGCCACGCGTGGTCGACCGGCCCGATGCCCGCGCCCAGGGGGAAGCCGGCGGCGATGGCGCCGGTGACGTACTCCTTGGCGGCGCCGACCGCGTCCGGGACGTCGAGGCCGCGGGCGAGGTAGGAGGCCACCGCGGCGGCCAGCGTGCATCCGGTGCCGTGGGTGTGACGGTTGTCATGGCGGGGGGCGCGCAGCCAGTGCTCATCGGTGCCGTCGGTCAGCAGGTCCACGGCATCGCCGTCCAGGTGGCCGCCCTTGATCAGCGCCCAGCTCGGACCGAGGGCGAGGACCGCGGCGGCGGCCTCGCGCAGCGCGGACTCGCCGTCCACCACGACGCCGGTGAGTTGCCGCACCTCGTCCAGGTTCGGGGTGGCGACGGTGGCCAGGGGCAGCAGCCGGGTGCGGACGACGTCGACGGCGTCGGCGGCCAGCAGCGGATCACCGTGCTTGGAGACGCCGACCGGGTCGACGACCACGGGAACCCCGAGCGGGGCCAGCAGTTCGGCGACGGTCGCGACCAGCGCGGGCGAGGAGAGCATGCCGGTCTTGACGGCCTGCACGCCGATGTCGTCGACGACGCTGCGGAACTGGGCGCGCACCGCGTCCACCGGCAGTTCCCAGGCGCCCTGCACACCGAGCGAGTTCTGTGCCGTGACGGCCGTGATCACGCTCATGCCGTGCGTCCCGAGGGCCAGCATCGTCTTGAGGTCGGCCTGGATGCCCGCGCCACCGCCGGAGTCGGAGCCGGCGACGGTGAGCACACGCGGTGGGATCGTCATACGGCGAATCTAGTCGCCGCCCTCACTCGTCGCCGAAGTGGTCCCATCCGCCCGCCGACTCCCAGGGCGCGCCGTCGACGGTGACCTGCGGGGAGGTGGTGGCCTTCACCACGCGTCCGATCACCCGCCAGCGGGCGGGCAGCTTGGCGTCCGGCGGGAAGGCGGCGACGAGGGCGTGGTCCTCGCCGCCGGTGAGCACCCAGTGCAGCGGGTCGATGCCGACGGCCTGCCCGATGTCGGCCATCTGGGCCGGGACGTCGACATCGGCGGAGGTCAGGTCGATGGTGACGCCGCTGGCCGCGGCGATGTGCCCGAGGTCGGCGACCAGTCCGTCGCTGACGTCGGTCATCGCGGTCGCGCCGAGTTCGGAGGCGGCCGGCCCGGCGTGGTACGGCGGTTCGGGCCGGCGGTGGGCCTCGACGAAGGCGCGCGGGGAGCGGAAGCCGCGGGCGAGCACGGCGAGTCCGGCCGCGGACCAGCCGAGCCAGCCGGTGACGGCCACGATGTCGCCGGGCCGGGCGCCGGACCGGGTGACCGGTTCGCGGTTGCGAAGGTCGCCGAGCGCGGTGATGGAGACCATGATCGTGTCGCCGCGCACGACGTCGCCGCCGACCACGGCGGCGCCCGCCACCTGGCACTCGTCGCGGATGCCGTCCATCAGCTCCAGCGGCCAGGTGACCGCGAGGTCCGCCGGGACGACGAGGGCGAGCAGCACGGCGGTCGGCACGGCGCCCATGGCGGCGATGTCGGCGAGGTTCTGCGCGGCGGCCTTGCGGCCGACGTCGTAGGCGGTGGACCAGTCACGGCGGAAGTGCCGCCCCTCCACGAGCGCGTCGGTGGTGGCCACGACGCGCCGGTCCGGCGCGGTGACGACGGCGGCGTCGTCACCCGGTCCGAGTCGTACGGCGGGACTGGAGGTGAGCCGCGAGGTCAACTCCCTGATGAGCCCGAACTCCCCCAGCTCGCCCACGGTGCCCTTCATCCCACTGTCCCCTTCACCTGGCCGGTCCTGTCTCTGTTCCGTCATCGCTTCCGTGGCGGCTTTCGGGCGTCCGGTACCGCGCGGGTCTCCCCGCGGTGTGCGGCGACGCGGTACCGTGACGTTCCCTCCCACATGATCCTCGTAGCCGCCCTGGAGGTTCCGTGGTACAGGCGTACATTCTGATCCAGACCGAGGTCGGGAAGGCCTCGGCAGTAGCGGAGGTGATCTCCAAGATTTCCGGGGTGATCCAGGCCGAGGACGTCACCGGGCCGTACGACGTGATCGTGCGCGCCCAGGCGGAGACGGTCGACGACCTCGGTCGTCTCGTGGTGGCGAGAGTGCAGCAGGTGGAGGGCATCACCCGCACACTGACCTGCCCGGTCGTCCACCTCTGACCCCCCTGTAGGCTCGGCGGGTGATGATTCGCCGCCGAGTCGCGCTTGTCTCCGTGTCCGCCGTCGCGTGCTTTTCCGCGGCGGCGGTCTACGTGTCCGCCGACGGGGGGCCGGCGAGCGGGATCGCGGTCCCGTCACCCTCCGCCGAGGCCGCCACGCTGTGCGGCCGCCTCCACGACGCGTTGCCGGACCGGGTGGACGGGCTGTCCGAGCGGTCCCTGTCCCCCGTCTCCACCCTCACCGCCGGTTGGGGGGATCCTACGGTGGTACTGCGCTGCGGTGTGCCCCGGCCCGCGACACTCACGCCGGGCAGCACGACATACAACCCGACCGCGGACGCGGTGGACGTCAACGGCGTCAGCTGGCTCATGGAGCAGACCGGCGACGGCTACCGCTTCACGACCACCGGGCGCGCGGCGTTCGTCGAGGTGAGCGTCCCGGCGAAGTACGCACCCGAGGTCAACCCGCTGGCCGACCTCGGGAACGCCGTCGAGACGTCCATCCCCTCCGAACTCTGAGGTCCCGGGGCTTTCCGGGTCAGCGCAGTCCGGTAGGACGGCGCAGGGCCGCCTGGATGAGCCGGTCCACGAGCTCCGGGTAGTCGACCCCGCTCTCCCGCCACATACGCGGGTACATGGAGATCGGCGTGAAGCCCGGCATGGTGTTGATCTCGTTGATCACGAACTCGCCGCTGTCCAGCAGGAAGAAGTCCGCGCGGACCAGGCCCTCGCACGACGCCGCCTCGAACGCGGCCACGGCGAGCCGCTGGACCTCGGCGGTCTGCTCGGCGGTGAGCGGCGCGGGCACCAGACCCTCGGCGGAGTCGATGTACTTCGCCTCGAAGTCGTAGAAGTCGTGCGCGGTGACCGGCGGGATCTCGGCCGGCACCGAGGCGCGCGGGCCGTCCTCGAACTCCAGGACCCCGCATTCGATCTCACGGCCCCGCAGCAGCGACTCCACGAGCACCTTGGGGTCGTGGCGGCGGGCCTCCTCGATCGCCTCGTCCAGGCCCGCGAGGTCGTCGACCTTGCTGATGCCCATGGAGGAGCCGGCACGGGCCGGCTTCACGAAGACCGGCCACCCGTGGTCGGCGGCGAACTCCACGACCTTGCGGCGGGCGGCCGCGGGGTCGTTCTCCCACTCGCGCGGCCGGATCACGACGTACGGACCGACCGGCAGGCCGAAGGAGGTGAAGACGCGCTTCATGTACTCCTTGTCCATGCCGACGGCCGAGGCCAGCACACCCGAGCCGACGTAGGGCACACCCGACAGTTCCAGCAGCCCCTGGAGGGTGCCGTCCTCGCCGTACGGGCCGTGCAGCACGGGGAAGACGACGTCGACGTCGCCGAGCGCCTTGGGCACCGAGCCGGGTTCGCTGTAGACGACCTCGCGGCTGGCCGGGTCGACCGGCAGGACCACCGAGCCCTCCTCGGACTCGGCGAGCTGCGCCACGCTCGGCAGCGTGCGGTCGGAGATCGCCATCCGGGAGGGGTCGTCGGCGGTCAGCGCCCAACGTCCGTCGCTGGTGATGCCGATCGGCAGCACGTCGTACTTGTCGCGGTCGACGGCGCTCAGCACGGCGCCCGCGGTGAGGACCGAGATGGCGTGCTCGGAACTGCGTCCACCGAAGACGACCGCGACGCGCGGCTTGCGTGAAGAAGGCTGAATGCTCATGTCGCGTTGACCTTACCGTTCCGGACGTCAGCGTTCCGACTTGGCAGAACGCGACATCAGCTCCTTGACCGCGACGACCGGCTGCTTGCCGTTGTGGACGATGTCGACCACGGTCTCGGTGATGGGCATGTCCACACCGTGCCGGCGTGCCAGGTCGAGCACCGACTCGCAGGACTTGACGCCCTCGGCGGTCTGCCGGGTGACCGCGATCGTCTCCTCCAGCGTCATGCCCCTGCCGAGGTTGAAGCCGAAGGTGTGGTTGCGGGACAGCGGGGAGGAGCAGGTGGCGACCAGGTCTCCGAGGCCCGCCAGGCCCGAGAAGGTCAGCGGGTCGGCGCCGAGCGCGATGCCGAGCCGGGTCGTCTCGGCCAGGCCGCGGGTGATCAGCGAACCCTTGGTGTTGTCCCCCAGCCCCATGCCGTCGGCGATGCCGACCGCGAGGCCGATGACGTTCTTGACGGCGCCGCCCAGTTCGCAGCCGACCACGTCGGTGTTGGTGTACGGGCGGAAGTACGTGGTGTGGCTGGCGGCCTGCAGCCGCCTGGCGACGGCCTCGTCGCGGCAGGCGACCACCGAGGCGGCGGGCTGCCGGGCGGCGATCTCCTTGGCCAGGTTGGGGCCGGACAGCACGGCGACGCGTTCCGGGCCGGCCTCGGCGACCTCCGAGATGACCTCGCTCATCCGCTTGGCGGTGCCGAGTTCGACGCCCTTCATCAGGCTGACCAGCACCGAGTCGGAGGGCAGCAGCGACTGCCACGCGGCCAGGTTGCCGCGCAGCGTCTGCGACGGTACGGCGAGGACGACGAACTCGGCGTCCTGGGCGGCCTCCGCGGGGTCCGTGGTCGCCGTGATCGACGCCGGCAGCTCGACCCCGGGCAGATAGCCCGGGTTGGCGTGGGTGCTGTTGACGGCCTTGACCACCTCGGGGCTGCGCCCCCACATGGTCACCCGGGCACCGGCGTCGGCGAGCACCATCGCGAAGGCGGTGCCCCAGGAGCCGGTGCCGTAGACCGCGCAGCGCGTCGTCACTTGCTGGTTCCCCTCTGCTTGCGCGGGTCGAAGCGCTCGGACGGCGGGGTCGCGCCGCGCAGTTCTCCGAGCAGCTCGCTGATCGAGGCCATGATGACGTCCGTGGCCTCCTTGAGCACCTCGGCGGTCAGCTCCTGCCCGTAGTACGCGGACAGGTCCACCGGCGGGCCGGCAAGCACCTTGAGCGTCTTGCGCGGGAACAGGCGGACCTTGTTCTCCTTGGCGTAGGGGGGAACGGCCTCGTTGGCGCCCCACTGCGCGACCGGGATGACGGGCGCCTTGGTCATCAGCGCGACGCGGGCGACGCCGGTCTTGCCGACCATCGGCCACATCTCGGGGTCGCGGGTCAGCGTGCCCTCGGGGTAGAAGGCGACGCACTCGCCGGAGTTGATGGCGTCCACCGCGGACCGGAAGGCGTTGGCGGCGTCGGTGCTCTCCCGGTACACGGGGATCTGGCCGGTGCCGCGCAGTATCGCCCCGACGAACGCCGGCTTGAACAGCGGCGCCTTCGCCAGGAAGCGTGGGACCCGCCCGGTGTTGTACTGGAAATGCGCGTACGACAGCGGGTCGAGGTACGAGTTGTGGTTGACCGCGGTGATGAATCCGCCGTCGGCCGGAATGTGCTCCATTCCCTGCCAGTCCCGCTTGAAGAGGACGACGAGCGGCGGTTTCGCGATGACTGCTGCGAGCCGGTACCAGAAGCCGATTCTGCGGCGGGACACCAGAACTCCTCCTCGTTCCGCCGCCGACCCGGGATCACCGGATCGCGGCCGTGCTGTGGGACGGCGCACCGTCGTACGGCCGGTGCAGCCGCACAAGTGTCGCCGGTAAGCCACCGTAACGCCAGGGTGGAGCAGCGGTGGCGGTGGCCTCGGGAAACCCCGAGCACAATAGTTCGGTGTCGGTAGCAGTGAACTCGTCGAAATGGTCGCTCGTCGTTCCGCTGAAGCCCCTGGCCGAGGCCAAGAGCCGGCTCGCGACGGCCGCCGGGCCCGTGCGGCCCGGGCTGGCACTGGCTTTCGCCCAGGACACCGTGGCCGCGGTGCTGGCCTGCCCCGTGGTGCTGGACGTGACGGTCGTCACGGACGATCCCCTCGCCGGGACCGCGCTGACGGCGCTCGGTGCCCGGGTGGTACCGGACTCCCCCGCGGCGGGACTCAACGCCGCGCTGGCGTACGGCGCGGAACAGGTCCGCCGGCTGCGCCCGGAAGCCGCCGTGGCGGCCCTCAACGCCGATCTCCCGGCCTTGCGGCCCCGGGAGCTGGCGCTGGTGCTCGGCACGGCCGCTCGGCGCCCTGGACGGGCATTTCTGGCCGACGCGGCCGGAATCGGCACCACGCTGCTCGCGGCCACGGCCGGGACGCCGCTCGATCCGGCCTTCGGCGGCGCCTCCAGGGCTCGTCACCGGGCGTCCGGCGCGCGCGAGATCAGGCTGCCGGGCGTGGACTCCGTGCGCCAGGACGTGGATACGGGCGAGGACCTGAGGGCCGCCCTGGTCCTGGGCGTCGGACCGCGCACCCGTGAACTGCTGCGGGCCCAACCGGTGGCCGCACCGGGCTGAACCGGCGGCGGACGGGCCGGCGGCGAGCGGCCGGATAGGCTGCGACCCATGCAGGCGACCGCGTACACCTACGACCCCGAGACCCGCGCCGGCAGCGTGCTGCTGGACGACGGGACGCCGCTGCCCTTCGACGCGGCGGCGTTCGACGCCGGGGGGTTGCGGCTGCTGCGGCCCGGTCAGCGGGTGCGCATCCGCACGGAGGGCAGCGGCGAGGCGCGCCGGGTGGTCTTCGTGACGCTGCAGACCTTCGCCGACCCCGGGGCCTGAGGCACCGGGCGACGGGGAGGGACCGGAGCGCCCCGGGACAACGCAGCGGGCCGGGCGCCCCCGAGGGGGTGCCCGGCCCGTCGCTGTGTCGGGTCGGTGACGGCTACCGCTTCGCGGTGCGCTTGGTGGCCGTCTTGCGGGCCGCCGACTTGGCGGGGGCCTTCTTCGCCGGCGCCGTCTTCTTGGCGGTGGCCTTCTTGGCGGTGGTCTTCTTGGCCGCCGTCTTCTTGGCCGTCGTCTTGGCGGCCGTGGTCTTCTTCGCGGTGGTCTTGGCCGCCGTGGTCTTCTTGGCGGCCGCCTTGGTGGTGGCCGCCTTCTTGGCCGTGGTCTTCTTGGCGGCGGCCTTCTTCGTGGTGGCCTTCGCGGTGACGCCGCCGGTCAGGCTGCCCTTGGGCGCCTTCTTGACGGAGACCTCGCCGGCCTTGGGGAGCTTCTTCGTCCCGCTCACCAGGTCCTTGAAGCCCTGGCCGGCGCGGAAGCGCGGCACGGAGGTCTTCTTGACCCGGACCCGCTCCCCGGTCTGCGGGTTGCGGGCGTAGCGGGCGGGACGCTCCACCCTCTCGAACGAACCGAAGCCGGTCACCGATACCCGGTCGCCGTTGACGGTCGCGCGGACGATGGCGTCCAGGACCGCGTCGACCGCCTCAGCGGCCTGCTGACGGCCGCCGAGCTTGTCGGCAATCGCTTCAACGAGCTGCGCCTTGTTCACGTCTTCCCCTTCGGAAACTTGCCCGGCGATGAGTTCGGGCCTTTTTCGCACGCTAGGCGGATATATACCGCAAATCAAATACGAAACGGGCGAATCACCCTTGTGCCGCAACGAACTCCGGGCTCAGGAAGGCTCTTGATCGGGGAATCGGCCTTCGTCGAGGTCCTTCATCAGATCCTCCAGACGCCTTGCCGCACCTGCGAGATCGTGCTTCGAGGCGGCGGTGATGACGAGGAGTTTCCGGGTCAACTGCACCCGGACTTCCTCCGGCACTTGCAGACCCGCCACACGGGTGTGGGCCTGCTTCAACCTGGCAGCGAGGAACGCGTACAGCTCGAGTTGGCCATCGTGTTCCATGTGCCGATTGTGTCATCTGCGGTGAGTTGTCACGAGGTGTGGAGCCGAACACGCCGCAGCGCCCCCCGCCCGGTGGGGGCGGGGGGCGCTGCGGGACGGGCGGAGAGGGCTCAGACCTGCAGGGTCTGCGGCTTGAAGGACGGACGCCTGGCCTCGTAGGCGGCGATGTCGGCCTCGTTCTGCAGGGTGAGGCTGATGTCGTCCAGGCCGTTCAGCAGCCGCCAGCGGGCGTTGTCGTCCAACTCGAAGGGCGCGGTGATCCCCTCGGCGCGGACCTCCCGGGTCTCGAGGTCCACGGTGATCTCGGCGGTCGGGTCGGCCTCGGTGAGCTCCCACAGGCGCTCGACCGTCTCCTGCGGCAGGATCACGGTGAGCAGGCCGTTCTTCAGCGAGTTGCCGCGGAAGATGTCGGCGAAGCGGGAGGAGATCACGGCCTTGAAGCCGTAGTTCTGCAGCGCCCACACGGCGTGCTCACGGGAGGAGCCGGTGCCGAAGTCGGGGCCGGCGACCAGGACGCTGGCGCCCCGGCGCTCGGGCCGGTTGAGGACGAACTCGGGGTCCTTGCGCCATGCCTCGAACAGGCCGTCCTCGAAGCCGTTGCGGGTAACCTTCTTCAGCCAGTGGGCCGGGATGATCTGGTCGGTGTCGGTGTTGCTGCGGCGCAGCGGGACCGCCCGGCCGGTGTGCGTGGTGAAAGCTTCCATGGTTCTCAGGCCTCCAGGACGGCGACGCCGGGCAGGTCGGCGGGGGACGAGAGGTGGCCGTTGACCGCGGTGGCCGCGGCGACCTGGGGGGACACCAGGTGGGTGCGGCCGCCCTTGCCCTGCCGTCCCTCGAAGTTGCGGTTGGAGGTGGACGCGGAGCGCTCACCGGGCGCGAGTTGGTCGGGGTTCATACCCAGGCACATCGAGCAACCCGCGTGCCGCCATTCGGCGCCGGCCTCCTTGAAGACCTTGTCCAGGCCCTCCTCGACGGCCTGCAGCGCGACCCGGACCGAGCCGGGGACGACCAGCATCCGCACGCCGTCGGCCACCTTGCGGCCCTTGACGACCGATGCCGCCGAGCGCAGGTCCTCGATGCGGCCGTTGGTGCAGGAGCCGACGAAGACGGTGTCGACCTCGACCTGGCGCAGCGGCGTACCGGCCTCCAGGCCCATGTACTCCAGTGCCTTCTCGGCCGCCAGGCGGTCGCTGGGATCGGCGAAGGACGCCGGGTCCGGCACGGAGGCGCTCAGCGGGACACCCTGGCCGGGGTTGGTCCCCCAGGTGACGAACGGGGACAGTGCGGCGGCGTCGATGACGACCTCGTGGTCGAAGACGGCGTCCTCGTCGGTCCTCAGCGTCTCCCAGTAGGCGACCGCGGCGTCCCAGTCCTCGCCCTGCGGCGCGTGCGCACGGCCCTGCAGGTAGTCGAAGGTGGTGCGGTCCGGGGCGATCATGCCGGCCCGGGCGCCCGCCTCGATCGACATGTTGCAGATGGTCATCCGGGCCTCCATCGAGAGCCTCTCGATGGCCGAGCCGCGGTACTCGATGACATAGCCCTGGCCGCCGCCGGTACCGATCTTGGCGATGATCGCCAGGATCAGGTCCTTGGCCGTGACGCCCTCGGGCAGTTCGCCGTCGACGGTGATCGCCATGGTCTTGAACGGGGCCAGCGGCAGCGTCTGGGTGGCCAGTACGTGTTCGACCTGGCTGGTGCCGATGCCGAACGCCAGCGCGCCGAAAGCGCCGTGGGTGGAGGTGTGGCTGTCGCCGCAGACCACGGTCATGCCCGGCTGGGTCAGGCCCAGCTGCGGGCCGACCACGTGCACCACGCCCTGCTCGACGTCGCCCAGCGGGTGCAGCCGCACCCCGAACTCCGCGCAGTTCTTGCGCAGCGTCTCCAGCTGCGTGCGCGAGACCGGATCGGCGATCGGCCTGTCGATGTCGAGGGTCGGGGTGTTGTGGTCCTCGGTGGCGATGGTGAGGTCCAGCCGGCGCACCGGGCGCCCGTTCATCCGCAGCCCGTCGAATGCCTGCGGGCTGGTGACCTCGTGGAGCAGATGCAGGTCGATGAAGAGGAGGTCGGGCTCGCCTTCGGCGCGCCGTACGACGTGATCCTCCCAGACCTTTTCCGCGAGTGTCCTGGCCATCGCATTCCCTCCGACCGGCCGCGCTGCCGGCCTGTTCGTCGTTGCCGTGCGCCTCCGTCCCCAGGTGAGGGATGCGGCGCTCCGGCCTGTCCATCCAGCGTGCCGCGTTCACGGGAAAATTGAACTTGCGTTTCACAGAGTGAGACGGGAGTATCGTTGCATGGACAACAGTAGTGGCGTCGGCGTTCTCGACAAGGCGGCTCTGGTGCTCAGCGCGCTGGAGTCCGGCCCGGCCACCCTGGCCGGACTCGTGGGCGCCACGGGTCTCGCCCGCCCCACCGCGCACCGTCTCGCCGTCGCACTGGAGCACCACCGCATGGTCGCCCGCGACATGCAGGGACGCTTCATCCTGGGCCCCCGTCTCTCCGAACTCGCCGCCGCGGCGGGCGAGGACCGCCTGCTGGCCACCGCCGGCCCGGTGCTCACGCACCTGCGGGACGTGACCGGCGAGAGCGCGCAGCTCTACCGGCGCCAGGGCGACATGCGCATCTGCGTCGCCGCCGCGGAGCGGCTGTCCGGACTGCGGGACACCGTGCCCGTCGGCTCGACGCTGCCGATGAAGGCGGGCTCCGCCGCCCAGATCCTCATGGCCTGGGAGGAGCCGGAACGGCTGCACCGGGGCCTGCAGGGAGCCCGATTCACCGCCACCGCGCTCTCCGGCGTGCGCCGCAGGGGCTGGGCGCAGTCGATCGGCGAACGCGAACCGGGTGTGGCCTCCGTCTCCGCCCCGGTGCGCGGTCCGTCGAACCGCGTCGTGGCGGCGGTCTCCGTCTCCGGCCCCATCGAGCGGCTGACCCGGCACCCCGGCCGCATGCACGCGCAGGCCGTCGTGGACGCCGCGGGCCGGCTGTCCGAGGCGCTGCGCCGCAGCAGCTGAAGCGCGGGGCGCCCCGAGCGACCGCTACCCCTCGGCGGCCGCCAGCCGCTCGGCCGCCGACTCGCCACGGCGGCCCACCGGGACGACACCGGTCGCGGCGCCGAGCCCGAAGGCGGGCATGTCGACGTACACCGACTCGTAGGAACCCGCGGGTACGGCGTACGTCTCGTGCCATATGCCCACTCGCCCCTTGCCGGCCCGCGCGCGGCGGTTGAACTCCGCCCACGCGGGCCGGTGCTGCTTGTCCTGCTGCGAGGCGTAGGCGATGAGCTGCTCCTTGGTCGACCAGTACTGCACGACGTAGAACAACCGGGGCGAGCCGAGCAGCAGGCGGTAGCCGAGGAATCCGCTGCCCTTGTCCTGCGACAGCTCGCGCAGCATGCGCGGCATCGCCATGAAGGCCGGCAGCCACTCGCGCAGCGCCCGCAGGCGGTTGATCCGCATCCCGATGTGGAAGACGACGATCTCACCCTCGGCGGCCGCGGTGTTGCGGCCCGGAATCAGCTGTACGGACATGACGCTCCCCCATCACCCATGACGGACACCCGGCACGCGCCGGCCGGGCTCCCTGCTCGACATGGACAGCATTGGATAGTGCCGCTATCCATGATTGGATAGTGCCACTATCCAGTGGAGGGCGCAAGAGGAATGCGACTGGCGGAACTGAGCGAGCGCAGCGGCGTGCCGACGGCAACGATCAAGTACTACCTGCGCGAGAACCTGCTGCCACCCGGCCGTCGCGTCACGGCCACCCAGGCCGAGTACGGCGAGGAGCATCTGCGCCGGCTCCGCTTCGTGCGGGCCCTGATCCAGGTCGGCAGGGTCCCCGTCGCCACCGCCCGCGAGGTGCTCGCCGCGGTCGAGGACGAGTCGCTCAACCAGCACATGCGTCTGGGCGCCGCCACGTTCGCGCTGCCGCACGGCCCGGAGCCCGACGAGGACGACCCGGCGACCGCCACCGCCCGTCGCGAAGTGGACCTGTTGATGTCCGGGCTCGGGTGGAGTCACGGAAGCGAGAGGCGCGGCCCCTCCCCCGCGTACCGGATGCTCGTCGCCGCGGTCGCCACCCTCACCCGCCTCGGATACCCCAGCGGGGCACGGCACTTGGAGCCCTACGCCCGCCTCGCCGCCCAACAGGCCGTCCACGACCTGGATCTGGTCGAGCTCTACGACACCCCGCTCGAACAGGCCGCCGCCGCCGTGACGCTGACCGTGCTCTACGAGCCGGTGCTGCTGAGCCTGCGCCGGCTCGCCGAGGCCGAGGAGTCCTTGCGGCGCTTCGGAGTTGAGTGACGCGACAGGCCGCGAAGCGCCCGGGCGGAGGGCGACGCGGAGCAACGGCGGGGAGGAACGAAAGAGGCCCCCCGCCGAAGCGGGGGGCCTCTTCCCGATGTACCCCCGACCGGATTCGAACCGGCGCTACCGCCTTGAGAGGGCGGCGTGCTAGGCCGCTACACAACGGGGGCAAGTCAGAGAACTACGCTGGGGTACCAGGACTCGAACCTAGACTAAATGAACCAGAATCACTCGTGCTGCCAATTACACCATACCCCATGGTGTGTCAAGTACCCCCGACCGGATTCGAACCGGCGCTACCGCCTTGAGAGGGCGGCGTGCTAGGCCGCTACACAACGGGGGCCCTAGCGATCCCTGCGAGAGAGATCAGTACCCCCGACCGGATTCGAACCGGCGCTACTGCCTTGAGAGGGCAGCGTGCTAGGCCGCTACACAACGGGGGCTCTGCAGAAATACTGCGCTGGGGTACCAGGACTCGAACCTAGACTAACTGAACCAGAATCAGTCGTGCTGCCAATTACACCATACCCCACCAAAACACAACCCCCCGCAGGGGGTGTTGTCTGGCGTGCGCTCCGGACCGGCTTTTCGGCCCGCCCGGCGGCGCAGGAAGAACATTACCCGATCGAAGACGGGGCTCCAAAACGGGTATCCGCCGCCAGGAGGGCCGGCAGCTGGTCGAGTCCGGTGATCCGCCGCAGGTCGGAGGCGGTGACAGTACCCGTTCGGTCCAGCCACACACCGTGAAGACCTGCGGCGTTCGCCCCGCGCGCGTCGGTGTCCGCCTTGTCCCCCACGTAGGCCACCTCGGACGGTGGCAGCCCCAGCTCCTCGCACGCGGCCAGGAAAGCCTGCGGCGCCGGCTTGGCGTACCCCAGTTCCTGCGAACAGAGCAGGAACTCGAAGCGGTCCCGCAGGCCCAGCCGGGCGAGCTTGCGTTCCTGATGGGCGGCGGCGGAGTTGGAGAGCAGCGCGTGCCGGTAGCCGGGCGTGAGCGCGTCGAGGGCGGGGACGACGTCGGGGAAGGCGCTCCAGGCGGCCTCGAAGTGGACGTAGTACGCCTCGAACCACGCGTCGGCCGCCTCGTCCGTCACGGCCTGGCCCACGAAGGCGCGGACCCGCTCCCGGCGCTGCTCCGCCCAGGTGATCTCACCGGCGAGGAAGCGCCCGTAGTGCAGGTCCATCACCTCGCGCCAGCGGGCGGCGGCCCGGTCCCGGTCGTCGTCGGAGGCGGGGAGCAGGCCCTCGCTGCGCAGCCGGCCGATCACGCCGGCGCGTTCGGCCGCCGAGTAGTCGAAGATCGTGTCGTCGATGTCCCACAGCACGGCGCGGATCGGCATGCCCGGACTCTATCCGTGCGGGTCTACCCGGGTTCCGGGGGGAGGCGCAGCGTCCGGCGGCTGACGAAGCGGCGGTGCTCGCCGGTCACCGGGTCGTCGAATTCCAGCAGCCGGGCGAGCAGCCGGAGCGGGCGGCCGAAGTCGCCCGGGGCGGGCTCGGGCAGGACGACGGGGTAGACGGGGTCGCCGAGGATGGGCAGGCCGAGGCTGTTCATGTGGACGCGCAGCTGGTGGGTGCGGCCGGTGTGCGGGTACAGCCGGTACCGGGCCAGCGCGCCGTGGCGGGACAGGAGTTCCACCCGGGTGCGGGCGTTGGGCGGGCCGGGGACCTCCCGCGCGGCGATGACCCCGCGTTCCTTCTCCATCCGGCTCTCCACGGTGCGCGGCAGCTCCAGCGAGGGGTCGTACCCGGCCAGGGCCTCGTACTCCTTGCGCACCCGGCGGTCGCGGAAGACGGTCTGGTAGGCGCCGCGCAGTTCGGGGCGGATCACGAACATCACCACTCCGGCGGTCAGCCGGTCGAGGCGGTGGGCCGGGCTGAGCGCGGGCAGGCCGAGGTCGTGGCGCAGGCGGGTGAGGGCGGTCTCGGTGACATGGCTGCCGCGCGGGGTGGTGGCGAGGAAGTGCGGCTTGTCCACGACCAGCAGCGCGTCGTCCCGGTGCAGCACCTCGACGGCGAACGGGACGGGGACCTCCGGCGCGAAGTCACGGTGGAACCAGAGGAAGGCGCCCGGCCGGTAGGGCGCGTCGGGGGGCAGCGGCCCGTCGGCCGCGTGGATCTCCCCGGCCGCCAGCATCGCCTCGACGCGCGCCGCAGGTACGGCCGTCAGCCGCTCCACCAGGTGGTCGCGCACCGACGTCCACGGCCCGGCCTCCGGCAGCCGCAGGCGCACCGCGTCGACCCCGTGGCGCTGGGGCAGCGGGGAGGGCGGGGGCTTGGGCCTGCGTCGCATCGGTGCTCCGGGAAGCGCGCCGCCCCGGGTCCGCGGGGAACCGGGGCGGTCGCGCGTGCCGTGCGTCAGCCGGCGAGCTTCGCCAGCGCGGCGTCGACGCGGGCCAGGGTGCGCTCGCGGCCGAGCACTTCGAGGGACTCGAAGAGCGGCAGGCCGACGGTGCGGCCGGTGACGGCGACCCGGACCGGCGCCTGGGCCTTGCCGAGCTTGAGGCCGTGCGTCTCACCGGCGGCGAGGACGGCGGCCTTGAGGGCCTCGGCGTTCCAGTCGGCGGCTGCGAGGTTCTCCCGGGCGGTGGTGAGGAGCGCGGCGGCGGCCGCGGGGTCCTTCATCGCCTTGTCCCAGGACGCCTCGTCCGTCACCGGTGCGTCGAGGAAGAGGAAGTCGACGTTCTCGGTGATCTCGGAGAGCACGGTCAGACGGGTCTGGGCGTGCGGCGCGACCGCCTCGAAGGCCGCCTGGTCGAACGCCTCGGGCGCCCAGGGGGCATGCGGGGCCCTCAGCCACGGGCCGCAGGCCTCGGCGAACGCCTTCACGTCCAGCATGCGGATGTGGTCGGCGTTGATCGCCTCGGCCTTCTTCAGGTCGAAGCGGGCCGGGTTGGCGTTGACGGCGTCGATGTCGAAGGCGGCCACCATCTCCTCGACGGAGAAGACGTCGCGGTCGGCGGAGAGCGACCAGCCGAGCAGCGACAGGTAGTTCAGCAGGCCCTCGGGCAGGAAGCCGCGCTCCCGGTAGAGGTTGAGGGAGGACTGCGGGTCACGCTTGGAGAGCTTCTTGTTGCCCTCGCCCATGACGTACGGCAGGTGACCGAACTGCGGGGTCGTGCCGTTGCCGACGCCGAGTTCGGCCAGCGCCTTGTACAGCGCGATCTGCCGCGGGGTGGAGGACAGCAGGTCCTCGCCGCGCAGCACGTGGGTGATCTCCATCAGCGCGTCGTCGACCGGGTTGACCAGGGTGTAGAGCGGGGCGCCGTTGGCCCGGACGATGCCGTAGTCGGGCACGTTCTCCGGGGTGAAGGTGAGTTCGCCGCGCACCAGGTCGGTGAAGGTGATCGGCTCGTCGGGCATGCGGAAGCGGACGATCGGCTCCCGGCCCTCGCGCTCGTACGCGTCGATCTGCCCGGCGGACAGATCGCGGCAGTGGCCGTCGTAGCCGGAGGGGCGGCCGGCGGCGCGGGCGGCGTCGCGGCGCTCGTCGAGCTCCTCCGTGGTGCAGTAGCACTTGTAGGCGTGGCCGGACTCCAGGAGCCTGGCGGCGACGTCCTTGTACACGTCCATGCGCTGCGACTGGCGGTACGGCGCGTGCGGGCCGCCGACCTCGGGGCCCTCGTCCCAGTCGAAGCCGAGCCAGCGCATGGCCTCCAGCAGCTGCTGGTACGACTCCTCGGAGTCGCGGGCGGCGTCGGTGTCCTCGATGCGGAAGACCAGGGTGCCCTGGTGGTGGCGGGCGAACGCCCAGTTGAACAGGGCGGTGCGGACCAGGCCCACGTGGGGGTTGCCGGTCGGCGACGGGCAGAAACGTACGCGTACGGGTGCTGCGCTAGTCACGCTTGATCACCTTGTTGGTGAGAGTGCCGATGCCTTCGATGGTGACGGCGACCTCGTCGCCGACATGGAGCGGTCCGACCCCGGCCGGGGTGCCGGTCAGGACGACGTCGCCGGGGAGCAGGGTCATCGCCTCGGAGATGTGGACGATCAGGTCCTCGATGGAGCGGATCATCTGGCTGGTGCGCCCGGCCTGGCGCAGCTCGCCGTTGACGGTCGCGGTCACCGCCAGGTCGCCGGCGGCCGCGAGGTCGAGACCGGTCTCGATCCAGGGGCCGATGGGGCACGAGGAGTCGAAGCCCTTGGCGCGGGCCCACTGCTTCTCGGCCTTCTGGGCGTCGCGGGCGGTGACGTCGTTGGCGCAGGTGTAGCCGAGGATCACGTCCTGGACGCGTTCGCGGGGGACCTCGCGGCACAGCCGGCCGATCACGACGGCGAGCTCGGCCTCGTAGTGCACCTCCTGCGAGAAGGAGGGGTAGGCGATCGGGTCGCCGGGGCCGATCACCGAGGTGGACGGCTTGAAGAAGGCGACCGGCACCTCCGGGACCTCGTTGCCCAGTTCCGCGGCGTGCTCGGCGTAGTTGCGGCCGATGCCGACGACCTTGCTGGGCAGCACGGGCGGCAGCAGCCGCACCTTGCTCAGCGGCACCTTGGTGCCGGAGCGCTCGTACTCGGCGAACGGGATGCCCTTGATGATGTCGAGGACGAGTCCGTCCGGGACGGACTCGTCGCCCTCGACGACGCCGAAGGCGACATTGCCGTCGATGGAGAACCTGGCGATGCGCACGGGAAGCAGCTCACCTCACTGGCCGGAGACTGACGCTCCAGGTTATCCCGGGGGTGCTGCGCGCTCCCGTCCGGCGAGCCGGGGCTCAGTCGGCGGGCTGGTTCTCCAGGTTCTTCAGCACGGTGCGGCGCGGGTTGGCGGTCTGCCGCGGCAGGATGACGACGGGGGCCTCGCCCTCGACGGCCGGTGCGACCTCCGTGGTCCGCGTGTCCTCGGCGTCCGTGAGGTGCGCGAGGGTGGTGCGACGCGGGTTGGCTATGGGTCGCATGATCATGGTCGTCTTCATGGGGCGGTCAGAACCTCGTGGAGTTCGGGCGCCCTGGGGCGCAGGTTGACGTAGTACACCGTGGTGTCAAACGTCAATCTATCTGGCGGGCATTCCCCTTTCCGGGTGAGCGACACGGGCACTCCCCTGTGATTTTGCTCACCAAGTGGTCGACAAGAAGGGCGAATCGGGCGCTCCGCCGATGCCTGCGAACCCGACATCACGGATGATCCACGCCATTTGCACCCGGCCGCCGGCGGCGGGCTTGTGCAGGCAGAGCCCCATGAGCCCCTGAAGGCGCCCGAATTGACCGTCCCCGCCCGAATGCGGCCGGACACCGTGTGACGCGCCCGGTGCGCTGAGTCACGTATTCCACTCGATACCCGACGGGCCTTGTTGGAGGTCCGGCACTGTGCTGGAATTCCCCGGACCGCCGTATCAACAGATGCCGGCGCGCAAGGGGGAGCGTGCGACCGCCGGGCGGCGGCGGCCAACGGGTACCTGCCGGGGGGCGGGACTCCACAAACTCGACACCGTCCATCCGCCCGCGCGGGGGACGCCTGGTCCAGAGGTTGCGACGCTAGTGCAGGGACGTTTCAAGAGGGATGGCGGCGCTGCGGGCGACCCGGAACAGCGTGGTGGGGCCGACACCGGCCCCATCCGCCGGGAGGACACCGCAGACGTCGGAACCGCGGGCGCGGAGAGCGGCGCCACGCCGGAGAGCGGTGTGCGCTCAGGCCCCAAACACGGCTCCCGAATAGCCATGCGCAACTGGCGCATCAGCACTCGTCTGGTGTCGCTGCTCGCGCTGCCGGTGGTCGCCGCGACCACCCTGGGTGCCCTGCGCATCCAGAGCTCGCTGGAGAACGTGAAGCAGCTGGACGCGATGACGTCCCTGACCGATCTGACGGAGCAGGCGACCAAGCTCGCCGCCGCGCTCCAGAACGAACGGGACGTCTCCGCCGGTCCGCTGTCCAGCACCCCCCGGGACGAGAACGACGACGACATCGTCGCCGCGCAGCAGAACACCAAGCTGGCCCGCCAGGCGTTCAGCCAGGCGGAGGAGGGCATCGACCCCGACCTCACGGGTGTCAACGCCTCGCTGCAGGCGATCCACCGTCAGCTCGGCACCCTGCAGGCGATCCGCGAGCGCGCGTACGACCAGAGCGGTTTCGTCTCCTCGACGGTCAGCGAGTACGACGGGCTCATCCAGTCGCTGATCGACCTCTCCCAGGAGATGGCCGAGGCGACGGGTAACACCGAGATGATCGCCAGTACCCGCGCGCTGGCCGCGTTCTCCGCGGCCAAGGAGTACGAGTCCATCCAGCGCGCCGTGGTCAGTGCCGCGCTCGCCGACGACAAGAAGCTGAGCTCCAACGACTTCCGCTTCATGGGGGGTGCCCTCCGTTCGGAGCGCACCGCGCTGGAGCAGTTCCGCCAGATCTACGGCCGGCAGAAGTCAGAGGACCTGCTCGGCGGTCTCGAGCACGGCAACGCCGCGATCACCCAGCACGACGAGCAGGCCGCCCGTATCGCGGCCTCCGAAGAGGGCATCCAGAACTTCGACGGCTCCTACCTCGACTGGGACGACGCCGCGAAGACCAAGCTCGACACGATGAAGGCCATCGAGCAGCACCTGCTCGAGGAGATGCAGCAGCAGGCCCTGACACTGCGCGACGAGGCACAGCAAGAGGCGATCATCAGCGGTGCGCTGATCCTCCTCGTGCTCGGCATCTCGGTCGTCGGCGCCTTCGTCGTCGCCCGCTCCATGGTCCGCTCGCTGCGCCGCCTGCAGGACACCGCGCAGGAAGTCGCCCAGAAGCGGCTGCCCGAGCTGGTCAAGCAGCTCTCCGAGTCCGACCCGCAGGACGTGGACACCTCGGTCGAGTCGATCGGCATCCACACCCGCGACGAAATCGGCCAGGTGGCCCGCGCGTTCGACGAGGTCCACCGCGAGGCGGTCCGTCTCGCCGCCGAACAGGCGCTGCTGCGAGGGAACGTCAACGCGATGTTCACCAACCTCTCGCGCCGCAGCCAGGGCCTGATCCAGCGTCAGCTGAGCCTGATCTCCGAACTGGAGTCCCGCGAGGCCGACCCGGACCAGCTGTCCAGCCTCTTCAAGCTCGACCACCTCGCGACCCGTATGCGCCGGAACGGCGAAAACCTCCTCGTCCTCGCGGGCGAGGAGCCCGGCCGCCGCTGGACCCGTCCGGTCCCGCTGGTCGACGTCCTGCGCGCCGCGGCCTCCGAGGTGGAGCAGTACGAGCGCATCGAGCTCACCTCGGTGCCGGCGGTGGAGGTCACCGGCCGCGTCGTCAACGACCTCGTCCACCTGCTCGCAGAGCTGCTGGAGAACGCGACCTCGTTCTCCTCCCCGCAGACCAAGGTCCGGGTCACCGGTCACGCGCTGCCCGACGGGCGCGTGCTGATCGAGATCCACGACACCGGCATCGGCCTCTCCCCGGAGGACCTGGCCGACATCAACGAGCGGCTCGCGAACCCGCCCACGGTGGACGTCTCCGTCTCCCGCCGCATGGGTCTGTTCGTGGTCGGCCGCCTGTCCCTGCGACACGGCATCCGCATCCAGCTGCGTCCGTCCGACTCGGGCGGCACCACCGCGCTCGTCATGCTCCCGGTCGACGTCACCCAGGGCGGCGCCAAGCCGCAGCCCGGTGCCGCCGGCAACCGCGGTCAGCAGCCGGGTGGTCCCGGTGCGGGCGGTCCGGGCGGGGCGGTGCCCGCCGGTGCGCCGGCCGGTGGTGTCGGTCGCGCGCCGCAGCGCGGCCAGGTGCCCGGTTCCGCTCCGCGTCCGGCCCTCAACTCGGGCCCGGCGGGCCCGGGTCAGGCTCCGCAGGGCGGTCGGCCCGGTGCTCCCGCGGCCCCGCAGCGTTCCGGCCCGAGCTGGGCGAACGAACAGCAGGGCCAGGGCGGCCAGAGCCGTCCGCAGCGCCACGCCGGTCCGCAGCAGCAGCCGCAGGCTCCGCAGTACCCGCAGCAGCCCGCGGCACCGCAGCCGGTCGGCGCGGCGGCGGACATGCCGCGCGGCCACGAGGACCTGGAGACCACGGCGCAGTTCGAGCGCCCGGACTTCAACACGATCCCGCACACGTCGCCGCAGCGCGGCACCATGGGTTCCGCCTTCGGCCGGCAGCAGCAACCGCAGCAACCGCAGCAGCAGTACCAGCAGGAGCAGCCGCCCCAGTACCAGCAGGAACCGCAGCTGCCGCAACACCAGCAGCAGTACCAGCACGAACAGCAGCCGCAGTACCAGCAGGAGCAGCCGCCCCAGCAGCAGACCGGCACCTACACCCGCAGTGACGTCTTCCAGCGTCCGACGGGACCGCAGGCCCAGATGCCCCAGGCGCCGATGGCGCAGGCGCCCATGCCTCCGGCCCCGCAGACCCAGCGTCACCGCGGACCGGCCGCCGGTCAGCAGCAGCGGCCCGGCGAGCAGCGGCATCCGCTGCCGGCCGCGTCCGAGCCGATGGCCCTGCCGCCGGCCCCGGCCCGCCCGGACGAGACCAGCCCGATCTTCGACTCCCTCGAGTCGGACTGGTTCCGTACCGGCCGTGCCGAGCGCATGCAGCAGGTGCACGTCGAGCGCGGCCCGGTGGCCCCGCAGCAGAACGGCAACGGTCCGCTCTCCGGCAGCGGTCCGCTCTCCGGCGGCGCCCCGAGCCGTCCGCCGCAGCGCCCGCACCAGCCCGCACCGCAGCAGCACCCCCAGCAGCCGCAGCAACCGCCGCAGCGGGTCCGCGCCGAGCAGCCCCAGGCCCAGCAGGCCCCGCCGCCGCCCCGTCGTGAGCCCGCCGCCTGGCGCAGCTCGCCCAACGACGAGGTCTGGCAGCGGGCCGGCCAGGTCCGTGAGCCCTCCGCCGGCGGGGTCACCCCCTCCGGCCTCCCCCGCCGGGTGCCGCGCGCGAACCTCGTGCCCGGTTCCGGCACGACCCAGCAAGCCCCCCAAGGTGGTCCGCAGGTTTCCCGGGCCCCTGACGACGTGCGCGGACGCCTGACCAACCTCCGGCGCGGTATTCAGCAAGGCCGCCAGGCCGGTACGGGCACGACCGACGGTCGCGGCTTTGGCACCACTCACCAGCAGGAGCGTTAGTTGAGCCAGATGAGCCAGGCGGCACAGAATCTGAACTGGTTGATCACCAACTTCGTGGACAACACCCCCGGGGTGTCCCACACGGTGGTGGTCTCCGCCGACGGCCTGCTGCTGGCGATGTCCGAGGGTTTCCCCCGTGACCGCGCCGATCAGCTGGCGGCCGTGGCCTCCGGTCTGACCTCGCTGACCGCGGGTGCGTCCCGCATCTTCGAGGGCGGCAACGTCAATCAGACGGTGGTGGAGATGGAGCGCGGCTTCCTCCTCCTGATGACGATCTCGGACGGGTCCTCGCTGTGCGTTCTGGCGCACCCCGAGTGCGACATCGGCCTCGTGGGCTACGAGATGGCGCTGCTCGTCGACCGAGCCGGCGCCGTCCTGACGCCCGACCTGCGCGCAGAACTCCAAGGCAGTCTGATGGGCTGAGCTCGTGTGAGCCCGGCCGACACCGCCCCATGACAAGAGAACCGCGTCCGCTCTTATCCGGAGGACCTTCATGACACCGCCGCCTGCCTCGCCCGGCCCGTACGGCGCGCCCCACCATGCGCCGTACGGGGGCGAAGGCGACCAGCCGCTGGTGCGGCCGTACGCCATGACCGGTGGTCGCACCCGGCCGCGTTACCAGCTCGCCATCGAGGCGCTGGTGAGCACCACTGCCGAGCCGGGTGCCTACCAGGGGATGCTCCCCGAACACCAGCGCATCTGCCACCTGTGCCTGGAGATCAAGTCGGTCGCCGAGATCTCCGCACTGCTGGCGATTCCGCTGGGGGTGGCCCGGATCCTGGTGGCCGACCTGGCTGAGGCCGGGATGGTCGCCATCCACCAGCCGAGCAGCGGCGAGGCCGGCGGACAGCCTGATGTGACACTGCTCGAAAGGGTGCTCAGTGGACTTCGCAAGCTCTAGGCCGGGGCAGCAGGCGGCGTACGGTGCGCCGCCCGCGGCCCGTGCCACCACCTCGGCGAAGATCGTGGTGGCCGGTGGCTTCGGCGTGGGCAAGACCACGTTCGTCGGAGCGGTCTCGGAGATCAACCCGCTCCGCACGGAGGCCGTGATGACCTCCGCGTCCGCGGGCGTCGACGACCTGACCCACGTGGCCGACAAGACCACCACGACCGTGGCGATGGACTTCGGCCGTATCACGCTCGACGACGACCTGATCCTGTACCTGTTCGGTACGCCGGGCCAGGACCGTTTCTGGTTCATGTGGGACGACCTGGTGCGCGGCGCCATCGGCGCGGTCGTGCTGGTCGACACCCGCCGGCTCGCGGACTGCTTCCCGGCCGTGGACTACTTCGAGAACAGCGGCCTGCCCTTCGTCATCGCCCTCAACGGCTTCGACGGACACCAGCCGTACACGCCCGACGAGGTGCGCGAGGCCCTGCAGATCGGCCCCGAGGCACCCATCATCACCACCGACGCGCGGCACCGCGCGGAGGCGAAGAGCGCGCTCATCACGCTCGTCGAACACGCATTGCTCGCTCGCCTCAAGTAAGCACTCCAGCTTGCCACTTCGGGTACGGACCGGCTGTGTCTTTTGACATGGCCGGTCCTTCTGTTCATAACGTTTCGACCGCGAATCGGAACATCTCGAACACCGCCTGCGCCCGACCGGCTTCACTGCGCATACATCGCCCTGCTGAATTGCCACCGCTTTACGCTTATGCCCCTTTTAACAAGCGCGTGACGAAGGGTTCGGCATCGCCGCCGGAGGTTTGTGGAGCACCCCCATGACGTGCTGGAATTCATCGAAACCCGAGAGTAGGAACGACGCCGCCGGCGTCGTCGCCGAGAGGTTGTTGGTCGAGTGAGGAACACGAGGCGCGCAGAGCCGGGTCCCGCGGACCACCCGCGTGGCAATTTCACCCCGCCCGCGCGATACGGCACGGCGCAGGCCGCGGCCGCCCCCGAGGTCGCTGAACCGGCCGCCGCGCCGGGCAGCCGCTTCGCCATGCGCAACTGGCGGGTGGCCACCCGTCTGAACGTCATCCTCCTCATCCCGGTGCTCGTCGCCCTGGTCTTCGGCGGCTTCCGGGTGCAGACGGCCGTACAGACCTGGCAGGACGCGGACGACGCGGTGCGGACCGCGCGGGCCGTCCGGGCCGCGGTGGACTACGCCAACGCCGTGCTGAACGAGCGTGACGTCAGCGTGGTTCCCCTGCTCCAGGGCGACAAGGACAACAAGACCGTGGTGGCGGCGCGCGGCGCCACCGACGCGGCCGCCGCGGCCTTCGACGCCACGGTGCGCGAACTGCCCGCGGACGAGCGCCTCGAACGCCGTGTGGCGAACATCCGCGAGGGCGAGAAGGTCCTGGCGAAGCTGCGCGAGACCGCCTTCACCCGGCAGCTGCCCGGCGTGCAGACCGAGGAGAAGTACGTCGAGGTCCAGCACCCGCTGATGGAGCTGGCGAACGAACTCGGCTTCGGCACGAGCAGCGTCGCCTCCTACGGGCGCACGCTGTACGCCATCGAGCTCGCCAAGGCCGCCGAGTCGCTGACCCGTTCCATCGGCACCCACCTGCTGGTAGAGGACCGCTCCAAGCTGGCCCCCGACGAGCTGAAGACGCAGCTCACCTCCTTCGCCTCGTACGCGTACCTCCAGCAGGTCGCCGAGGAGGAGTACAAGGGCGGCGGCACCGCGGCCGACTACCAGCGGCTCCAGGACGAGCAGGCCGCGGCGCTGCAGAAGGGCAAGGAGCAGGTCACGGCCGCCGCGCAGGCGGCCAAGCAGGCCGGCCAGCCCTTCGTCCCCCCGCCGGACCTGCTCACGATGATCAAGAAGATCGCCTCCGGTCAGGACCCCACGAGCCTGAAGGCGCAGGGCATCACGCCGCAGAGCTGGTTCGGCGCCACGACGCTCGGCTTCGACGCCTACCAGAGCGTCGAGAAGCACCTGTCGGACCAGGCGTTCCAGGACTCCAGCGACATCGCGGACAGCGCCCGCATCGAGGCCATCGTCAACTCGGCCATCGTGCTGGTCGCGCTGATCATCGCCTTCATCGTGGCCGCGATGATGGCCCGCTCCATGAGCAACAGCATGCGCCGCCTGCGCACCTCGGCCTTCGAGGTCGCCGAGCAGCGGCTGCCGGCCCTGGTCGACCAGCTGTCCCGGACCGACCCGGGCAAGATCGACACCCGGGTCGAGCCCATCCCGATCAACTCCAACGACGAGATCGGCGAGGTCGCCCGCGCCTTCGACCAGATCCACCGCGAGGCCGTGCGGCTCGCCGCCGAGCAGGCCCTGCTCCGCGGCAACGTCAACGCGATCTTCACCAACCTCTCCCGCCGCAACCAGGGCCTCATCCAGCGCCAGCTGACGCTGATCACGGACCTGGAGAACAACGAGGCGGAGCCGGAGCAGCTGGAGAGCCTCTTCAAGCTGGACCACCTCGCGACCCGTATGCGCCGCAACGGCGAGAACCTCCTGGTCCTCGCAGGCGAGGAGCCCGGCCGCCGCTGGAACCAGCCGGTGCCGCTGGTCGACGTGCTGCGCGCCGCGGCCTCCGAGGTGGAGGCGTACGAGCGCATCGAGCTGGTCGGCATCCCGGAGACGGACATCCACGGCACCGCCGTGACCGACCTCGTGCACCTGCTGGCCGAGCTGCTGGAGAACGCCACCACGTTCTCCTCGCCGCAGACCAGGGTCCGGGTCACCGCGACCCGGCTGCCCGACGGCCGGGTGATGGTCGAGATCCACGACAAGGGCATCGGCCTCACGGCCGAGGACTTCGCGGACATCAACCACAAGCTGGCCGACCCGCCCACGGTCGACGCGTCGATCTCCAAGCGCATGGGCCTGTTCGTGGTCGGCCGCCTCGCCGACCGGCACGGCATCCGCGTGCAGCTGCGCCCCTCGGGCGAGCAGGCGGGCACCACGTCGCTGGTCATGCTCCCGGAGCCCATCACCCACGGTGGCGGTGGCGAGGAGGTCCCGCTGGAGGACGACTTCACGGTGTCCCGGATGATGCCGGAGACCGAGACCGAGTCCTTCGCCGCGTACGGGCCGACCGCCGCCGAGCTCGGCTTCGACGACTCCCGCTACGACCGCGTCGAGGTCCCGGACGACGCCCGTGCGCTGGACCCGGTGGGCCGCTCCCTGAAGCGCGGCGAGCGCCGTGCGCAGCTGGAGGCCGCGGCCAACGACCGCGGCGAGCGGCCGATGTTCCGCGACGAGGTCGGCGAGCAGCAGGACTCCTTCGACGGCTTCGAGACCCCGGCCGCCGCGAACTCCCTCCAGCAGGAGGCCTTCCCGGCGACCGGTTACGACACCCAGGCGTTCCCGGAGCAGAACCTCCAGGAGCAGCAGGGCTTCCCGGAGCAGCACGGCTACGACACGCAGCCCGCGGCCTTCCCGGAGTCCGCGTACACCGACGGCGGCTTCCCGTCCCCGGCACCGGAGTACGACGGCACCCAGGGCGGCTACGCCCAGGACGGCTGGCAGCAGCAGAACGGCTACGCCCAGGACGGGTGGAGCGCGCCGCAGCAGGAGATACCGCAGGCCGCGGTCTACCCGGAGGCGCCGGCGGCCGATTCCGGCACTGCCGCCCCCTTCGGAGCCCCGGAGCGCGTAGGCTTCGACGGACCGGGACCGTCCTCAGGCCCGCTGCACACGTCCGTGACGGACGCGGGCCTGCCGCGTCGCGACCGCGGCCGGCAGCAGTCCGGACCGTCGGCCCCGGACCGGTCGGAGCCCCAGCCGGCGAACGGCTTCCTCTCGCAGCCGGCGCCCGCGGCGCCGGCCGGGACGCCGGATGCGTCGGCGGAGTCCCCCGACTGGCGTTCCACGAACGACGACAACTGGCAGCGGGCCGAGCAGGCCCGCAAGCCCAAGGCCGGCGGGGTCACCCCCTCCGGCCTGCCCCGGCGGGTCCCCAAGGCCAACCTGGTCCCGGGCACCGCACAGCAGACTCCGCAGGGCGGCCCCATGGTCTCCCGAGCACCCGAGGACGTCCGCGGCCGACTGAGCAATCTGCGGCGCGGCGTCCAGCAGGGGCGTACTGCGGGAACTGACACGAACGGCCAGGGCTTCGGCCCCAAGCACCAGGAGCGTTAGTTGAGTCCGATGAGCCAGGCGGCACAGAACCTGAACTGGTTGATCACCAGTTTCGTGGACCAGACCCCAGGGGTCTCCCATACGGTTGTGGTCTCTGCCGACGGCCTGCTGCTGGCGATGTCCGAGGGATTCCCGCGGGACCGTGCGGACCAGCTGGCCGCGGTGGCCTCGGGTCTGACCTCGCTGACCGCGGGTGCCTCGCGGATCTTCGAGGGCGGGCACGTGAACCAGACCGTCGTGGAGATGGAGCGCGGCTTCCTCTTCATCATGTCCGTCTCGGACGGCTCGTCGCTGGCCGTGCTGGCGCACCCCGAGTGCGACATCGGCCTCGTCGGCTACGAGATGGCCCTGCTGGTGGACCGGGCGGGCAATGTGCTCACCCCCGATCTGCGCGCGGAACTGCAGGGCAGCCTGCTCAACTAACGGACAGGCATGCGAGCGCGTCTGAGGCCCCGTAGGGTTCTCGGACGCGCTACCCAGCTGGAGGAGGAACCGTGGCAACGCCCCCAGGCGGAGATCAGTACGGCAATCACCAACAGCAGCCGCCCTACAAGCGGTTCGATTTTCCCTCGGCGCCAACCCCGGAGCCACCTCCCGCCTTCGGCGGTGGGACCCAGGACCCGGGCGGCAGGCCGTCGCATCGGCAGCCGAGGATCCAGCCGTACGAACCCCCGCAGGCACCGTCGCCACGCACGCCACCGGCCGGACGCAGGTCCCCGTCCGGACTGGTCCGGCCGTACGCGATGACGGGTGGCCGGACCCGGCCGCGCTACCAGCTCGCCCTCGAGGCACTGGTCAGCACGACCGCGGACCCGTCACAGCTGCGGGGGCAGTTGCCGGAGCACCAGCGGATCTGCATCCTCTGCCGGGAGATCAAGTCGGTCGCGGAAATCTCCGCGCTTCTCTCCATCCCCCTCGGCGTCGCCCGAATCCTCGTCGCCGACCTGGCGGAGGCCGGTCTCGTCGCCATTCACCAGCCCGGTGGCGACGATGCCTCGGGCGGACAGCCAGACGTGACACTGCTCGAAAGGGTGCTCAGTGGACTTCGCAAGCTCTAGCGGTCCAACTCGCTCAACCACCTCGGCGAAGATCGTGGTGGCGGGCGGCTTCGGCGTGGGCAAGACCACGTTCGTCGGTGCCGTATCGGAGATCAACCCGCTGCGTACCGAAGCCGTGATGACCTCCGCCTCGGCGGGCATCGACGACCTGACCCACGCGCCGGACAAGACCACGACCACCGTGGCGATGGACTTCGGCCGTATCACGCTGGACGAGGACCTGATCCTGTACCTGTTCGGTACGCCGGGTCAGGACCGCTTCTGGTTCATGTGGGACGACCTGGTGCGCGGCGCCATCGGCGCGGTCGTCCTGGTGGACACCCGCCGGCTGGCCGACTGCTTCCCGGCCGTGGACTACTTCGAGAACAGCGGCCTGCCCTTCGTCATCGCCCTCAACGGCTTCGACGGACACCAGCCGTACAACCCGGAGGAAGTCCGGGAGGCGCTGCAGATCGGCCCCGAGGCACCCATCATCACCACCGACGCCCGGCACCGCGGCGAGGCGAAGAGCGCGCTCATCACGCTGGTGGAGCACGCACTGATGGCGCGGCTGCGGTAACAGCGGATCCGCACGACGCGAAAGGCCCCGCACGACGAGTGCGGGGCCTTCGCGTTTTCATCACTCCTGTCATGCAACTGCCGAACCCCGTACGGCGTTTGATAGAAGGGGGACGGAAGAAGCGCTTCTGCGCGCCCGAGCCGACGGGGGTGGCCCATGGGTGTCGTACTGCCGGACGAACTGGCCTGGCTCCTCGACCTGATCGGCATCATGTGGCCGAACGTCGACGAGGACGACTACCGTGAAATGGCCACGGCCCTGCGGGAGTTCGCCGAGGACGTGGACCACGGCGGCAACGGTCTGCACGAGGCGGTGGCGGGTCTGCTCGGGGCGACCGAGGGTCCCGCCGTGGAAGCCTTCAACGCCCATTGGAACAAGGTCGGTTCCCACCTGGGCAATCTGGCGGACGCCGGACGGCTCGGCGCCACCGCGCTCGACGGGGTCGCCGTCGTCGTCGAGGGCGCCAAGATCGCGGCCGTGGTCCAGCTCGGCATCCTGGCGGCCGAGGTCATCGCCGCCCAGGCCGCGGCGCCCTTCACCCTGGGCCTGTCCGAACTCGGCGCCGCCGGAGCCACCCAGGCCACCCGGCTCATCGTCAAACGCCTCTTCAAGGAGGCCGCCCAGCAGGCCCTCGACCAGGTCATCGGTCTCGCGACGGGCCCGGTGTACGCCGCGCTCGGCAACATGGCCGGCGACCTGGCCATCCAGCTCGGCGCCAACGCGCTCGGCATCCAGCACGGTGTGGACCTCGGCCGCGCGGCCGACGCGGGCAAGGACGGCTTCCAGCAGGGCGTACAGGACTCCAAGCACCAGGTCACCGGTGGCAAGGACGGCAGCTTCGTACTGGCCAGCGCGGGCGGCGGTGGCGGTGGCGGTGGCGGTGGCGGGAACGCCGGCGGCTCCGGTGGGGGCGGCGGCCAGATCCGGCACGACGAGGGCGCCTACGCCGACTTCGACACCCAGGTCGACAGCCACGGCCAGGACATGAGGTCCCGTGGCGGCGAACGCGTCCGCCGGGCCCACGAGCGGCACGCGCGCGTGAAGGGCAAGGGCGGCGAACTCACCCGCGCGGCGGAGGAGTTCATCGAGACCCTGGTCAACGGCGTGCAGGACGGTCTGGACAAGGCCACCAAGCACATCACCGGCGACATGCGGGACGGCGTCCGGCGGATGCACAGGAACCACAAGGACAACGACGACCGCACCGCGTCCGAGCTCGAGGGCCTGCACAAGGCCCACTCCATGGAGCAGTTGCGGAACACGGGGGACAAGACACCGGTCTTCCTGGTGGACGACGCCGGGAAGATCCACCAGATATCCCCCGACGGGAAGAAGATCCACGTCGACAGCCTTCCCACGGACAGGAACACGGACGCACCGCTCGACCGTGCCGTCCCCGACCAGGAGGGGCCGCGCAAGCACTCCACCGCGGTCGTCTCGGGGAACGACGAACTGTCCCGGGCGACCCAGTTGGCCCGGCACATCCAGAACGACTACAAGGGCAAGAACTACGCGGCGTTCCGCTACAGCGACGGCGACAACGAGTTCATCCTGGTCGGCCGGAGCGGGGGTCCCCACTCCGAGCGCGTACTCGGCGTGCCCCTCATCAACAGCGGGGTGCAGCACCAGGTGGTGGACGGCTACAGCGAACGCGCCCCCTGCCGGACGCTGAACCGCTATTGCGGTGAATGGCTGCACAAGTACTACCCGGACACGGACATGTCGCACAGCTTCGAGTACGGGGAACACGCCACATGGGAGACGACGGGCGACAAGGCGAAGGACAACGAAGCCCGCAACGCGGCGCTGCGCGCCTCCCAGTCGGAGGGCAACAAGGAGATGAGACGTTATCTGAGTCTGCTCCAGAGGGCCGGCCGCTAGCATGAGCCCGCAGCACCGACCTCCCGGATCCGTCGAACAGGAATCACCGTGATCGCCCCCGTGACCCCCGCCCTCCTCGCCGAGGTCTTCGCTCCGGAGCGGATCGTGCGCATCCCCCTCGACCTGCAGGGGGATCTGCTCGTCCACGAGGACACGGCCCGCTTCCTGGCCGACGTGGGCCTGCCCCGGGCCGAGGGTGTGCTCTTCGAACTCCGCGACGACCTCGCGGACGGACTGACCCCGCTGTCCGCGCACCGGGACGTCGGCGCACTGGCGGACTTCGAGGGCTTCACCCCCGGCATGGACCGCTGGCCGCACCTGGGCCGGGCGTTCTCCAGCGACGTGGTGCTCGACGGGACGACCGGGTCGGTCCACGCGATCAACCCCGACACCCGCCGGATCGAGAAGGTCCACACCGACGTCTCCGGCATGGCCTACGGCATGTACCTCCTGGAACGCCGCCGGCCGGACTACGACCCCCCGGACGAGTTTCCGGAGATCGACGACCTGATCGCCGTGGCGGAGGAGATCAGGGAAGCGCTGTCGCAGGTCGACCCGGTGCCCTACGCGGACGGTGACGGAGTCTGGGAGACCGTCCACGACGAGGTCTCCGGAGGGATGTGGTGACGCTCTCCGAACGGCTCCACGCGCGGTTCGGCGAGGCCGGGCTGCGCCGGGCCGACGAGTTCCTCCTGCCGCTCCAGGTGGGGCCCTACTTCCGGACCGATCCCACGGATCAGGCCACCCTCGGCGCGTACGCGGACTCCCTGGGCGTCACGGTCCCCGGGGCCGCCGACGGGAGCTGGACGCGGCTCGGGGACGACCGGGGGTTCGAGCTCTGCGCCGACGCCGAGGGCGTCGTCCGCGCGGTGCTGCTCGGGTACGGCGAACCGTCGCGGTTCGTCTCCTCCTCGCCGGAGACCTTCGCGGAGGGCCTGCTCGAACTCGACCTCGCGCTGGGCGCGATGGCCGGGGCGGACGAACCGGCCGAGGCCTCGGCGGTCTTCCGGCGGCTGGAGGAGCGGCTGCGCGCGGCGGACCCCGAGGCGTTCGCGGACCGCGAGAACTGGTGGCCGCTCGTGCTGGACGACATCCGGGACACCGCGAGCGCACAGTGGTTCGCCGCGATGGAGGTGGTGGACGCGGCCGGCGAGAAGAAGATCTTCACTCAGGCGAGCGACATCTGCCTGCACCCGGAGGAGCGCCTGTGGTCGTCGCTGCAGGCGGCGGGGGTCCAGCCGGAGCAGGTGACGCGGATCCACACCGACCTGGAGGCGTGCTTCATGCCCGGTCACTACTGCTCGATGTGGCTGGGCCGGGTCTTCCCGGACTCGGGGCTCTCCCACACCTTCCCCTACGGCGAGACCGCGGCGTCACGCGCGGAGGGTCTGCGCCGCCTGCGCGAGAGCGCGGACGCATGACCGTGCCGGACGGCGCCGGCCGGCCACCACGGGACGCCGGCTCCGCTCCGTCCGGTCGGGAACTGACCGGCTGGGCGGGCGATCCCACCGCCCCGAGGCTCTGCCTGGTCACCGGTGCCCGCGGGTCGGGCAAGAGCCGCCTGCTGGCGTGGTACTTCACCGCGGCCGCCCCGGATCCCGCGCTGCGCGTCCACGCGCTGGTCCCCGCGGCGGGCCTGACGGCGGAGGTCTTCTGCTGGGAGCTGGGCCGGCAGCTGGGATACGGCGCGCTCGGTGCCCCGCAGATCCTGCGCAGGCTGGCCCGCGACCCCCGGCCGGTCCTGCTGGCCGCCGCCGATCTGCACCGGGCGGCCGGAACGGCGCCACAGGAGATCGTCCGCGGCCTGCTGGAACCGCTGCTCGCACTCCCCCATGTGCGGCTGCTGGCGGAGGTCGCGGACAGCGGTGCGCCGGCCTGGTCGCAGCCGTGCCGCGAGGTCGCGCTGACGGGCTCCGGGGCCGTACCCGAACCCGTCGACGCCGCCGCGGAGTCGGAGCGCATGCTCGCGGCCGTCCCGCTCGGCCCGGCGGGCACGCCCGACTGGGAGCGGGCCCCCGGCACCGTCCGGGCCCGCGTACTGGAGTACGCCCTGGCGGGCGGAACGGCCGCACGCCTCACCGGTGACCCCGGGTTCCTCGTCCACGGACCCGCCCCCGCGATCACCGCCGCGCTGGCCGACCCCCGGACGCCCGCGCCCCGCGGGCTGCGGGCGGTGTGGCGGCGTGCGGCCCCCGCGCTGACCGCGCTCGGCCTCACCGGGCCCGAGCGCGCCGCCGTCCTCCACACGGCCGCGCTGGCCGAGGACCCGAAGCTGGCCGCGTACCTCGAACCCCTGGCCCGCCGGCACTCCTGGACCGCCCTGTGGGCCGCCGCCGAGCCGGCCGCCGCCCTGGCCCTGGGGGCGGGAGGGCTGCTCCTGGCCGACCCGGTGGGCCGGCTGTCCGTACTGGACCCCGCGGCCGGCGCCGTCCGCTCCCGTGTCCCGCTCGACGCGGCCCTGCGGCCCGCGGGTGTCGCCGTGGCCGAGGGCGGCGGCCTGCTGCTCCTCGACGCGGACGAGACCCTGCACACCGCGGGCCCCATGTCCAACGCCCTGTCCCGCGTGGCCGACCTCCACAACACCACCGGGACACCGCCCACGGCGGTCGCCGCCCACGGTCGCCGCGTCGCCGTGGGGGACGCGGAAGGCCGCGTGCACGTGTGGGACGCCGCGGCCCATGACCGCGGCCCGGTCACCCGCAGGCTGCACCCCGCGCCCCTCACGGCGACCACCCTCGTCCACGCCGCCGCGTCCGGTCCGGCCCTGTGCCTGAGCGGTGGGGCGGACGGCACGCTGCGCCTGTGGGAGACGGGCGGCGACCCGATGCCGGAGCCCGTCGACCGGCGGGAGGCCGTCGTGACCGCCCTCGCGGCCGCCGACACCCCTTCCGGGCCCCTCGTGGCCGCCGCCTGGTCCGACGGCGAGCTGCACCTGTGGGACCTGTTCGCGGCGACCCGGCGCGACCTCACGCCCCCGTTCCGCGCCACAGCGCTGGCCCTCACCGAAGGAGCCACCCTGTTCGTGGGCGGCACGACAGGCGTCGCCGCGCTGGACACGCGCCCGGCGGCGCCGTGACGGCTCCCCCGGGTACGACGACGGTGGCGGGGGCCCCCCCCGCGGGGGGGGGGGCCCCCCCGGGGGGGCGGGGGGGGGGCCGCCCGCCCCGCGGGGGGGGGGGGCGGCCCGGCGGGGGCCGGCGGGGGGCCCCCCAACCAGGGGGGGGGGGTCCCCCCCCCGGGCCCCCCCCGGGGGGGGCCCCCCCCCCGCGGGGGGGGCCCCCGCCACCGTCGTCGTACGGGACCGGAGGGTCAGCTGCGCCAGCTGTGCGGCGCGCTGAAGCCGGACTGCCGCTCCAGGCGGCGCCAGCCGGCCGTGGAGCGGGGCTTGACGTAGGCGGTCGTGTCCTGGCCCTGGGCCGCGGCGCGGGCGAGGAGGACGGCCGTCAGGGCGGCCAGCTCCTCGTCGCTGGCGTGGCCGCGCTCGACGCGAACGAGCGCCGCGGCGGAGCTGTCGGCAGGAGTGCTCACGGGGTCGGTCTCCCTTACTGGGGCGGGTTGCCGTGCTTGCGCGACGGCAGGTCGGCGTGCTTGGTGCGCAGCATGGCGAGCGAGCGGATGAGGACCTCGCGGGTCTCGGCGGGGTCGATCACGTCGTCCACCAGGCCGCGTTCGGCCGCGTAGTACGGGTGCATCAGCTCGGACTTGTACTCCTTGACCATGCGGGCACGCATGGCCTCGGGGTCGTCGGCGTCGGCGATCTGCCGCCGGAAGATGACGTTGGCGGCACCCTCGGCGCCCATCACGGCGATCTCGTTGGTGGGCCAGGCGTAGGTCAGGTCGGCGCCGATCGACTGGCTGTCCATGACGATGTAGGCACCTCCGTACGCCTTGCGCAGGATCAGCGAGATCCGCGGCACGGTGGCGTTGCAGTACGCGTACAGCAGCTTCGCGCCGTGCCGGATGATGCCACCGTGCTCCTGGTCGACGCCCGGGAGGAAGCCGGGGACGTCCAGAAGAGTGATGAGCGGGATGTTGAAGGCGTCGCACATCTGCACGAACCGGGCCGACTTCTCACTGGCCTCGATGTCGAGCACACCCGCCAGGGAGGCGGGCTGGTTGGCGATGATGCCGACCACCTGGCCGTCGAGACGGGCCAGGGCGACGATGATGTTGGTCGCCCAGCGCTCGTGGACCTCCAGGTACTCGCCCTCGTCGACGATCTCCTCGATCACCTGGTGCATGTCGTACGAGCGGTTGCCGTCGGCCGGGACGATGTCCAGCAGGACGTCACCGCGGCGGTCGGCCGGGTCGCTGGTGGGGGCCGACGGCGGGTTCTCGCGGTTGTTCTGCGGCAGCAGCGACAGCAGGTAGCGGACCTCCTCCAGGCAGGTCTGCTCGTCGTCGTACGCGAAGTGCGAGACACCGGAGATCTCGGAGTGGACGTCGGCGCCGCCGAGCCCGTTCTGCGTGATCTTCTCGCCGGTGACGGCCTGGACGACGTCCGGGCCGGTGATGAACATCTGCGAGGTCTCACGGACCATGAAGACGAAGTCGGTGAGGGCCGGGGAGTACGCGGCGCCGCCGGCGCACGGGCCGAGCATCACCGAGATCTGCGGGATGACACCGGAGGCGCGGGTGTTGCGCTGGAAGATGCCGCCATAGCCGGCGAGGGCGGAGACGCCTTCCTGAATGCGGGCGCCGGCGCCGTCGTTCAGCGAGACCAGCGGCGCGCCGGCCGCGATGGCCATGTCCATGATCTTGTGGATCTTGGAGGCGTGGGCCTCGCCCAGCGCGCCGCCGAAGATCCGGAAGTCGTGCGCGTACACGAAGACGGTGCGGCCGTGGACGGTGCCCCAGCCGGTGATGACGCCGTCGGTGTACGGCTTCTTGGCCTCCAGGCCGAAGCCGGAGGCGCGGTGCCGGCGCAGCGGCTCGACCTCGCTGAAGGACCCCTCGTCGAGCAGCAGGTCGATCCGCTCACGGGCGGTCAGCTTGCCCTTGGCCTTCTGGGCCTGGGTGGCCTTCTCGCTGGGGCCGAGCCGGACCTGCTCGCGGATGGCGTGCAGCTCCGCGACGCGCCCGCGGGCGTCGTTCGCCGGCTGGGCGGCTTCGTCGCCCTCCGCGGCCTCGGCGGGCTGGGTCGGCACCTCGTCCAAAACGCTCATGACATCGACCATACGAGCGCAGGGCCCTCGGAAACGGCGTCGACTTCGTACAGTGTCCGGACCCGCTTCATGGAGCATCTGGACAGAACCAACACAAGAAAGGCCCCGCACGGCACGTGCGGGGCGCTTTCTTTGTAGCGGTCGTCCACCCGGACTTCGGGGAATGGCTAGTGTCCGGCCACCGCCGCGGCCAGGGCGAGGACACGCCGGGCGTCATCCACATGGAGGTTCTCGATCATCCGCCCGTCGACCGTGACGACCCCGCGGCCCTCGGCCGTGGCGGCCTCGAAGGCCTCGATGATGCGCCGCGCCTTGTCGGCTTCCTCCGGGGAGGGGGCGAAGACCCTGTTGCAGATCTCCACCTGCTTCGGGTGGATCAGCGTCTTGCCGTCGAAGCCGAACTGCCGGCCCTGGACGCACTCCGCCTCGAAGCCCGCCAGGTCCTGCACGTCGTTGTAGACGCCGTCCAGGATCGCCTTGCCCGCCTCGCGGGCGCCGAGCAGGGCCAGCGACAGCCCGGTCAGCAGCGGGGCCCGGCCGGGGACGTGCTCGGCGTGCAGTTCCTTCGCCAGGTCGTTGGTGCCCATCACCAGCACCGTGAGCCGCTCGGAGGCGGCCGCGACGGCACGGGCGTCCAGCATGGCGCGCGGGGTCTCGACCATCGCCCAGATCGCGGTGCGGTCGGGGGCGCCCGCGGCCTCCAGGGCCCGCTCGACGGCGTGCACGGTGGCCGCGGAGTCGACCTTGGGGACCACCACGGCGTCGGGTCCCGCCTCGGCGGCGGCGCGCAGATCGTCCTCGTGCCAGGGGGTGCCGGGCGCGTTCACCCGGATGGTCAGCTCCCGCCGGCCGTACTCGCCGGAGGCGGCCGCCGCCGCGACCCGCTTGCGGGCATCGGCCTTGGCGTCGGGCGCGACGGAGTCCTCCAGATCGAGGATGAGCGCGTCCGTGGGCAGGTCCTTGGCCTTCTCCAGCGCGCGCTCGTTGGCGCCGGGCATGTACAGCACGGAGCGGCGCGGCCGCAGGGTCGCGTCGGTCATCGGTTCTGCTCCTTCCAGGCGGCCTCGTACGCCTCGGCCAGTTCGGGGTCCCGGGCGGCCAGTGCCTCGGCCAGGTCGACGACGACCTTGCACTGCTTCACGGTCGCGTCGTCCTGCATCTTGCCGTCGATCATCACCGCGCCGGTGCCGTCGCCCATGGCCTCGATGACCCTGCGGGCCCAGGCCACGTCGGCCGGGGCCGGGGAGAAGACCCGCCGGGCGATGTCGATCTGCACCGGGTGCAGGCTCCACGCCCCGACGCAGCCCAGCAGGAAGGCGTTGCGGAACTGGTCCTCGCAGGCCGTGGTGTCCTTGATGTCACCGAAGGGGCCGTAGTACGGCAGGATGCCGTGCGCGGCGCAGGCGTCGACCATGCGCGCGATCGTGTAGTGCCACAGGTCCTGCTGGTAGGTCAGCCGCGGCAGCTCGACATCGGGGTCCTTGGGGTCCTCCCGCACGAGGTACCCCGGGTGCCCTCCGCCGACGCGGGTGGTCTTCATGCGGCGGCTCGCCGCGAGGTCGGCCGGGCCGAGGGAGATGCCCTGCATCCGGGGGCTGGCCCCGGCGATCTCCTCGACATTGGCGACGCCGGTCGCGGTCTCCAGGATCGCGTGCACGAGGATCGGGCGCCGCACACCGGCCCGGGCCTCCAGCTGGGCGAGCAGCCGGTCGACGTAGTGGATGTCCTCGGCGCCCTCGACCTTGGGCACCATGACGACGTCGAGCCGGTCGCCGATCTCGGTGACGAGCGTGATCAGGTCGTCCAGGGCCCACGGCGAGTCGAGGCTGTTGACCCGGGTCCACAGCTGGGTGTCACCGAAGTCGGTGGACTTCCCGATGGCGACCAGGCCCGCCCGTGCGGCTTCCTTGCGGTCGGCCGCGACAGCGTCCTCCAGGTTGCCCAGCAGGACGTCCACCGCGGGCGCGATGGCGGGGACCTTCGCCGCCATCTTCTCGTTGCCCGGATCGAAGAAGTGGATCATCCGCGACGGCCGGAACGGTACCTCCCGTACGGGGGCCGGAGCCCCCACGGCCAGCGGTCGGAAGAAGTCCTTCGCGGAACGCATGCGGTCTCCCAGGGTTCGAGGGTGGGGAGCGTACGGCGTTCACTTTATGATCCGCGGGCGTTCGGCGTTACTGGTCGGTACGTGTGCCGTTGGTCACCGAGCGTCGACGGCGGGCGGACCGCGGGTCGGATCCGGCCGGACCCCGTCGCCGGGGGCGCCGTACCCCTCGTGGGCCCGTCCGGGTGATGACACACGCCGCCCGCCGGGGCCGGGGACGTGATCGAATGGGGTTCTCCGCCGATCCGGGAGGGAACGCGAACGATGGCCACCGCGACCGTGCACAGCCTCACCCACTACCCCGTGAAGGGCTGCGCGGGCGTGCCCGTGAGCCGCGCCGAGGTGACCGCGACCGGCCTGGCCCACGACCGGGTGTTCATGGTGGTGGACGCGGCCGACGGCACCTTCCGCAGCCAGCGCAGACTGCCGCGGATGGCCGTGGTGCGGGCCGGGCTGACCGACGACGGCAAGCACCTGGTCCTGTCGGCGCCCGGCGCCGGGGAGGTGCGGGTCGAGGTCGCGCACGAGGGAGCGCTGCGCCAGGTGAGCATGTTCGACCGGCCGCTCGGCGCGGCTGTCGATCAGGGCGAGGAGGCCGCCCGCTGGCTCTCCGAGGCGCTGGGGCAGCCCTCGCGGCTGGTGCGGGTGCGGCCGGGCTTCGACCGGGACGGCTGGGGCGAGCACCCGGGCAAGGTCAACTTCGCCGACGCGCACGCCCTCTCGGTCGCCTCGCTGGCCTCGCTGGACGACCTCAACCGGCGCATCCGGGAGCGCGGCGCGGAGCCGGTGCCCGTCGACCGCTTCCGCGCCAACATCGTGGTCGCGGGCTGGACCGAGCCGCACACCGAGGACCGGGTCCGCCGCATGACCGCCGGCACCACGGTGCTGGGCTACTCCGCCCGCGCGGTGCGCTGCTCGGTCCCGATGGTCGACCAGGCCACCGGGCGCACGGCCGGACCGGAGCCGGTGCGCACGCTGGCGGACTACCGGCGGGAGCCGGAGTACGGGAACAAGGTGAGCTTCGCGATGAAGGCGGCCGTGCTGCGGCCGGGCGTCGTGGCGGTCGGCGACCGGGTCGAGGTCCAGGTCTGGGAGTGACCGCCGACCCGGTCCGTGGACCGCGCTCCCGGGGAGGTCAGCAGCCTCCGCAGTTGTAGTAGAGGACGTCCCAGTGGTTGCCCTCGTCGGCGTAGATGTTGCCCGAGCCCGACTGGTACTGGGGCGCGCCGTCACCGCGCAGACCGATGTAACCGAACGAGCCGTGGATGTAGTTGGTGATGCAGGTGTTCTTGCCGTAGTCGAGCTTGTAGCCGTTCCAGTGCGAGTAGGTGCCGCTCGCGTGCCCGGTCTCGGTACCGCCGGTGATGTTCAGGGCGCAGCCGCTCGCGTGCTTGAGCGTCACCGCGCCCTGCGCGCTGGCCTGGTTCAGCTGGTCGAACGACGTGCACGTGGAGTTGTTGCGGTCGGAGCAGCCGCCGGACGACGACCATGTGATCCCCGCGGACCGGAACATGGCCGTGGCCTGGGCATGCGTCAACTTCGTGACGGCGTACGCGTCGTGCGAGGCGGTGAGCCCGACGCCGGGTGCGAAGAGGACGCCGAGCGCGAGGACGAGCGCGCTCAGGGCGGAGCGGAACTTCATGGGGGAACCCTCCTGCTGATGACCGTGCATCCTGTGGGGCGGCTGTGCAGGTGGAGCAGGAGGAGTGTTCCCGCGTTCTACGCGCGTATGCGCGGGAGTTGGGCTCCATAGGCCTCACGCGGAAGGCCCCGCAGAGCGTGCGGCGGGGCCTTCGCGGGCCGGTCGGCCGGGCATCCGCCCGTTACGGGAGGTCGCAGATCTGCGTCCATCCGTTGTTGTATCCGTTGCGGTAGCCCACCCGGTAGTCCTGTCCGGCCTCCCTCGGGCTGAAACTGAACCCGAACGCGTTGCAGGATCCGGGGGCGCCCTGCTGGGCATCCGAGAGCCCGTCCCGGTTGCCCTGCTGGAAGCCGCGCTGAGTGGCGGTCAGCGAGGGGACGACCCTGTCGTGCGAGGCGGTCGCCGCCGCGTCCCGTTGCGTGGGGGCGGCCGCGGCCTGTGACATCACGGCCGGCGAGAACGCGAGAGCCGCGGACGCGGCGAGCGGGGTGGCCAGAAGTGCGATGGTTCGCTTCACGCGCATTTCGTATCTTCTTCCTTCGAGACCGGGAACGCGCAGACGGTGCCTCGACCTGACCAGGCGCACGAGACGTGCCGTGATGAGCCAGGGAGCGGAAACTGCACTGCGATGCGCTGGGCACCGTCCAGCCGGCGGATTCCGGCTTTCGCCTCCGTGTGGCTGCGGCTTGCACTCTCCGCAACGGCGGCATCCGTATTTCGACCGTAGCCACCCCTGAGTGAATTGTCCACCTATGGGCTAACGCACCCGATTGATTCGTCAACCGCCCCAACATGCCCTCCCGTAAAAGGTGGATGCCTGCGGCAATCAAAGCGCGACTTGTGGTGCGAGGGCCATTTCTGACGGCCCATGGGAAGGCACGGAAACCGTGTGGACGCGGGCCGGGGCCCGCGTCCACACGGTTTTCCTTACGCACCGCCGCGGCCCTCAGTCCTGCCGCGGCTCGACCCCGGCGCGCAGCAGCCCGAACGCGTAGGCGTCGTCCAGCGCCTGCCAGGAGGCCGCGATGACGTTCTCGCCGACGCCGACCGTGGACCACTCGGACGTGCCGTCGGAGGTGGCGATGAGCACCCGGGTCGTGGACTCGGTGCCGTGCTTGCCCTCCAGGATGCGGACCTTGTAGTCGACCAGTTCCAGCTTGGCCAGCTGCGGGTACGTGCGCTCCAGTGCGACGCGCAGCGCCCGGTCCAGGGCGTTGACCGGCCCGTTGCCCTCCGCGGTGCCGACGATGCGCTGGCCGTCGGCCCAGACCTTGACGGTCGCCTCGTTGGCGTGGATGCCGTCGGGCCGGTCCTCGACGATCGCGCGCCAGGACTCGACGCGGAAGTAGCGGATGGGCCGGCCCACGATCTCCTCGCGCAGCAGGAGTTCGAAGGAGGCGTCGGCCGCTTCGTAGGTGTAGCCCGCGAGTTCGCGTTCCTTGACCCGTTCGACGACCCGGCCGATCAACTCGCGGTCGCCGCCCAGGTCGACGCCGAGCTCCTTGCCCTTGAGCTCGACGGAGGCCCGGCCCGCCATGTCGGACACCAGCATGCGCATGGTGTTGCCGACCAGTTCGGGGTCGATGTGCTGGTAGAGGTCGGGGTCGACCTTGATGGCGGAGGCGTGCAGTCCCGCCTTGTGGGCGAACGCCGACACCCCCACGTACGGCTGGTGCGTGGAGGGCGTGAGGTTGACGACCTCGGCGATCGCGTGCGAGATCCGGGTCATGTCGGCGAGCGCGCCCTCGGGCAGCACGGTGCGGCCGTACTTGAGCTCCAGCGCCGCGACGACGGGGAAGAGGTTGGCGTTGCCGACGCGTTCGCCGTAGCCGTTGGCGGTGCACTGCACGTGCGTGGCGCCCGCGTCGACCGCGGCGAGGCTGTTGGCGACCGCGCACCCCGTGTCGTCCTGGGCGTGGATGCCCAGCCGGGCGCCGGTGTCGGCGAGGACGGTGCGGACCACGGCGGTCACCTGGGCGGGGAGCATCCCGCCGTTGGTGTCGCACAGGACGACGACGTCGGCGCCGGCCTCGTGCGCCGCACGGACGACCTGCTTGGCGTAGACCGGGTTGGCCTTGTAGCCGTCGAAGAAGTGCTCGCAGTCGACGAAGACCCGGCGGCCCTGGGAGCGCAGGTGGGAGACGGTGTCGCGGACCATCTCCAGGTTCTCCTCGAGCGTGGTGCGCAGCGCCAGCTCGACATGGCGGTCGTGGGACTTCGCGACCAGGGTGATGACCGGCGCACCGGACTCCAGCAGCGCCTTGACCTGCGGGTCCTCGGCTGCGCTGCCTCCGGGGCGGCGGGTGGCGCCGAAGGCGACCAGTTGCGCGTGGTGCAGGTCGAGCTCGGTGGCGGCCCGGGCGAAGAACTCGGTGTCGCGCGGGTTGGCGCCGGGCCAGCCGCCCTCGATGAATCCCACCCCGAAGTCGTCCAGGTGCCGGGCGATCGTCAGCTTGTCGGCGACGGTGAGGTTGATGCCCTCGCGCTGCGCGCCGTCGCGCAGCGTGGTGTCGAAGACGTGGAAGCTGTCGTCCAGTACGGCCGTCATGGTCTGATCCAACTCCTGTCGGGTGAGTGGTTCCGGAAGACCGGGTTCCACTTGCCCCCATTTTCCCTCGCGCTGGTCCGCGCCCGGCACGGGTGGGCCGGGAAACGAAAAAACCTCTCGCGGGTGCGAGAGGTCTGCGCGCGGGTCTGGGACACGGTGATCGCTTCCGCCGAGGTCTGCGGTGAGCGGTCACTGAGGACCGGCGCGCCTGCTGCCAATAATCATGGCGAACGAGGGCACGCTCGCAGTCTGCCACACCCCGCCGACGGGTGGGACACGGTCTCACTATGCGGGCGCGAGGGCCTCGTCCAGGAACTCCTTGACGTGCCCGAGCGCCTGTTCGCGGTCCATGCCCGGCAGCCCGATGACCAGCGGCACCCCGAAACCGTCGAGCAGCGCGCGCAGCCGCACGGTCGTCCGCTCGGGGTCCACCGGCCGGAAGTCGCCGCGGGAGACGCCCTCGGCGAGTAGGGCGACCAGGTCACGGTGCCAGACCAGCTCCAGTGCGAGCTGGCGGCGCAGCACCTCCTCGGCGGCCGTGGTCCGGTTCCAGATCTCCGACCACAGGGTCCAGCGGGGATCGCGGCGGCCGTCGGGGAGATAGAGGTCGATCACCGCGTCCAGCCGCTCGCGGGTGGGCACGGGGCGGCCCAGGACGCGGCGGCGTTCGGCCGCGAGTTGCTCCTCGCTCCATTCCAGGGTCTGCAGCAGCAGCTCGTCCTTGCTGCCGAAGTAGTAGAGGATGTGGCCGCTGCTCATGCCCACCTGGCGGCCGAGGCCGGCCATCGTGAGCTCGGCCAGACCGCGTTCGGCGATCGTCGCCATGGCGGCGGCCATCACGTCCTCACGCGGTTGCTTGAGCCGCCGCCTGGGTCGGGCGGTTCCGGTCACCTTGTCTCCTCCCGGGGCGGTCGGGTCACACCTGCGGCTGCTGCTGGGTGACGCAATGAATACCACCCCCATGGGCGAAGATCGTCCGGGCGTCGACGAGCACGACCTCCCGCTCCGGGAAGAGGCGCCCGAAGATCGCCTTGTTCACCTCGTCGGCCGGATCGTCGAAGGCGCACAGGATCACCGCGCCGTTGCACAGGTAGTGGTTGACGTAACTGTGGTCCACCGGCTCGCCGTCCGCCTCCCGCACCCGCGGCGCCGGAAGTTCCACGACCTCCAGCCGCCGCCCTTGGGCGTCGGTGGCGGCCCGCAGCAGGGCGGCGGCCTCCCGCGACACGGCGTGGTCGGGGTGGGACGGGTCGCGCTGGTCGTGGACGACGACGACGCCGGGACGGACGAAGGCCGCGACGATGTCGACGTGCCCGCGGGTACCGAAGCGGCCGTAGTCGGCGGTGAGCCCGCGGGGCAGCCAGATCGCCTTGCGGGTGCCGAGGAAGGCGTGGATCTCGGCCTCGGCCCGCTCCCGGGTCCAGCCGGGATTGCGGCCCGGGTCGAGCTGCACGGTCTCGGTGAGCAGCACGGTGCCCTCGCCGTCCACGTGGACCCCGCCGCCCTCATTGACGAAGGAGGTGGGGTAGCGGCGGGCGGCGGCCTTGCCGGCGACGAGGGCGCCGATCCTGGCGTCGTGCTCCCAGGACGCCCAGTCCTGGGCGCCCCAGCCGTTGAACGTCCAGTCGGCGGCGGCCAGTCCGCGTTCGCCGGTGAGGAAGGTGGGCCCGATGTCGCGCATCCAGGCGTCGTCCAACGGCGCCTCGGCGACCGTGACGGCGGCGCCCAGCACTTCCCTGGCCCCGGCGGCGTCCTCGGGCCGGGCCACGACGGTCACCGGCTCGAAGCGGGCGATCGCCCTCGCCACGGCGGCCCATGCGGCACGCGACGCCGCCAAGTCCTCCGCACCGTCGAAGGTCACGCTGGGGGACGGCCACGCCATCCAGGTGCGCGCGTGCGGTTCCCACTCGGCGGGCATCGCATAGCCGTCGGCGGCGGGGCTGTTGGGCATCGGACCGGTCCTTGTCAGAAGAAGTAGAGACGGCTGAGCGACACCTGTTCCGCGGGCTCGGAGCGCAGCGGGTCGCCGTCGAGCGTCACCAGGCCCGTGCGCGCGTCGACGTCCACCCGTCCCGTACGGGAGTTGAGCACGAGGTCGGCCGGGCCTATGCCGCGGGTGCCGCGCACGGCGACCCGTCGGCGCCGGGTGGGCATGCGGTCGCGGTCCAGGTCCAGGGCGGGCCGGCCGACGAAGGCCACCGACAGGTCGGCGGCGGTGGCGCCGTGGGCCCCGAACAGCGGACCGAGCACCAGGGGTTCGCAGGTGTCGGTGGCGGCGCCCGGGTCTCCGGTCACGCCGTAGGCGGGGAAACCGGACTTGAGCACCATCTGCGGCTTGGCCCCGAAGTACTCCGGCCGCCACAGCACGATGTCGGCGAGCTTGCCGACCTCGATCGAGCCGATCTCGTGGGCCAGTCCGTGGGCGATGGCCGGGTTGACGGTCAGCTTGGCGATGTAGCGCAGCACGCGGGCGTTGTCGTCGTCCCGGCCGTCGCCCTCCAGGGGGCCGGCCTCGGCCTTCATCTTCCCGGCCATGGCGAAGGTGCGGCGCACGGTCTCCCCGGCGCGGCCCATGCCCTGGGCGTCGGAGGAGGTGATGCCGATGGCGCCCAGGTCGTGCAGCACGTCCTCGGCGCCCATCGTCCCCGCCCGGATGCGGTCGCGGGCCATCGCGGCGTCGCCCGGCAGATCCGGTTTGAGGTCGTGGACGGAGACGATCATGCCGTAGTGCTCGGCGACCGCGTCGCGGCCGAAGGGCAGCGTGGGGTTGGTGGACGAGCCGATGACGTTCGGCACTCCGGCCATCTTCAGCACGTTGGGGACGTGGCCGCCGCCGCAGCCCTCGATGTGGAAGGCGTGGACCGTACGCCCTTCCAGCACCCGCAGGGTGTCCTCCACCGACAGGCACTCGTTCAGGCCGTCGCTGTGCAGCGCCACCTGGACGTCGTATTCCTCGGCGACCCGCAGCGCGGTGTCCAGGGCGCGGGTGTGGGCGCCCATGTCCTCGTGGACCTTGAAGCCGCACGCGCCGCCCTCGGCCAGTGCCTCCACCAGCGGTGCCGGGTCGGAGGACGAACCGCGGCCCAGGAAGCCGATGTTGACCGGCCAGGCGTCGAAGGCGTTGAAGGCGTGCCGCAGCGCCCAGGGCGAGTTGACGCCGACGCCCCACACGGGGCCGAACTCCTGGCCGATGATCGTGGTCACGCCGGAGGCGAGCGAGGCCTCCATGATGCGCGGGGACAGCAGGTGGACGTGGGGGTCGACGGCGCCGGCGGTGGCGATCAGCCCCTCGCCGGAGACGATGGACGTACCGGTGCCGACCACGACGTCCACCCCGTCGAGGGTGTCGGGGTTGCCGGCCCGTCCGATGGCGTGGATGCGGCCCTCACGGATACCGACGGAGACTTTCCGGATGCCCAGGACCGCGTCGATGACGAGCACATTGCTGATCACCACGTCGCAGGTCTCCCGTACGGCGGCGGCCTTGAGCGCGAGCCCGTCGCGTGCGGTCTTGCCGAAGCCGGCGAGGAACTCGTCCCCGGGACGCTGGGAGTCCGACTCGACGCGGACCACCAGGCCGGTGTCGCCCAGCCGGACCCGGTCACCGGCGCGCGGCCCGTGCACGGCGGCGTACTCCTGCGGATCGATGCTCATCGCCGCGCCCCCAGGTACCCGCACGCGGCGGCGCGCCGCAGTGCCTCCTCCTTGGCGCCGGGCGCGTCGAGCGGCCCGTCGACGAGCCCCGCGAAGCCGATCGCGATCCGGTCGCCGCCGATCGGGACGAGACCGACCTCCCGCTCCTCCCCCGGGCCGAAGCGCACCGAGGACCCGGCCGGCACGTTCAGCCGCATGCCGTAGGCCGCCGCACGGTCGAAGTCCAGCCGGGGGTTGGCCTCGAAGAGGTGGAAGTGCGAGGTGACGCTGACCGGTACCGACGCGGTGTTGCGCACCGTCACGAAGGCCTCGGACGGCCGCTCGGGCACAGCGGGGCCGGGCAGCACCGCGCCGGGGGCCAGTTCGCGCAGAGAGCCCCCGCCGATCGGGTCGCCGACCACGGCCAGCCGCGAGCCGTCGTCGAAGACGGCCTCGACATGGACCTCGGTCACGATGTCCGCCACGCCGGGCAGCACGTCGTCCGGGCCGAGCACGGCGCGGCCGGCCTCGACGGCCTCCGCGAGGCGCGCGCCGTCGCGCGCGGCCTCGCACACCGCGTCGGCGATCAGCGCGGTGGCTTCCGGCACATTGAGCCGCAGCCCGCGGGCGCGGCGCGCCCGCGCCAGTTCGGCCGCGCCGAAGAGCAGCAGCCGGTCACGTTCGGTCGGGGTCAGCCGCACGCTTCCGCACCTCCCACGAGATCACCGGGGCACCTTTTAGAACGCCACTCTAAATCCGAACGAGTCTTAGGGGAAGGGGCGGCCCGCACCCTGTGGACAAAGACCGCTGACACGATGGAACGACGCTCTAACAGACCGGTGCATGGGTGCCCGCGGGGGCACGGGGGCACGGGTACGTGGATGCGCGCCGGGAAACGCGAAGCGGCCGCGTCAGGCCCCGGAGAGATCTCCGTGACCGGACGCGGCCGCCGTCGGACGTCGCGCGACCGAGGGGGTCAGACCCCGAGCGGGTGCATCCAGCCGTGCAGGTCGGGGGCCTGCCCGGTCTGGATGTCCAGCAGGGCCTTGCGCAGCTTCATCGTCACCTCGCCGGACTTCCCGTCGGCGACGCTCCAGTTCGCCCGGGTGGACTTCACGGAGCCGACCGGCGTGATGACCGCGGCGGTGCCGCAGGCGAAGACCTCGGTCAGGGAGCCGTCCGCGTTGCCGTTCTTCCAGTCGTCGACGGAGACGCGGCCCTCGGAGACCTCGTAGCCGAGGTCCTCCGCGATGCGCAGCAGCGAGGCGCGGGTGATGCCGGGCAGCAGCGAGCCGGTCAGCTCGGGGGTGACGATCCTGTCCCCGTAGACGAAGTACAGGTTCATGCCGCCCATCTCCTCGATCCAGCGGCGCTCGATCGCGTCCAGCCAGACGACCTGGTCGCAGCCGTGCTCGATGGCCTGCGCCTGGGCGACGAGGGACGCCGCGTAGTTGCCGCCGGCCTTGGCCGCGCCGGTGCCGCCGGGTGCGGCGCGCACGTACTCCTCGGAGAGCCAGACCGAGACCGGCTTGACGCCGCCGGGGAAGTAGGCGCCGGCCGGGGAGGCGATGACCATGAACAGGTACTCGTTGGCGGGCCGCACGCCGAGGCCCACCTCGGTCGCGAACATGAAGGGCCGCAGGTACAGCGACTGCTCGCCGGTGCTGGGCACCCACGCCCGGTCCTGGGCGACCAGGGCGTCGCAGGCGGCCAGGAAGGTCTCGACCGGGAGTTCCGGCATGGCCAGGCGGCGGGCCGAGGCCTGGAAGCGCTCGGCGTTGGCCTCGGGCCGGAAGGTGGCGACCGAGCCGTCCGGCTGGCGGTAGGCCTTCAGCCCCTCGAAGATCGTCTGCGCGTAGTGCAGCGTCATGTTCGCCGGGTCGATGGACAGGGGCGCGTACGGCACGAGCTCCGCGTCGTGCCAGCCCCGGCCCTCGGTCCACCGGATCGTCACCATGTGGTCGGTGAAGTGGCGGCCGAATCCGGGGTCGGCGAGGATCGCCTCGCGCTGCGCGTGCGGCAGCGGATGCGAGGAGGGCTTGAGCTCGATCGTGGGCGTCGTCGTCATCAATGATGTCCTTCGCGTCTGGTCATGTCGGACCGCACCCGCAGTCCTCCAGGTGCCAGGACATCCGAGTTTCCCCTCGCACAGCGGCCCCACCGCCGATTATCGCAGCGCCGGGGCCGTGGACATACATGTGCGGCCCGAGAGGTCTGGGTCAGTCGTGATCGCGCGCTGACCGTCCGGGCCGACTGAGGGGGCTGACCCGGCGGTCAGCCGGCTACTCGTGCGGCGAGCGTGTCGCCGATCTCACTGGTGCCGCGCGTACCGGAGCGCTCCGCGAGGTCCGCGGCGACCGCGGCCTCGATGCGCTCGGCCTCGGCCTCGTAGCCCAGGTGCTGCAGCAGCAGGGCGACGGAGAGCACCGTCGCGGTCGGGTCGGCCTTGCCCTGGCCGGCGATGTCCGGGGCGGAACCGTGCACCGGCTCGAACATCGACGGGAAGTCGCCGGACGGGTTGATGTTCCCGCTGGCGGCGAGGCCGATGCCACCGGTCACGGCGGCGGCGAGGTCGGTGAGGATGTCACCGAAGAGGTTGTCGGTGACGATCACGTCGAAGCGCTCGGGCTGGGTGACAAAGAAGATCGTCGCCGCGTCCACGTGCAGGTAGTCGGTGGTGACCTCGGGGTACTCCTCGCCGACCTTGTCGAAGATGTTCTTCCACAGGTGGCCGGCGTGCACGAGGACGTTGTTCTTGTGCACCAGCGTCAGCTTCCTGCGCGGACGGGCCTGGGCACGGGCATAGGCGTCGCGGACCACCCGCTCGATGCCGAACGCGGTGTTGAGGCTGACCTCGGTGGCCACCTCGTGCGGCGTTCCGGTCCGCAGGGAGCCGCCGTTCCCGACGTACGGGCCCTCGGTTCCCTCGCGGACCACGACGAAGTCGATCAGCGGGTCGCCCGCCAGCGGTCCCTCGACGCCCGGGTAGAGCTTGGAGGGACGGAGGTTGACGTGGTGGTCGAAGGCGAAGCGCAGCTTCAGCAGCAGCCCGCGCTCCAGCACGCCGGAGGGGACGGAGGGGTCGCCGACCGCGCCCAGCAGGATCGCGTCGTGCGCCTTCAGCTGCTCCAGCTCCGCGTCGGGCAGGGTCTCGCCCGTCTCGTGCCAGCGCTTGGCGCCGAGGAGGTACTCCTTCGTCTCCAGCTTCACGTCCTGCGGAAGGACGGCGGAGAGGACCTTGAGGCCCTCGGCCACGACTTCCTGGCCGATGCCGTCACCGGGGATCACTGCGAGGCTGATGCTGCGAGACATGCCGGACACCTTACTCGGCCGTCCACTGGATGACACATCCTGTCCGTATGGCGGACGCCCCCCCCGGGTCGGGGGGCGCCCACCCCGGCCCGGAGGGCGTCGGCACACGACGCCGCGGCGGTCTCGGCGGCCACCGCGGACGGTGCGCGAGTGGATCACTTCACCATCGCGCACACGGCCAGGTAGGCGAGGCGGCGCAAGCGCCGGATGGGGCGGGGCACAAGGGCGGTCATCGCTGCTCGTGTCCCGTCGAGCCGCCGTTGTCGCGGCGGTCGAGTGCGCGCTGGAGGGCTTCGGCGGCGTTCTTGCGGGCGGTCTCGTCCATGGTGAACAGCTCCCTAGGAGAAAGAGGAGGGTTGCGTCGCCATAGAACGGGGCGGGGAGCGGGCGCTGCAGGGGGTGACCTGCTTCGGGTGCGCGGCTCTCGTCCGCCGGTCGCTGGTGGAGCGAGACGTTCGGCTTCTACCAAGCTAGGACAGCACGGCTCTTCTGTCTCCACAATTACTCGGACTTCCTACTATCTGAGACGGCGAAGGCCCGGCTTCCCCCGATCGGGGGAAGCCGGGCCCTGCCCCTTGCGGGCTCTACCGGACGGCCGGAGCTCAGCCCATGTGCGGGTAGCGGTAGTCGGTCGGCGGCACCAGGGCCTCCTTGATCGACCGGGTCGACGTCCAGCGCATCAGGTTCTGCGCGGCGCCCGCCTTGTCGTTGGTGCCGGACGCGCGGCCGCCGCCGAAGGGCTGCTGGCCGACGACGGCACCGGTGGACTTGTCGTTGATGTAGAAGTTGCCGGCCGCGAAGCGCAGCTTGGCCATGACGTGGGCGACGGCCGCCCGGTCGCGGGCGACGACCGAGCCGGTCAGCGCGTAGGCGGCGACGGACTCCATCTGGGCGAGCATCGCCTCGAAAGCGCCCTCCTCGGCGTCGTCGTAGACGTGGATGCCGAGGACGGGGCCGAAGTACTCCTCGCGGAAGATCTCGTTCTCGGGGTCGGACGAGACCAGCACGGTGGGCCGGACGAACCAGCCGACGCTGTCGTCGTAGCTGCCGCCGGCGACGACCTCGACCGACGGGTCGGCCTTGGCGCGGTCGATGGCCGCCTTGTTCTTGGCGAAGGCCCGGTCGTCGATCACCGCGCCGATGAAGTTCGACAGGTCGGTGACGTCACCCATGGTGAGGCCGTCGACCTCGGCCGCGAACTCCTCCTTGAAGCCGTTCTCCCACAGCGAGCGCGGGATGTAGGCGCGGGAGGTGGCCGAGCACTTCTGGCCCTGGTACTCGAAGGCGCCGCGGGTGAGCGCGGTCTTCAGCACGGCCGGGTCGGCGGACGGGTGGGCGACGACGAAGTCCTTGCCGCCGGTCTCGCCGACGATCCGCGGGTAGCTGCGGTACTTCTCGATGTTGCCGCCGACCGTCCTCCACAGGTGCTGGAAGGTCCGGGTGGAACCGGTGAAGTGGATGCCGGCCAGGTCCGGGTGCTCGAGGGCCACCTCGGAGACGGCGATGCCGTCGCCGGTGACCAGGTTGATCACGCCCTTGGGCAGCCCGGCCTCCTCCAGCAGCTCCATCAGCAGCACGGCGGAGTGCGTCTGGGTCGGGGAGGGCTTCCACACCACGACGTTGCCCATGAGCGCGGGCGCGGTCGGCAGGTTGCCGGCGATGGCGGTGAAGTTGAACGGGGTGATCGCGTAGACGAAGCCCTCGAGCGGGCGGTGGTCGAGGCGGTTCCACACGCCGGGCGAGTTGGCGATCGGCTGCTCGGCCAGGATCTGCCGGGCGAAGTGCACGTTGAAGCGCCAGAAGTCGACGAGCTCGCAGGGGCTGTCGATCTCGGCCTGCTGCGCGGTCTTGGACTGGCCGAGCATCGTCGAGGCGGCGATCGTCTCCCGCCAGGGGCCGGCCAGCAGGTCGGCCGCGCGCAGGATGATCGCGGCGCGGTCGTCGAAGGACATCGCGCGCCAGGCCGGGGCGGCGGCGAGGGCGGCCTCGACCGCGTCGCGGGCGTCGTCCTGGGTGGCGTTGGCGTACGTGCCCAGGCGGGCACCGTGGTTGTGCGGCTGCACGACGTCGAAGCGCTCGCCGCCACCCATCCGCTTCACGCCGCCGATCGTCATGGGCAGCTCGACCGGGTTCCCGGCCAGCTCCTTCAGCTTCGCCTCCAGGCGGGCCCGCTCCGGGCTCCCCGGGGCGTAGGAGTGCACCGGCTCGTTCACCGGGGCGGGGACCTGGGTCACGGCGTCCATGGAAGACATCTCCTTGTGTCCTTGGGGGTGGCGGGAAGTCAGCGGGTGGGGAGGAAGGACCGCAGGAAGAAGGCCAGGTTCGCCGGCCGCTCCGCGAGCCGGCGCATGAAGTACCCGTACCAGTCTGCGCCGTACGGGACGTAAATGCGCATGCGCTCGCCGTCCTCCGCCAGCCGCCGCTGCTCGGCGGTGCGGATGCCGTAGAGCATCTGGAACTCGTAGGAGCCCTGCTTGCGGCCGTTGCGGTGGGCCAGTTCCTGGGCGATCGCGATCAGCCGCGGGTCGTGGGAGCCGACCATCGGGTAGCCGTCGCCCGCCATGAGGATCTTCAGGCAGCGCACGTAGGCCCGGTCGACCTCGGTCTTGTCCTGGAGGGCGACGGAGGCGGGCTCCTTGTACGCTCCCTTGACCAGGCGGACCCGGGAGCCGGCGACGGCGAGGCGGCGGGCGTCGTCCTCGGTGCGGAAGAGGTAGGACTGCAGCACCGCGCCCGTGCCCGGGTGGCGCTCGCGCAGCTCGGCGAGGATCGCCAGCGTGGAGTCGACCGTGGTGTGGTCCTCCATGTCGAGCGTGACGGTGGTGCCGATCTCGCTCGCCAGCTCGGCGACCGGACGGACGTTCTCCAGGGCGATCTCGTGACCGCCCACCGGCAGCGCCTGGCCGAAGGCAGAGAGCTTCACGGAGACCTCGGCCCGGGTGCCGGCGCCCTCCTCGCGCAGCGCCTCCAGCAGCCGCAGGTACGCGTCCCGGGTCGCCACGGCCGTCGCCTTGTCGGTGACGTCCTCGCCCAGGTGGTCGAGGGTGACCTCCAGGCCGGACGAGGTCAGCGACCGCACGGTCTCCATGGCGGGCGCCAGTTCGTCGCCCGCGATGAAGCGGTTGACGACCGGACGGGTGATCGGCGCGCCCGCGACGACGCGGCGCATACGGTCGCTGCGCGAGGCGGCGAGCAGTACGGGACCCAGCACGGTCTCCTCCTGGAGCAAGGGCTGCCCAGGGGACAGGCAGCGTCGTCCGTGAAATCTAGGGTTCGCCTACCCCGTCGGCCATCGACACCTGTCACGCGTCGGAACGGCGTCCCTCATACAGATGTATGAGGGAGAATGACGGCGTGCGCGGTGACTACCAGGAGCTGGTCGACGAGGTGTCGGCGCTCCTCGGCGCCCCCGCGACCCTGGAGGACCGGGACTTCCGGCTGATCGCCTTCGGCGCGCACGACAGCGAGGACGACGCGGTGATGGACCCGGTCCGCACCCGTTCCATCCTGACCCGGCGCTCCACCGCCGAGGTCCGCGCCTGGTTCGAGCGGTTCGGCATCGCGCGCGCCACCGGCCCCGTCCACATCCCCGCCGAGACCGACGCCGGGGTCTTCCGGCCCCGGCTCTGCCTGCCGGCCCGGCACGGCGGTGTCGTGCACGGCTACGTGTGGCTGCTGGACAGTGCCGGGCACACCGCCGCGCAACTCGCCGCGGCCATGGAGGTGGCCGCCAGGATCGGCGCGCTGCTGGCCGCCGAGTCCCGGGCCGGCGCCGACGCGGGACGCGCCCTGGCCGCCCTGCTCACCGCCCGTCCCGGCCGCGGACGGGACGGCGCCCGCGAGGAGTTGCGGGCGGCTCTCGGCCCCGACGCGGAGGAGGTGCACGCACTGGTGTGCGTGCTGCCGTGGCGATCCGGCGACGCGGACGGGGCCGGGGCGCCGGGACCGCGGACGGTGCCGGGCGCGGCGGCCTTGTGCGTACTGCCTCCGGGCGACATCGAGGGCCTGCCGCTGCCCGGGCTCGCGGCGCTCGTGCGGCTGCGGTCGGCGTCCGTCCCGGCCCCCGCCGTGAGCGCCGCCGGCCGGCTCCTGGAGGGAAACGGCACCGGACAGGCGCCGACGGCCGCCCGGGCCGGGGTCAGCGCACCGCGCCAGGGGCTGGACGCGCTGCCCGGCGCCTGGCACGAGGCGGTGGCCGCCGCCCGGGCCGCCCGGGCCCAGCCGCGGCTCGGCCCGGTCGCCGAATGGGGCGCGATCGGCCCGTACCGCACGCTCGCCGCGCTGCCGGCCGGCGCCCTCGACCCGGCCGTACGGCCGCTGCTGGAACCCTCGCACGCCGAACTCGCGCGCACCGCCGAGGTGTTCCTCGACTGCGCGGGGCAGGCCGGGCGCGCCGCCGCTGAGCTGCGGATCCACCGGCAGACCCTGTACTACCGGCTGTCGCGCGTCGAGCGGCTCACCGGGCTGGACCTGGACGACGGCGAGGACCGCCTGCTGCTCCACATGGCCCTCAAGACGGCACGCCTCGGCGACTGACCCGACTGTTGCCGACCGAAGGGGGCACAAGTAACGTGGCGCGGCCAGGGACGTTCGATCAACGCGCGGCGGACGCGGGGGGAACCGGCGCCAGGCGCGGCGGACAGCGGGACAAGGGGATCGGGAACCGGTGACTCATTCCACGGAGGCGTTCGGGCGCGAGCACACGGCCCTGCCGGGCACATCCGCGAAGGACTCCGCCCCCTGGTCACGACCGGACCGCCGGCTGGTGCTCTCCCTCCTGCTCCTGGCGCTGTCCCTGGCGGCCTTCACCGCCCTGTGCCTGTCGATGTCCGTGCCGATGGCCGACATGCAGGTGTACCGGGCCGAAGGCGCGGCCGTCGTGAACGGCACGGACCTGTACGGCTTCACGGTCACCGAGTGGAACCTGCCGGCGACCTACCCGCCCTTCGCCGCGATGCTGTTCGTCCCGACGACCTGGCTGCCGGTCCTCCTGCTCAAGCTCGCCTTCATGGCCGGCAACCTGGCGCTGCTCGGCCTGCTCGCCCACCTGTCGTGCCGGTCCGCCAACTGGCCGCGGGCGCGCGGCTCGCGCTGGACCGTGGTGGTGCTGGCGATGGCCCTCGGACTGTGGCTGGAGCCGGTGTTCCAGACCATGCTGTACGGCCAGATCAACCTGCTGCTCGCGGTCCTGGTGCTGTGGGACCTCAGCCGGCCGGCCGGCGCCCGGGGCAAGGGCGTCGCCATCGGCATCGCGGCCGGCATCAAGCTCACCCCGGCGATCTTCGCCGTCTACCTGCTGCTGACCGGCCGCCGCAAGGAGGCCGCCGTGGCGGGGGCGAGCTTCGCCGGTACAGCGCTGCTGGGCGCGCTGGCCCTGCCCGGCGCGACCGTCGACTACTGGACCCGCGCCATCTTCGACACCAGCCGGATCGGCAAGGTCTGGATCGTCGACAACCAGTCGCTGCAGGGGCTGGTGGCGCGTGCCCTGCACACCCCGCACCCGGGGATGGTCTGGGCGGCGTCGGCGTTCGCCGTGGCCTGCGCGGGGACGGCGCTGTCGGTGTGGCTGGGGCGGCTGGGCCGCGAGGACTGGGGCGTCGTGTGCTGCGCCGTGACGGCCCTGCTGATCACGCCGATCAGCTGGTCGCACCACTGGGTGTGGTGCGTGCCGCTGCTGATCCTGCTGGCCGCGGACGCCCCGCGCTGGGTGCTGCGGGTGACCGCCGTGGTGTTCCTCGCCCGCAGCCTGTGGATCGTGCCGAAGGCCGGCGACCTCGACCTTCACCTGGCCTGGTGGCTGCAGCCGTTCGCGTCCCCGTACCCGGTGCTGGGGCTGCTGTTCCTGGTGGCGGTGGCCGTCCGCTTCCGGCCCTCCTCCCCCGACGTCGCGGCCGCGACGCGGCAGGGGCGGCCGTCCCGGATCTCCCAGGCCGGCCGCCCCTCGCGGAACGAAGCCGCGATCAGTTCTCGAGATTGACCGCGCGCGCCGACGTGGCGCCGATCTCCGCGGCGATGTCGCCCAGCACCGGCGCCGGGATGGCCGTGTCGACCGTCAGCGCCACCAGGGCCTCGCCACCGGCCTCGTGACGGGCCACCTGCATGCCGGCGATGTTGACGCCCGCGTCGCCCAGGACGCGGCCGATGGTGCCGACGACACCGGGCCGGTCGGTGTAGCGGAGGAAGGCCATGTGGTCGGCGAGGACCAGGTCCACGTCGTCGTCGCCGACGGCCACGATCTTCTGGATGTGCTTGGGGCCGGCCAGCGTGCCCGACACCGCGACCTCGGTGCCGTCCGACAGGGTGCCGCGGACGGTGACCAGGTTGCGGTGGTCCGGGGACTCGCTGCTGGTGGTCAGGCGCACCTCGACACCGCGCTCCTGCGCGAAGAGCGGGGCGTTGACGTAGGACACCGTCTCGTCGACGACGTCCTCGAAGACGCCCTTGAGCGCGGACAGCTCCAGCACCTTCACGTCGTGCTGGGTGATCTCGCCGCGCACCTCGACGTCCAGTCGCACCGCGACCTCCCCGGCCAGGGCGGTGAAGATGCGGCCCAGCTTCTCGGCGAGCGGCAGGCCCGGGCGCACGTCCTCGGCGATGACGCCGCCCTGGACGTTGACCGCGTCCGGCACGAGCTCGCCGGCCAGCGCGAGGCGCACCGAGCGGGCGACGGAGATGCCCGCCTTCTCCTGGGCCTCGTCGGTCGAGGCGCCCAGGTGCGGGGTGGCCACCACGTTGTCGAACTGGAAGAGCGGCGAGTCGGTGCACGGCTCCTTGGCGTACACGTCCAGGCCCGCGCCGCCGACCCGGCCCTCCTTGAGCGCCGCGAACAGCGCCTCCTCGTCCACGATCCCGCCGCGCGCGGCGTTGACGATGCGGACGTGCGGCTTGACCTTGCGCAGCGCCTCGTCCCCGATCAGGCCGACCGTCTCGGGGGTCTTGGGCAGGTGCACGGTGATGAAGTCGGAGACCTCCAGCAGCTCGTCGAGGCTGAGGATCTTCACGCCCATCTGGGCGGCGCGCGCGGGCTGGATGTAGGGGTCGTAGGCGACGATCTTCATGCCGAAGGCCGACATGCGCTGCGCGACCAGCGCGCCGATGCGGCCGAGGCCGACCACGCCGAGGGTCTTCTCGGCCAGCTCGACGCCGGTGTACTTGTTGCGCTTCCACTCGCCCTGCTTGAGCGCGGCGTTGGCCGGGGCGATGTTGCGCGCGACGGAGATGAGCAGGCCGCAGGCGAGCTCGGCGGCGGTGACGATGTTGGAGGTGGGCGCGTTGACGACCATGACGCCGGCCTTGGTCGCGGCGGAGACGTCGACGTTGTCGAGGCCCACGCCCGCGCGGGCCACGACCTTGAGCTTGGGGGCGGCGGCGACGGCCTCGGCGTCGACCTTCGTGGCACTGCGGATCAGGATGGCGTCGGCATCGGCGATCGCGCTCAACAACTCGGCTCGGTCCGCGCCGTTGCAGTGCCGGATCTCGAAGTCCGGCCCCAGGGCCTCGACGGTGGCGGGAGAGAGCTCTTCGGCGATGAGTACGACGGGGTTGCTCACGTGAGTCCTCACTAGTCCCTGGCCGGCGGCCGCGTCCCGACGGCCGAAGGCGGTGGAGGGGAGATGGCATGCCGCGTGGAGACGCACGACGCTGTGAGCCTGACGCGCTTGTTAAGGGAGTGTATCGGCGGCGGGCGCCGCATCCTGCGCCATCGCGGAAGGATCACCCGCACGAGGGTGTACGAGGTGGCCAAAGCGGACGGTCCCGGGGGCGCGGAGCCTCCGGGACCGTACAAACCGCTGAAGGCATTACGCCTCTTCGTCCACCCAGCTCATCAGCTTGCGCAGCTTCTTGCCGGTGGTCTCCAGCAGGTGGTTCTCGTCGGCCTTCTTGTACTCGTTGTACTTCGGCAGGCC
>NZ_JBIVNJ010000015.1:0-163094 GCF_044753585.1 Streptomyces sp. NPDC088354 | reverse complement strand
TATCACGATCAAGGTCGGCCCGTCCCACAAGTGATCACGCATCGCTCGAAATGACCTGATCGGCCCCCGTCCCCTGGTGGACGGGGGCCGATCCGCAGATCATGTGCTCATGGCCAGTGGCGGGTTCACCAGGCTCCCGAGCGGCGACGTCATCGTCGCCCTCCGGCTGCCCTCGCCCGGTGGCACCCCGGACGACCACATACGGGTGATCGTCGTCTCCGCGAACCGGCAGCGCGCCCTGACCCGGTTGCGCAACCTGGGCTTCCGCACCGCCCGCCTGGCGGGCAACCTCGAGCCGCCCACCGGCGACGAGATCAACGCCGTCCTGCACCACCCCGACGGCCTGGTCTGGCGGCGCATCCCGGCCGCCCCCGCCGAAGCCTGGCAGTCCATCGCGGCCCTGCTGGGCCCGACCGCCCGGCGCCCCGCCGCACACTGACCCGCGGGATCTACGCCGCGCCCACGACCGGCTTGCCGGTCAGCTCCGCGCCGGCGGCCCGCAGCTCGTCCGTCGCCCGGTCCGTCGTCTCCCGCATCACCCCGGCCGTCAGGTCCAGCAGCACCCGGGTGCGCAGGCCCGCGCGGACCGCGTCCAGCGCGGTCGCCCGGACGCAGTGGTCGGTGGCGATGCCCACCACGTCGACCTCGCTGACCCCGTGCCCGCTCAGCCACTGCGCCAGGCCGGTGCCGTTCTCGTCGGTGCCCTCGAAACCGCTGTACGCGCCCGAGTAGTGGCCCTTGTCGAAGACCGCGTCCACCGCGCCGGAGGCGACCGCCGGGGCGAAGTTGGGGTGGAAGCCCACGCCCTCGGTACCGGCCACGCAGTGCACCGGCCAGGTGTGGATGTAGTCCGGCCGCTCCGAGAAGTGGTCGCCGGGTTCGATGTGGTGGTCGCGGGTCGCCACGACGTACCGGTAGCCGGCCGTGCCGTCCCCGATCAGGTCGGTGATCGCGGCGGCCACAGCGGCGCCGCCGGCGACGGCCAGGCTGCCGCCCTCGCAGAAATCGTTCTGCACGTCCACGACGATCAGTGCCCGGTGCATCAGGGATCCGTCCTTCCGTTGCTCGCGGTCCATCGACTGTACGGAGTGCGCCCTCTTCGCGGCAGGGCGCCTCAGTAGGTGACGTACTCCGTGGGCAGTGTCGGCTCGCCGCGGGAGAGCTGGGTGGCCGACAGCGGCAGGCCGGCGCGCGCCTCCACGTGCCGGGTGCGCGCGGCCTCCAGCGGCTCGCGGGCGACGACCTCGCCGCCGGTCACCAGCGGCACCAGCAGCTGCCGGTCGGCCAGCGCCGCCGGCACCGGCCCGGTCCCGACGACCTCGGCCTCCGCGACGCCGTCGGCGTCCAGCCGGCGCGCCGCCCACTTGCGGCCGCCGACGCTGGTCTTGCCGCCCATCGACTTCTTGGCGACCGGCACCAGCGGGGCGTCCGGGGCGTCGGAGGCGGCGCGGGCGACCAGCTTGTAGACCATCGAGCAGGTCGGGTGGCCGCTGCCGGTGACCACGGAGGTGCCCACGCCGTACGCGTCCACCGGAGCCGCCGCCAGCGAGGCGATCGCGTACTCGTCCAGGTCGGAGGTGACCACGATCCGGGTGTCCTTGGCGCCGAGGTCGTCCAGTTGCTGCCGCACCCGGTGGGCGAGCAGCAGCAGGTCGCCGGAGTCGATGCGCACCGCGCCGAGCTCAGGGCCGGCGATCTCGACGGCCGCGCGGACCGCCTCGGCCACGTCGTAGGTGTCGACCAGCAAGGTGGTGCCGCGGCCCAGCGATTCCACCTGGGCGGTGAAGGCGTCCCGCTCGTTGTCGTGGAGCAGGGTGAAGGCGTGCGCACTGGTGCCGATGGTGGGCAGGCCGTACCGGAAGCCGGCGGCCAGGTTGCTCGACGACACGAAACCGCCGACGTAGGCGGCGCGGGAGGCGGCCACCGCCGCCAGTTCGTGCGCCCGGCGGGCGCCCATCTCCATCAGCGGGCGGCCGCCGGCGGCCACGGCCATCCGGGAGGCGGCGGCGGCGATGGCGCTGTCGTGGTTGAGGATCGACAGCACCACGGTCTCCAGCAGCACCGCCTCGGCGAAGGTGCCCTCCACCCGCAGGATCGGCGAGCCGGGGAAGTACACCTCGCCCTCGGGGTAGCCGAGGACGTCGCCGCGGAAGCGGTAGTCCGCCAGCCACCTCAAGGTGGCGGCGTCCACGACCCGCTCGCGCTCCAGGTAGCCGAGGATGCCGTCGTCGAAGCGGAAGTTCTCCACCGCGTCGAGCAGGCGCCCGGTGCCGCCGACGACCCCGTAGCGCCGCCCCTCGGGCAGCCGGCGGGTGAACACCTCGAACACCGAACGGCGGTCGGCCGCGCCGCTGCGCAGCGCGGCCTGCAGCATGGTCAGCTCGTACCGGTCGGTGAAGAGCGCGGTGGAGGGGACGGCCACGGGCAGCCCCAGGTCTGCAGAGCTCATGGCCAGGATGCTACCCCCAACTCTCGTCAGAGTGACGATTTCTCGGAGGCCGGTTTCCCTGCGGGCGGGATCTGGTGACAGCATGGGTGCCGTGAGTGTCGCCCCCGCAGAGATCGAACGGACCGAGTCGAGCGAGGCCCCCTTCGAGGCGCCGTCCCCGGACGTTCCCTGGGTGACCGTCGTCCACAACGACCCGGTCAATCTGATGAGCTACGTGACCTACGTCTTCCAGGCGTACTTCGGCTATCCGAAGGACAAGGCCACCAAGCTGATGCTCGACGTCCACCACAAGGGGCGGGCCGTGGTCTCCAGCGGCACCCGCGAGGAGATGGAACGTGACGTGCAGGCGATGCACGGGTACGGGCTGTGGGCCACGCTCACCCAGGACCGCTGAGCACCGCACGGCGCGGTGGCACCGCCCCGCGGAGCACCGCACGCAGACAACCACCACCATCGAGCACCACCGCCGAGCACCATGAGGACGGCTGAGACACACATGCCCGGGTACTTCGAGTCCACGCCCGGTGGCACCGCCGCCGTCGCACTCGACGAGGTCGAGATCTCCATCCTGCGCAACCTGGCCGTTCAGCTCCTGGAGCTGATCGGGCCCGGCGACGGCGACGGCGGTACCGACGACGGCGGTCCGGCCGACCCCTTCGCCGGACTCTTCGAGGACGGCCCGACCAAGCCCCCGCGGGACCCGGCCCTGGCCCGGCTGTTCCCCGACGCGTACGAGGAGACGGCCGACTCCGCGGAATTCCGCCGCTTCACCGAGAACGACCTGCGCGCCCGCAAGCGCGGCGACGCCCTCGCGGTGGTCCGCAGCCTCGACGCGCTCGACCCGGGCCGGCGCGGGGGAGCGGTGCTGACCCTGGCCGAGGCCGGGGCGCTGCAGTGGCTCGGAACCCTCAACGACCTGCGGCTGACCCTGGGGTCCCGGCTGGAGGTCACCGACGACGAGGAGAACGAGCTCTACCACCTCCCCGACTCCGACGAGCGCAAGCCGCTCGTCCTGGCCTACCTGTGGCTGGGCGGTCTGCAGGAGAGCCTGGTGGCCACCCTCCAGGTGTGACCGGGGAGCCCGCGGATGTGACCGGGGAGCCCGCCGAGCGGGCTCCGCTCGCCCCGCGGCCGTCCGCCGTACCCCCGCCGCACCCCTCGCCGTCCGCTCAGAGGACGCTCAAATCCGGATAACGATCGCGACACCGCGACCGGCCGCATTCCCATTCGGCGCACCTTTTGTCCGCCTCCGCCTGTGGCGTGTGACACATTTGCGCTGCGTGCCCGACGCCCGCCCCGTGATACGAATCCTCGACCACCGGCCGTGACACCACCCACGTCGCGGTCGGTCGCGTGGCCGGTCGACCCCGGCGTGCACCTCCAACCATCCGGGGGGATCGGAGCCCGTTCCGAGCCGTACACGGCCGGCCGGGCATGGAGAAAGGCACAGCAGACATGACCTCGACGCAGGTCGAGCACGAGTCCGGCAGCGGGGCCGAGGGAACCGCGACCACGGAGGGCTACAAGCGGGCGCTGAACGCCCGCCAGGTCCAGATGATCGCCATCGGCGGCGCCATCGGCACCGGCCTCTTCTACGGCTCCAGCACCGGCATCGCGAACATCGGACCCAGCCTGATCGCCTGCTACGCCGCAGCCGGCGTGGTGATCTTCTTTATCATGCGGGCCCTGGGCGAACTCCTGACCTACCGCCCCACCTCCGGCAGCTTCGCCGACTACGCCCGCGAGTTCTTCGGGCCGTTCGCGGGCTTCGCCACCGGCTGGTCGTACTGGGCGCTGTGGGTCACCGCCTGCATGTCCGAGGTCACGGCCGCGGGCGCGTACCTCAACTTCTGGTGGCCCGCGATCCCGGTCTGGTCCACCGCGGCCGTCGCGCTGGTGGTGCTCTTCGTCGCGAACCTGGTCTCGGTCAAGCTCTTCGGCGAGCTGGAGTTCTGGTTCTCCACCATCAAGGTCACCGCCATCATCGCCATGATCGTCATCGGCGTCGGCGTGCTGACCTTCGGCTTCTCCGCGGCCGGCGACACCGCCTCGGTCACCCACCTGTGGGCCGACGGCGGCTTCGCGCCCCACGGCGCCTGGCAGGCCATGCTCGCCATGCAGGGCGTCATCTTCGCCTACCTCGGCGTCGAACTGGTCGGCATCACCGCCGGTGAGGCCGAGAACCCCAAGCAGACCCTGCGCAAGGCGATCAACACCCTCCCGGTCCGCATCGGCATCTTCTACGTCGGCGCGCTGATCGTCCTGCTGTCGGTCTTCTCCTGGACCAAGTACACCCCCGGCGTCAGCCCGTTCGTCCAGGTCTTCGCCCAGGTCGGCATCCCCGGCGCGGCCGGGATCATGAACTTCGTGGTCCTCACCGCCGCCCTGTCCTCGTGCAACTCCGGCATCTACTCCACCGGCCGCATGCTGCGCGGCCTGGCCGTCAACGGCGAGGCACCCCGGACCATGGGCAACCTCAGCGGCCGGCGCCTGCCGCTGCCCGCGCTCGTCGGGTCCACCCTGGTCATGGGCATCGGCGTGATCGTCAACGTGGTCTCGCCGGGCAAGGCCTTCCTCTACATCACCTCGGTCGCCACCTGCGCGGGACTGTGGACCTGGATCATGATCCTGGCCGCGCACCTGCGGTACCGGGCCAGGGTCCGCACCGGGCTGCTGCCCGCCTCCGACTTCCGGATGCCGGGCGCGCCCGTCACCAACTGGCTGGCCATCGCGGCCCTGGTGCTGGTCGTCGTCCTCATGGCGATCAACGCCGACACCCGGCTCGGCCTGTACGTGTGGCTCGTGTGGTCGGCCGTGCTCGCCGTCGGCTACCAGGCCGCCAAGCGGCGCAACCGCACCGACGCGCCGCTGGCCCTCGCCCAGGAGTAGCCGCCCGCGGCCCGGTTCGGGGCCGGCGTCCGCGCAGAGGCCTCCGTACCCCCGTACGGGGGCCTCTGCTTATCCTGACGACCATGCTGACCCTCACCCGTGCCCTGCACGACGCGCTCGTCGCCCACGCCCGTGCCGACCACCCCGACGAGGCGTGCGGCGTGATCGCGGGACCGGCCGGCAGCGGCCGGCCCGAGCGGCACATCCCGATGCTCAACGCGGCCCGCTCGCCCACGTTCTACGAGTTCGACTCCGGGGACCTCCTCAAGCTCTACCGCGACCTGGACGACCGCGACGAGGAGCCGGTGGTCATCTACCACTCGCACACCGCCACCGAGGCCTACCCCTCGCGCACCGACATCTCCTACGCCAACGAACCCGGCGCGCACTACGTGCTGGTCTCCACCGCCGACACCGACGACGCCGGGCCCTTCCAGTTCCGTTCCTTCCGGATCGTGGACGGCGAGGTCACCGAGGAACCCGTCGAGATCGTCGACGCCTACATCTGAGACAGCGCGGTCCGCATCATGGGACGACCGTCTCTGACGGCAGGGGGGAATCGATACGATGACCCCATGGTTCTCCACGACGTGAGCGACAAGGCGCCGGGCACCCTGCTCGTGGCGCGGCTGTACGTCGACTTGTGCCGCCTCGCCGGCGCGGCATGTCCCCGCCCCTGACGCGCCGGCCGCACCCCGCTCGCGCGCTCCGGACCGCCCACCGGACCCCGTCCGCGGGGCCGCGCGCACCGGGACGCCGCCGCACCGCCGTCCGCACCACACGACGCCCCTTCCGACTGGAGCCCCGCATGGCCATCGAGGTCCGCATCCCGACCATCCTTCGCAGCTACACCGGCGGCGCCAAGGCCGTCGACGGCAGCGGCAGCACGATCGACGAGCTCCTGACCGACCTCGACAGCCGCCACGCCGGCATCCGCGAGCGCATCGTCGACGAGAACGCCGCGGGCCGGCTGCGCCGTTTCGTGAACGTGTACCTCAACGACGAGGACGTCCGCTTCCTCGACGGCATCTCCACCAAGCTGACCGACGGCGACAGCGTCACCATCCTCCCCGCCGTCGCCGGTGGAATGTCCTGATGCGGTACGACAGCCCGCTGGCAGCCGTCGGCAACACCCCGCTGGTACGGCTGCCGCGCCTGTCCCCCTCCGCCGAGGTCGGCGTCTGGGCCAAGCTGGAGGACCGCAACCCCACGGGCTCGGTCAAGGACCGCCCGGCCCTGCACATGATCGAGCAGGCCGAACGCTCCGGTCGCCTCACCCCCGGCTGCACGATCCTGGAGCCCACCTCCGGCAACACCGGCATCTCGCTGGCCATGGCCGCGAAGCTCAAGGGCTACCGCATGGTCTGCGTCATGCCCGAGAACACCTCCTCCGAGCGGCGCGAACTGCTCACCATGTGGGGCGCCGAGATCATCCCCTCCCCGGCCGCCGGTGGGTCGAACACCGCCGTGCGCGTCGCCAAGGAACTCAGCGCGCAGCACCCCGACTGGGTGATGCTCTACCAGTACGGCAACCCCGACAACGCCGGCGCCCACTACGCGACCACCGGCCCCGAGATCCTCGCCGACCTGCCCTCGATCACCCACTTCGTCGCCGGGCTGGGCACCACCGGCACCCTCATGGGCGTCGGCCGCTACCTGCGCGAGAAGGTCCCCGGCGTGCAGATCGTCGCCGCCGAGCCGCGCTACGACGACCTGGTCTACGGACTGCGCAACCTCGACGAGGGCTTCATCCCCGAGCTCTACGACGAGTCCGTCCTCACCACCCGCTTCTCCGTCGGCTCCGCCGACGCCGTCCGCCGCACCCGTGAACTCCTCCAGCAGGAGGGCATCTTCGCCGGCGTCTCCACAGGAGCCGCCCTGCACGCCGCGCTCGGCGTCGCCCGCAAGGCCGAACGCGCGGGCGAGCGGGCCGACATCGTGTTCGTCGTCGCCGACGGCGGCTGGAAGTACCTGTCGACCGGCATCTACACCGCCGAGTCCACCGAGGCGGCGGTCGCCGCCCTGCACGGCCAGCTCTGGGCCTGAGGCCTCACGCACCACACCCTCGCGGCGCCCCCGTCCCGGCGAAGTTCCGGCGACGAGGGCGCCGTACTGGTGATTCCGCCCACAACGGGGCTCCGCAGAGGAGCACGCGCAGCCCGTGCGCCTTACGCTCAAGAACACATGGCGGGTCGCTCCCGCCCTCCCCCCATTCCCCTACGGAATGGGGCATCGTGGCGCGCCAACGCAAGACCCCCGGAACAATCCACGGAGGTTTCTGCACATGAAGCTCACCGTCGTCGGCTGCTCGGGGTCGTTTCCGTCCGCGGACTCGGCCTGCTCCAGCTACCTCGTCGAGGCCGACGACTTCCGGTTGCTGCTCGACATGGGCAATGGCGCCCTCGGCGAGCTGCAACGCCATTGCGGTCTCTACGACCTCGACGCCGTCCTGCTGAGCCATCTGCACGCCGACCACTGCATCGACATGCTCGGCTACTTCGTCGCCCGCTACTACCGCCACGAGGGCGGCCCCGCCCACGCCATCCCCGTCTACGGACCGGACGGCACCGAGCGCCGCCTCGCGAGCGCCTACGGGGACGTGCCCGACGAGAAGTGCATGAGCGAGGTCTTCGACTTCCGCACCCTGGAACCCGGGGCGTTCCGGCTGGGCCCGTTCACCGTCACCGCGGACATGGTCAGCCATCCCGTCGAGGCCTACGGCTTCCGCATCGAGCACGCGGGCCGCACCCTCACCTACTCCGGTGACACCGGCCGGAGCGACGCCCTGCTGACCCTGACCGAGGGCACCGACCTCTTCCTGTGCGAGGCCTCCTTCACGCACGGCAAGGAGGACATCCCCGGCCTGCACCTCAACGGCCGCGAGGCCGGCGAGTACGCCGACCGCGCCGGCGCCGGCCGCCTGGTCCTCACCCACATCCCGCCGTGGACCGACCCCCAGGTCAACCTCGACGACGCCCGCGCGGTCTACGACGGCCCGGTCGAGCTGGCGAAGGCCGGCGCGGTCTACGAGATCTGACCTCACCCGGCCCCCCGGCACGGGCGAGGCCCCCGCAACCCGGTCGGTTGCGGGGGCCTCGTCCGTACGGGCGCGGTCGCTACGCCTTGGTGAGGTCCTCGACCTCTTCCTCGGGCTCGCGGCCCGGGGTGGGGAGGTTGAACTTCACGATCGCGAAGCGGAAGAGCACGTAGTAGATCACCGAGAAGCACAGGCCGATCGGGATGATCAGCCATGGCTTGGTCGCCAGGTTCCAGTTCAGGATGTAGTCGATGGCGCCGGCCGAGAAGGTGAAGCCCGCGTGGACGCCGAGCGCCCAGGTGACCGCCATCGACACCGCGGTGAGCACCGCGTGGATGGCGTAGAGCAACGGCGCGATGAACATGAACGAGAACTCGATCGGCTCCGTGACACCGGTGACGAAGGAGGTCAGGGCGAGCGAGAGCATCATGCCGAGCACGGCCTTGCGGCGCTCGGGGCGGGCCGTGTGGGCCATGGCCAGGGCCGCGGCCGGGAGGCCGAACATCATGATCGGGAAGAAGCCGGACATGAACTGTCCGGCGCTGCCGTCACCGGCGAAGAACCGGGTGAGGTCGCCGTGCACCACGGTGCCCGCGGAGTTGGTGAAGTCGCCGAGCTGGAACCAGGCCACCGAGTTCACGAACTGGTGCATGCCGATCGGGATCAGACCACGGTTGATCAGGCCGAAGAGCGCGGCGCCGACCGAGCCGAGCCCGGTCATCCACTCGCCGAAGTTGCTGATGGCGTCGCCGATGGGCTCCCAGACCAGACCGAAGAAGACACCGACCAGGGTGCCGACGAAGGCCATGATGATCGGGACGAGCCGGCGGCCGTTGAAGAAGCCGAGCCAGTCCACCAGCCGGGTGCGGTGGTAGCGCTGCCACAGGAGGGCGGCGAGCAGGCCCATCACGATGCCGCCGAGCACGCCCGGGTTGTTGTACGTGGCGGCGATGTCGGCGCCGCTCTGGACCTTCGCCTCGGTGACGGGGAAGGCCTTCAGGACGTTGCTGTAGACCAGGAAGCCGACGAGGGCCGCGAGCGCGGTGGAGCCGTCGGCCTTCTTGGCGAAGCCGATGGCCACGCCTATGCAGAAGAGCATCGGGAGGTTGTCGAAGACGGCGCCGCCCGCGGTCGCGAAGACGGACGCCACCTTGTCCCAGCCGAGGCCGTCGGCCCCGAAGACATCGGGCTGACCCAGGCGGAGCAGGATGCCCGCCGCCGGCAGGACGGCGATCGGCAGCTGGAGGCTGCGGCCGACCTTCTGCAGGCCTTGGAAAAGGCCGGAGCCCCGCTTCTTCGCCGCGGGAGCCGCCGTCGTGGTGGCGGTCGTCATGGAGTTCCTCCTGGTCTGAACCACTCAGTGGTGTAGACCAGTCTTAACATGCACTTGACGCGCAGAGGAACGTTTGGCTCCGTGTGGTCTAGACCACAGTTCGGAGGGTGACGCCTCCGCTACGCCTTGAGGTTGTCCCGTGTCATCTCCTCCGCGACCTCCTCCGGCTCCCGCCCCGGCGTCGCCAGGTCGAAGCGCGTGATCACCAGCCGGAAGAGCACGTAGTACACCGCCGCGAACACCAGCCCGATCGGGATGATCAGCCACGGCTTGGTCGCCAGGGACCAGTTGACGACGTAGTCGATGAGACCGGCCGAGAAACTGAAACCGTCGTGCACCCCCAGCGCCCAGGTGACCGCCATCGAGACCCCGGTCAGCACCGCGTGGATCGCGTACAGCGCCGGCGCGATGAAGAGGAAGGAGTACTCGACCGGCTCCGTGATCCCGGTGACCAGCGAGGTCAGACCCACCGACAGCATCAGGCCGCCGACCTCCTTGCGGCGCTCTGGGCGGGCGCAGTGCGTGATCGCCAGCGCCGCGGCGGGCAGCGCGAACATCATGACCGGGAAGAAGCCCGACGTGAACTGCCCCGCCGTCGGGTCGCCCTGCAGGAACCGGTTGATGTCCCCGTGCACGACCTGGCCGTCCGGCTTGGTCCAGTCGCCGAACTGGAACCACACGAAGACGTTCAGGAACGTGTGCAGTCCCACCGTGAGCAGCGCCCGGTTCGCCACACCGAAGATGCCCGCCCCCCACGACCCCAGATCGCTCAGCCACTGGCTGAAGTTCGTCAGACCGCTCCCGATCGGCGGCCACACCCACAGCGACAGCGCCGCGAAGACGATGGCCACGAAGGACATGATGATCGGGACCAGCCGCCGCCCGTTGAAGAAGCCCAGCCAGTCCACCAGCCGCGTGCGGTGGTAGCGCTGCCAGAAGAAGGCCGTCAGCAGCCCGATCACGATCCCGCCGAAGACCCCCGGGTTCTGGTACGCGGCAGGGGCGGCCGCCGCGGGCGTGCCCGGCGGGATGCAGGCACCGCTGATCATGCTCGCCTGCACGAACACCGTCCCCCTCGGGCAGTCCTGCGGGAACTGGTGCAGCACCCCGTAATAGACGAGGAAGCCCACGACCGCCGCCAGCGCCGTCGAACCGTCCGCCTTCTTCGCCATGCCGATCGCGACACCGACCGCGAACAGCAGCGGCAGCCCCAGCGAGCCGTCCAGCAGCGCACCGCCCGCGCCGGCGAACACCCTCGCCACGTTGTCCCAGCCCAGACCCTCGGCGCCGAACACATCCGGCTGCCCCAGCCGGTTCAGGATGCCCGCCGCCGGCAGCGCCGCGATGGGCAGCTGCAGGCTGCGGCCCATCTTCTGCAGTCCCTGGAAGAGCGTGCCCGTCCACCTGCGGCCGGGGCGCGGACCTGCGGCGGCGTCCGAGCTCATGGGCACTACCTCCTGGCGGTAATGTGGTGTAGACCAGTTGAGGCGCGGCTGCGTCAGAGATGCATCCCCGCAAATGCGGTCCACACCTGCACTACCGTGTGAAATCGGACCGAACGGCCGAGACAACCAGGAGCTACAGATGGCCAGCAAGGCAGAGAAGATCGTCGCCGGGCTCGGCGGACTCGACAACATCGAGGAGATCGAGGGCTGCATCACCCGACTCCGCACCGAGGTCGCCGACCCCTCCCTCGTCGACGAGGCCGCGCTCAAGGCCGCCGGCGCCCACGGCGTCGTGAAGATGGGCAACGCCGTCCAGGTCGTCATCGGCACCGACGCCGACCCCCTCGCCGCCGAGATCGAGGACATGCTCTGACCTCGGCCCGCCGGACCTGATCACCCGCAGGGGGCCCGTTCCGCAACCGGCACGGGCCCGCGGTTCACTTACGGCTAGGCTCGTCGCCATGTCTCGTATCGACGGCCGCACAGCCGACCAGCTCCGCCCCGTCACCATCCAGCGTGGCTGGAGCAAGCACGCCGAAGGATCGGTGCTCATCTCCTTCGGCGACACCAAGGTCCTCTGCACCGCCTCCGTCACCGAGGGCGTGCCCCGCTGGCGCAAGGGCAGCGGCGAAGGTTGGGTGACCGCCGAGTACTCCATGCTCCCGCGCTCCACCAACACCCGCGGCGACCGCGAATCCGTACGCGGCAAGATCGGCGGACGCACCCACGAGATCTCCCGCCTCATCGGCCGCTCCCTGCGCGCCGTCATCGACCACAAGGCACTCGCCGAGAACACCGTGGTCCTCGACTGCGACGTCCTCCAGGCCGACGGCGGCACCCGCACCGCCGCCATCACCGGCGCCTACGTCGCCCTCGCCGACGCCGTCACCTGGATGCACGGCCGCAAGCTGCTGCGCGCCAAGGCCCAGCCCCTGAACGGCACCGTCAGCGCGGTCAGCGTCGGCATCATCGACGGGGTGCCCATGCTCGACCTCTGCTACGAGGAGGACGTCCGCGCCGAGACCGACATGAACGTCGTCTGCACCGGCGACGGCCGCTTCGTCGAGGTCCAGGGCACCGCCGAGGGCCAGCCCTTCGACCGCAAGGAGCTGGCTACCCTGCTCGACCTGGCCGTCGGAGGCTGCGTCGAACTCGACGCGCTGCAGCGCGCGGCACTCGAAGAGATCGAACAGATCACCAAGGGCTGACCAAGAAGCGGTCCGGGGAGTGCAACCCGGCAGCGGTGCGGTGCGTGTTCAGTGACATGCAGCCACGCACCCGCCGCCGCCTCGCCGCACTCGCCGCCGCCACCGCACTCGGCGCCGCCGCCCTCACCGGCTGCGGCGCCGCCGACGCCGTCAACGCCGTCGACAAGGCCCTCGACTGCGCCACCGTCGCCGCCCAGGTCGCCGGCGACGTCCAGAACCTCCAGAACGCGGTGAGCAACGCGGGCAACGACCCGCAAGGCGCCGCCACCGCGCTCGACCAGATCGCCGACCACCTCGCCACCCTCGGCGACAAAACCGGCAACGCCGACGTCACCAAGGCCGTCGACGACCTCCAGAAGGCCGTCGACAACGCCCGCACCGCCGCCGACGCGGGCAAGACCCCCGACCTCACCCCCGTCGCCGACGCCGCCGCCGGGCTCTCCACCGTCTGCACATCCGGCTGACGGGCACCGGGATAATCGAGACCATGCCGCACACCCGCCTGGTCCTCGCCACCCGCAACGCCCACAAGGTCGCCGAGCTCCACGCCATCCTGGCCGACGCCGGGCTCGGCGTGGAACTCGTCGGCGCCGACGCCTACCCCGAGATCCCCGACGTCAGGGAAACCGGCGTCACCTTCGCCGAGAACGCCCTCCTGAAGGCACACGCCCTGGCCCAGGCCACCGGCCTGCCCGCCGTCGCCGACGACTCCGGCCTCTGCGTCGACGTCCTCGGCGGCGCCCCCGGCATCTTCTCCGCCCGCTGGGCCGGCAAGCACGGCGACGACCGCGCCAACCTGGACCTCCTCCTCGCCCAGCTCTCCGACATCGACCACCCCCACCGGGCCGCCCACTTCATGTGCGCCGCCGCCCTCGCCCTCCCCGACGGCACCGAACACGTCGTCGAAGGCCGCCTCCTCGGCACCCTGCGCTTCGAGCCGCACGGCCCGAACGGCTTCGGCTACGACCCGATCCTCCAGCCGCTGGGGGAGTCCCGCACCTGCGCCGAGCTCACGCCGGACGAGAAGAACGCCATCAGCCACCGCGGGAAGGCGTTCCGGGCGCTGGTGCCGGTGGTGCGGGAGTTGGTGGGGTGAAACGACGGAGGGCGCGGCACCTCGCAAATGCCGCGCCCCTCAGCGGTGGGCCCGGTGGGACTCGAACCCACGACACACCGGACCTAAACCGGCGTCCTCTGGCCAGCTGGGATACGGGCCCGCTGCGCCAACTCTACTGGCTGGGACGGCTCACCTGCCCGGTCAATATGCCTCGACCGCCCCGCCGGGCATAGGTGGCGGTCTGGCTGTGGCAGGAGGGGCACAAGTACCGGAGATTGCCGATCCGGTTGTCGAGCCGGTCCCCGTTGATGTGATCGATCTCCAACGCGATGGGCAGGCCCTGCCACACGGGCCCCGTGCCGCAGAGGCCGCATTCGTAGGCCACGCCCTTTTCCCCCAACGCACGGTGGAGCAGACGGCGGCTGGTGCGCGGGCTGTCGGGGGCGAGCAGCCGCAGGATCTCCTCCGCAGGCTTGCGCCTCTGTGACGGGATGCCGCGGGCGTGCGCCTGCCCCGTGAAGTGCGCGATGGACAGCCCCTGCTCCGCGATGGCTTGCTTGATTCTCGTTCTGGACGTCCCGTTGTCCGCCAGGCCGAGGTTCCGGACCACGCCCGCGAGGCTCGCCGACGCGGCGACTGCGGCGCGGAGTTCGTCAACGCCGAGGGAGCGGGGCTTGCTGGTCACCGGCTGTGCGAAATGGGACGTGTCCACGCCGAAATGAGCCAGCCTGCGTGCGATGTGCCGGTAGGCGCTGTCGTACGGGGCCACGTCCAAGTGCTCCAGGAGCTCCCGGATGGAACCGCAGTGTGACGCGGCCTCATCGAGGATCTCCTTGGTGTACCTGCGCGGCTGCTTGCGGGGCAGCGGTTCGTCGACGAAGTGGCCCGTGTCGATGCCGTAGTGCTTCAGCCGTCCGCGCAAGTAGCGGAGTGGGCCGCTGCCGAGGGGCTGGCCGAGGCGCCTGAGCATGTCGACCACGCTGCGGGACTCTGCCGCACAGGAGGCGAGGGAGGCCCGGGTGTAGCCCGGGCTGTCGTAGAGGCGCGACATCTACCGGACCGCCCCTCGGCGCTTACGGCCGCGGTATGTGTCGGTGGCCGCATGGCAGTTGGGGCAGAGTAGCCGCAGATTCTCGGGGCGGTTGTCCCACCAGTCCCCGTTGACGTGGTCGACTTCGAGGCGCAGCGGCCTGCCGTTCCACCGCGGCCCGGTGCCGCACATCGCGCAGATGTCCCGGACGCCGCTGCCGAGCAGATGCCTGCGCAGCCGGGCGCTGGGGATCCGTCCGTCGTCGGGTGCGCCGCGGGTCAGCCGGTCGCGCAGGGGGATTCCGGCGCGCCGGCCGCCGGGGTTCGGGACGAAGTGCGAGGTGTCGATGCCCAGCCGTGCGATGCGCCGGCCGATGTGTGCCTGGTTGCCGCCGACCGGGCTGATACCGAGGCGTCGTACGACCTCCGCGATGCTGCTCGACTCCTGGACGACGGCTCGTAGCCGCCGCTCGGTGTGGCGAACCCCTTCCGGCTCGAAGTGCGCGTGGTCGATCTCCCAGGCGGTGAGCAGCTTGCGGAGGTAGGCGCGGCTGCCGTTCGTGGGTGTCCCGCCGAGTGTGGTGATCGCCTCCGACAATGACCGGCAATCGGCAACCGCTCGCTCGACGAGTTCCCGTGTGTACCTGATGCCCACATATCCCCCATGCGATCTGGTGTTGCACTTTCGCACGGAATAACGACCCGTTCGTACGACGGTTACGCCGCCCGGGGAATATGCCAGGGGCGCCCGGCGCAGTACGTGCGCCGGGCGCCCCTCGGGAGCCGGGAGGAGGTCTACGCGTCCTTGAGGACCTGGCGCTGGCGGCCGAGGCCGTCGATCTCGAGCTCGACCACGTCGCCGGCCCGCAGGTACGGCTTGGGCTCGGGGCGGCCCAGGGCGACGCCGGCCGGGGTGCCGGTGTTGATGACGTCGCCGGGGTAGAGGGTCATGAACTGGCTGAGGTAGCGGACGACTTCGGCGACCGGGAAGATCTGGTCCGCGGTGGTGCCGTCCTGCTGGAGGGCGCCGTTGACCCACAGCCGCAGCCCGAGCGCCTGGGGGTCGGGGACGTCGTCGGCGGTGACGAGCCAGGGGCCGAGGGGGTTGAAGGTCTCGCAGTTCTTGCCCTTGTCCCACTGGCCGCCGCGTTCGATCTGGAAGGCGCGCTCGGAGACGTCGTGGGCGACGGCGTAGCCGGCGACGGCGGCGAGGGCTTCCTCGGCCGAGGCGGCGTAGCGCAGTTCGCGGCCGATGACGACGGCGAGTTCGACCTCCCAGTCGGTCTTGAGGCTGCCGCGGGGGACGAGGACGGTGTCGTCGGGGCCGACGACGGTGTCGGGGGCCTTCATGAAGAGGATCGGCTCGGTGGGGACGGCCGCGCCGGTCTCGGTGGCGTGGTCGTGGTAGTTGAGGCCGATGCAGACGATCTTCCCGATGCCCGCGAGCGGGGGGCCCGTGCGCAGGTCGTCGGCGTCGAGGACGGGCAGGGTGCCGGCCGCGGCGGCCTCGCGGACGCGGTCGAGGGCGACGGGGTCGGCGAGCAGGGTGCCGTCGATGTCGGGGGTGAGGGAGGACAGGTCGCGCAGGACGCCGTCCTGGTCGAGAAGGGCCGGGCGTTCGGCTCCGGCAGGGCCGACTCGCAGCAGCTTCACGAGACTCTCCGGTGGGTCGAGGGGAGGCGGTTGGTTCATTTCCGATGGGGACGGTCATCGGAGGTCTTGGGTGATCCTCCAGCGGAGGGGGCGTCGCCCGCAACCCCCTTCCCATGGTGTGGGCGGTGCAGCCAGGCGCGCTCGGCGGCGGTCCAGGTGGTGGACGTGGCGAGGTAGAGCCCGGCGGCCGGCGGCATGATCGCGGCGGGGACGAGGGTGGCGAAGGAGAGCAGCGGCAGGTGGCGGGCGAGCCCGGTGGCGTCGGGGGCGGCCTTGCGGGCGCGGCGGTAGGAGAGCAGGGCGACGGCGGCGACGACCGCGAGGACGGCGGCGTGGACGGGTGTGCCCCAGTGCGCGCCGAGGTCGGTGCCGTAGGCCGCGTGGTAGAGGACGAAGAAGGCCGGCAGTTGGAGCAGGGTGGGCAGGATGCCGGCGAGGGGCGAGGTGCCTTCTGCGGTATGGAGTGCGGCCAGGGCGCGCTGGAGTTCGCGGGGGTCGCGCTCGTGGGCGCGGCGGAGTTCGGCGATCCGGGGGGCGAGGGCGGCGCGGGCGCGTTCGCCGCGTGCGGCGGCCCGGGCGAGGGGGTGGAGGGCGAGTCGCACCAGGACGGTGAAGGCGACGACGGCGGCTGCCGGGGCGGCGGCATGGCCGGTCAGCGGGGCCAGGAGGCCGGTGAGGGAGTTCAGGGCGTGCGGGAGGTGCGGGAGTACGGACATGGTGGCGGGAACCCTCCGCGGGTCTCGTCGTGCCGGACAAGGTGGTGTCGGCGTGACGGACGGCGTGCGGGCTGCGGGGTGGCAGGTGCGCTACGCGGCCGTCGGGACGGGACGGCCGGGTGCCCGGGGGCGTGGGCGGCCGGAGGCGTCGGGGTCGCGCTGGGGGAGGAAGGCGGTGCGGCGTTCGCGGTCGCGCAGGGCGGTGCGGACGCGTCCGCGGGGGACGGGCCGGGCGCCTGCGGCGGCGTGGAGGGCGCGGCCGAGCAGGATCGCGGCCGCGGCGGTGGTGGCGGCCGCGGCGAGTGCGGTGGTGAGCCCGGTGTGGGTGAGGAGCAGTCCGGCGAGGAGGGCGAGGGTGACCAGGGCCGTGACGGCGTGGGCGCGCAGTGCGGTGGCCGGGGTGCGGGTCACCGGGTCCTCCTTTCCGTCCGCTGGTCGCGTCCTGTGGGTGATGACGTTCGCGGGGCCGGTGGAGTTCCGTGGTGGCGGTACGGGTTTTCGCCGGCCGGGCGGGGCATTCCTCCGATGTCTGGCCGTGCGGGGGAGGGGGCTGGCGGACTATCCGGCGAGGACTCGCGAGACCGTGTAGATGGCCAGGCCCGCCAGGGCGCCGACGACCGTGCCGTTGATCCGGATGAACTGGAGGTCGCGGCCGACGTTCGCCTCGATCTTGCGGGTGGTCTGCTCGGGGTCCCAGCCGGCGATGGTGTCGGTGATCAGCGCGGTGATCTCGTCGCGGTAGGTGGTGACGACGTAGGTGGCGGCGTCCTCCAGCCAGCCGTCGATCTTGGCGGTGAGCCGGGGGTCCTCGGTCATCCGCGCGCCGAGCGACAGCAGTGAGGCGCGGGCGCGCAGCCGCAGTTCGCTGTGCTCGTCCTCGGCCGCGGCGACGATCATGCCGCGTACCGAGCTCCAGGCGGACTCGATGAGGTCCTGGACTTCGTGGCGTTCGATGAGGTCCTTCTTCAGCTGTTCGACGCGGCGGCGGGTGTCGGGGTCGGACTGGAGCTCGGTGGCGAAGTCGGCGAGGAAGCGGTCGAGGGCGCCGCGTGCGGGGTGTTCCGGCATGTCGCGCATCTCGGCGGTGAAGCGGACGAGTTCCTTGTAGACCCGTTCGCCGACCTTGCGGTCGACGAAGCGCGGGGTCCAGCCGGGCGCGCCGCCCTGGACGGCGTTCATCACGGACTCGCCGTGCTCGTTGAGCCAGTCGTGGGCCCGTACGCAGACCAGGTCGACCATGCGCCGGTGGCCGCCGTCGGCGACGATCCGTTCCAGCATCTTCCCTATGCCGGGGCCGATCTCCTGCGCGTCCGCCCGGCGGGTGATGGCTTCGCCGACCACGGCCTGGACGTCGGAGTCGCGGAGCACGGTCAGGGCGCCGCGCAGCGCGGCCGCGCCCTGTTCGGTGACGCGGTCGGCGTGCTCGGGGTCCTCGAGCCAGGTGCCGAGGCGGTGGGCGATGCCGACCTTGCGCAGCCGGGTGCGTACGACGGTCTCGGACAGGAAGTTCTCGCCGACGAAGTCGCCGAGGGTGCGGCCGAGGGCGTCCTTCTTGGTGGGGATGATGGCGGTGTGCGGGATGGGCAGGCCGAGCGGCCTGCGGAAGAGCGCGGTCACGGCGAACCAGTCGGCGAGCGCGCCGACCATGCCGGCCTCGGCGGCCGCGGCGACGTAGCCGCTCCAGGCGCCGGCGCCTGCCGACTCCGCCCATTTGGCGAGGCCGTACACCAAGGTGGCGGCCAGCAGCAGCCCGGTGGCGATCACCTTCATGCGCCGGACGCCGCGCCGCCTGCCTTCGTCGGCGGGGCTGTAGGAGAACGCCGGAGTCGCGCTCTCACTCGTTCCGGTCACCGGAGTCCTCTCCATCCCTCGCACCCGTCTCCCTTCGGTGTATGGGTATTGCGCACGCCACACTCACCAGTTGGAACGAACGACGGGTTCCCGACATCCCACTAGCCAGACGGTCAGGTCCGGCGTCCTCCATGGGATCATGAGTGGGGGCGGATCGCGCCGGTTTCCGACACCCCCTGCACAGGAGTTGAGCACCGCATGGCCAGAACGACCGGTTGTGCCCTGCTCGCCGGGCTGGCCGCCCTGGTGGCGGTCGTCTCGACGGCGATCTTTCTCGGCGTCGGCGGTACGGACGTCGCGGCCCGCGCCGGGCGCGGGGCCATGGCGGCCGGCAGCGCCCACACCGCCGTGCCGGCGGCCGCGGGTTCCTGGGTCGGCACGTGGTCCGCCTCTCCTGTCGCCGGTGAGCCTTCCACCGCGGACGGATACCCTGGATGGTCGATCCGCAACGTGGTGCGCACCAGCGTCGGGGGCACCTGGGTGCGGGTGCATCTGTCCAACACCTTCGGCAGCGCGCCGCTGGTGGTGGCGCACGCCACCGTCGCCCGTTCCGCCGGAACCGGTGGCGCGGCGGCCGCCGGGGGCACCATGCGGGTGCTGACCTTCGCCCAGCGGGGGTCGGTGACGATCCCGGCGGGCGGGGCCGTGGTCAGCGACCCGGTGCGACTGGCGGTGCCGCAGCGGGCCGATCTGCTGGTCACCACCTATGCGGCGCTTCCGTCGGGCCCGGTGACCTACCATCCGAACGCGCGGCAGATCTCCTTCATGGCGCGCGGTGAGCGCACCGCTGAGGTCTCGGGAGTGTCGTACACGACGCGGACCCTGTTCTGGCGGTACGTCAGCGCGGTGGACGTTCTCGGCTCGCACGCGGCCGGCGCGGTGGTGTTCTTCGGCGACTCCATCACCGACGGCCTCACCTCCACTGTCGGCGCGAATCACCGCTGGCCCGACTATCTGGCGGACGGTCTGATGGCCTCCGGTGACCGGCGGCTGCGCCTGGGCGTCCTCAACCAGGGGATCAGCGGCAACGGGGTGCTGCGCGGCGGCCCCGAGGGCGGTCCCAGCGCCCTTGTGCGGCTGGACCGCGACGCACTGTCGCAGACCGGTGCCCGCACGATGGTCGTGGAGCTGGGCATCAACGACATCATCCGGCCGCCCCGGGCGACCGGCGCGCGGGCCGTGATCGCCGGGCTGCGGCAGATCGTGGCGCGCGGCCACGCCCGCGGGATGCGGGTGATCGGGGGGACGCTGCTGCCCTTCGAGGGGCACGGGGCTGCCTACAACCCGGTGACCGAGGCCGTCCGGCAGCAGGTCAACGCCGCGATCCGGGCAGGTACGGTGTACGACGCGGTGATCGACTTCGACAAGGCGCTGCGTGACCCGTACCGTCCGACGAGGATGCGGGCCGCCTACGACTCCGGCGATCATCTGCACCCCAGCGACGCGGGCTACCGCCGGATGGCCGAGGCCGCCCGGCCGGTGCTGCTCGGGGGTACGGCCGCCGCGAAGGCGTGACGGGGCCCGGGGTCGGGACTGCCCGCGGTGCACGGACTTCACGAGGACTGCAAAGGACGGCGATGACGGATCACGCGGGCGGGCTGCCCGGTTACGCCGAGCGTTTCACCGAGCCCGAGGGCTATCTGGACTTCGCCCGCTACGGGCCGCCCTCACGTGACGTGCTGGAGGCCACGGCGGCCGCGCTGGCCACGTCCGCCGAGGCGGACCACACCACCGTCGACGAGCTGATGCGTGCCGAGCCGCGGGCGCGTGCCGCGGCGGGCCGGCTGGCGGGCAGGGACGCCGCGCACGTGGCGCTGCTGCCCAACGCCTCCACCGGGCTGTTCCACGCCGCCTTCGGGCTGGCCGGGGGTGCGGTCCTGGTGCCCGCCGCGGACTTCCCGGCGAACCACTATCCGTGGCGGCGCAGCGCGGCCCTGGGCCGCGCGGTGCCGCGCTGGCTCGACGCGGCGCCCACCCCGGACGCGGTGCGGGCCGCGCTGAGCGACGAGGTGGTCGCGGTCTCGGTCAGCGCGGTGGACTTCCGCACCGGTTACCGCGCCGACCTGGCCGGGCTCCGCGAGGTCATCGGCGACCGGCTGCTGATCGTCGACGCCATGCAGGCCTTCGGTGTCGCCGAGCTGCCCTGGCAGGCCGCGGACGTCGTGGTGGCCGGCGGACAGAAGTGGCTGCGGGCCAGCTGGGCGACCGGGTTCGCGGCGCTGTCGGACCGGGCCCTGGAGCGGCTGGAGCCGACGCTCTCGGGCTGGACGGGAGTCACGGACGTCGGTGTCTTCGACGACGTCGAGCATCCGCCGGCCCCCGGCGCGCTGCGCTGGAGCATCACCAATCTGAGCCCGGTGACGGCCGCCGCCTTCGCGGTGGCCCTGGAGCTGGTGGAGTCGTCGGGCGTCGCCGCGATCGAGGCGCACGTGGCGCGGCGGGTGGACGAGCTGATCGAGGCGGTGCGCGAGGCGGGCGGCGAGGTGCTCTCGCCGGTCGCGCCGGGGGAGCGGGCGGGCATCGTGTCGTTCGCGGTGCCGGGCACGGACCCGGCGCGGATCGCCAAGGCGCTGCACGAGCACGGGGTCACCCCCTCGGTGCGGGCGGACTCGGTGCGGTTGTCGGCGCACGCCTCGACCACGCGGGGCGCGGTGGAGCGGGTGCGGGCGGCGCTGGGCTCGCTGCGCTGACCCGCGGGGCGCCCGGGTGGCGTCACACGGGCGCCCCGCCGGTGGCGTACATGCGGGCGATGACGTCCTCGATGACGGGTTCGCGCACCGACAGGTCGACGACGCCGTGCCGGGCGGCGAGCTCCGCGACCAGGGGCGCCGCGCTCGCGGAGGCGGGGAAGGCGATCCACTGGCGGGGGCCGTCGACGCGGGCGCAGCGGGCGCCGGGGAGTTCCACGGGCGGCAGTTCGCGTTCGAAGTCGACGACGAGGGTGCGTTCGCTCTCGCCGATGGCGTGGAGTCCGGCGAGCCCGCCGTCGTACATCAGGCGCCCGTGGTCGATGACCATGACGCGGCGGCACAGCTGCTCGATGTCGGTCAGGTCGTGCGTGGTGAGCAGGACGGTGGTGCCCTGCTCGGTGTTGACGCCGCGCAGGAACTCGCGGACCTTGGCCTTGCTGACGACGTCGAGGCCGATGGTGGGCTCGTCGAGGTAGAGCACTTCGGGGTCGTGCAGCAGGGCGGCCGCGATGTCGCCGCGCATGCGCTGGCCGAGGGAGAGCTGCCGTACCGGTACGTCCAGCAGCGGGGCGAGGTCGAGCAGTTCGACGCAGCGCTCGAGGTTGCGGCGGTAGCGGGCCGCGTCGACGCGGTACATGCGGCGCACCAGTTCGTAGGAGTCCCGCAGCGGCAGGTCCCACCACAAGGTGGTGCGCTGGCCGAAGACGACGCCGATGCGCCGGGCCAGGCGGGCGCGTTCGCGGGAGGGGTCGATGCCCGCGACGCGCAGCCGGCCGGCGCTGGGGGTGAGGATGCCGGTGAGCATCTTGATGGTGGTGGACTTCCCGGCGCCGTTGGGGCCGATGTAGCCGATCATCTCGCCGGCGGGGACGCTGAAGGTGAGGCCGTCGACGGCGCGCACCTGGTGCCGCTCGCGGCGCATCAGCCCGCTCTTGCGGCGGACGTCGAAGACCTTCTCCACGTGGTCGAGTTCGATGACTGCGGTGGTCATGGCGGCATCAGCTCCCGGTGCTCCGGTACGAACGCAGGGCGGTCCGCCACAGGGCGCCGGCGAGCGCGCAGCTCGCGGCGGCGACCAGTGGCGGGGCGAAGTCGGCCCAGCGGGGCAGGCCGAGGGGGTCCGGCCGGCCGAGGATGTGCAGGGCGGGCAGCCAGTTGACGAAGGCGAGGGGCACGACGAAGGTGACACCGCGCACGAGGTCCTTGGCGAAGACCGTGGGCGGGTACTGCAGCACGGTGTTGCCGCCGTAGGTGAAGGCGTTCTGGACCTCGGAGGCGTCGCCGGCCCAGAACTGGAAGGCGGCGCCCGCGATGAAGACCGCCGCGAAGATGCCGGCGCCGCTGAGCACGCTCAGCGGCAGCAGGGCGGCCTTCAGCGGGGTCCACGCGATGTCGAGGCGGGCCAGTGCCCAGCCCAGCACGAGCAGCCCCTGGGCGACACGGCCGATGCGGCGCAGCGCGAACTGGTCGGCGGCGACTTGGGCCAGGACGGGCAGGGGCCGCACCAGCAGGGTGTCCAGTGTGCCGTCGCGGATGCGGCGGCCGAGCCGTTCCATGCTGCCGAGGGCGAGGTCGGCCAGGCCCAGGGAGGTGCCGGTGGTGCCGTAGAGCAGGGCCACTTCGGGGAGGGTGAAGCCGCCGAGCCGGTCGATCTGCGAGAACATCAGCAGGATGACGACGAAGTCCAGCGCGGTCGCGGCGAAGTTGCCGATCGCCGTCATCGCGAAGGAGGCCCGGTAGGCCATGGTCGACCGGATCCACATGCTCACGATCAACGCGTATCCGCGCAGCGCCTCAGCCACCCTGCACCACCAGCTTGCGGGTGGCCGCGGACTGCAGGAGCCGGCCCGCGCCGAGCAGCGCCACCGCCCAGCCCACCTGGAAGGCCAGGCTGCCCGCGAGTGACGCGCCGGTGCTGCGGCCGAGCAGGATGTCGGCGGGGACCTGGAGCAGTGAGGAGAAGGGCAGGGCGCGGGCCACCGCGCCCAGGCCGGCGGGGAAGGCGTTGAGCGGCAGCAGCGAGCCGGAGAAGAACAGCGTGGACAGGGTGACGACGGTGACCACCCCGCTGCCGTCCAGCAGCCAGAAGGCGCTGAGGACCACCAGGTAGCGCAGGGCGAAGCTGACGACCACGCCGAGGAGCACCGACAGCAGGAAGAGCGCCCAGGTGGTGGGCGATGCGGGCAGGGCCAGGTGGAAGGCGAGGGCGCCGCAGGCCATCGGCGCGATGCCGCGGGCGAGGAGCTGGTAGGCGGCCCGGCCGAGGTCGGCGGCGAGCCACCAGGTCTGCAGGTCGGCGGGGCGGTACAGGTCGACGGCGATGTCGCCGGTGCGGATGCGGTCGATGAGTTCGTCCTGGAAGCCGCCGCCCAGCAGGGCGCAGGCGGCGATCAGGGCCTGGCCGGTCCAGACGTACGTCAACGCCATGGACTGGTCGTACCCCCCGAGGTGGGGCCGTTCGTCCCAGAGGGCGATGTAGGTGTAGGCGATGACGAAGCCGAAGACCGTGTTGGTGAAGACGCCGGCCACGGTGGCCGTCTTGTAGGTCGCGTGCCGGCGGAAGCCGTTTGCCGCCACGGCGGCGTACAGGCGCATCCTGCTGTCAACCCTCCCGTCGTGCCGCTCTCCCGTTCCCGGGCGTGCCGCCCGGAGCGGGCGCAAGCGCACGACGCTACCGGCCGCCGTCACGCACTGCCACGGTTTTTTCACCCGCTGGTGGGGTCCTGGGCGTGCTGCAGAGCTGTCACAGCCCTGTCACGGAGGGATGCAATTGAACCGTTTTGCCCTGAAGGTGCGCGAGTGTCCGCCGGGTCGTACGGCACGATTGACCCAAGATGTTCCGCCGCGGCACAACCCTCGGCGGCCGCGGAGGAGTCAGTACAGACATGAGCAGCAGCAACGCTTCCCCCGGCGGCGGGGGAACCGCGCCGTCCGGACCGAAGCCGAAGCGCACCGGAGTCCGCAGACTGATCCCGGGCTGGAAGACGGTGATCGGCACCTTCCTGCTGGTCGTGCTGGCCTGTGCCGGCGCCTTCATCGTCGGCTACCAGCTGGTGGAGATCCCCAAGGCCAACGCGGGGGCGATCGCCCAGAGCAACGTCTACCTGTACTCCGACGGCAGCCAGCTGGCGCGCGACGGCCAGGTCAACCGGGAGAACGTGGACCTGAGCCAGATCGCCAAGACCGCCCAGTACGCCACGCTGGCCGCCGAGGACCGCAACTTCTACAACGAGTCCGCGGTCAGCCCCAAGGCGATGGTCCGCGCGGCCTGGAACACGGTCACCGGCAAGGGCAAGCAGTCCGGCTCGACCATCACCCAGCAGTATGTGAAGAACTACTACCTCAACCAGGACCAGACGGCGATCCGCAAGGCCAAGGAGTTCTTCATCGCGATCAAGCTCGACCGCGAGAAGAGCAAGAGCGAGATCCTCCAGGGCTACCTCAACACCAGCTACTACGGCCGCAACGCCTACGGCATCCAGGCGGCCGCCCAGGCCTACTTCGGCAAGGACGCCGACCAACTCGACACCGCCGAGGGCGCGTACCTCGCCACGCTGCTCAACGCCCCCAGCGAGTACGACGTGGTCGCCCACCCGGAGAACAAGGTCCAGGCGCAGGCCCGCTGGAACTACGTGCTGGACGGCATGGTCAAGGAGGGCTGGCTGAGCGGCACCGAGCGTGCCTCGCTGACCTTCCCGACCCCGCTGAAGGCCAAGCCCGCCACCAGCCTGTCCGGCCAGCGCGGCTACCTGGTCGAGGCCGTCAAGAACTACCTGTCCGACAACCACATCCTCGACGAGGAGACGCTGCGCTCCGGCGGCTACCGCATCACCACGAGCATCGACCGCAAGAAGGAGGACGCCTTCGTCAAGGCGGCCGAGAACCAGCTCCTGGACCAGCTCGACCCCAAGGCCCACAAGACCGACAAGTACGTGCGGGCCGGCGGCGCCTCCATCGACCCGGCGACCGGGAACGTCGTCGCGATGTACGGCGGCATCGACTACACCAAGCAGTTCGTCAACAACGCGACGCGCCGCGACTACCAGGTCGGCTCCACCTTCAAGCCGTTCATCTTCGCCTCCGCCGTCCAGAACGACTCCACCACGCAGAGCGGCCGGCGCATCACGCCGTACACGGTCTACGACGGCACCAACAAGCGCGAGGTCGTCGGCCGCAACGGCCCCACCGGCTACGCCCCGGCGAACGAGGACGACGTCTCCTACGGGCCGATCACCGTCACCCGCGCCATGGACAAGTCCGTCAACGCCGTCTACGCCCAGATGGCGCAGGACGTCGGCGCGGACGACGTCAACAGCACGGTGCGCGCGCTCGGTGTCTCCGAGCAGGTCAAGCTGGTCAGCACTCCGGCGATGGCGCTCGGCACCATGGAGGCCAGCCCGCTGGACATGGCCCAGGCCTACGCGACCCTCGCCAACCACGGCCGCTACATCCCGTACACCATGGTGGTGAAGGTCACCAAGAACGGCGAGGACCTGAAGCTGCCCGAGCGGCAGCCCCGGCAGGCGATCACCCGTGAGGCGGCCGACACCACGACCTCGATCCTGCGCTCGGTGGTGCAGGGCGGCACCGCCACCGCCGCCCAGGCGTCCGGCCGCCCCGCCGCGGGCAAGACCGGCACGGCGGAGGAGGACAAGGCCGCCTGGTTCGCCGGCTACACCCCGAACCTGGCCACCGTGGTCGCCGTGATGGGGCAGGACTCGCAGACCGGTGCCCAGAAGCAGCTGTACGGCGCCGCGGGGCTGGCACGGGTCAACGGCGGCGGCTTCCCCACGCAGATCTGGGCGGAGTACACCGCGGGCGCGCTCAAGGGCACCCCGGTGCGCGGCTTCAAGCTACGGCTGGAGCCCGGTGCCTCGGCCCCTCCGGCCACCTCCGCCCCGCCGTCCAGCTCGGCCCCTCCGGCCTCCTCGGCTCCTCCGGCCTCCTCCCCGCCGCCGCCGGCCACGAGCAGCGAGCCGCCGGCCTCCTCGGAACCTCCTGAGTCCCCGTCCGAGCCGCCCGCCAGCAGTTCCCCGCCGCCCTCCGAGGGCGGACCGGGCGGCGAGCTGCCGATCGGCGGCCCGGTCGGGGGGGACAACGGCGGGGGCGGCTTCCAGTAGCGCCAGGGCGCCGGGCGGAGGGCAGGCGGCGGAGAGCGGCCTCAGTGACCGGAGGTCGCCTTCAGCCCGACGACGGCCACCAGCAGCAGGCAGATGAAGAAGATCCGGGCGGCGGTCGCCGGCTCACCGAGCACCACCATGCCGAGCACCGCCGCCCCGGCCGCGCCGATCCCGACCCACACCCCGTAGGCGGTGCCGATCGGCAGCGTCCTGGACGCGTACGACAGCAGCAGCATGCTGGCCACGATGCCGGCACCGGTGCCCAGGCTCGGCCACAGCCGGGTGAAACCGTCGGTGTACTTCATGCCGACCGACCAGCCGACCTCCAGCAGACCGGCCAGACACAGCAGGACCCATGCCACGACGGCACCTCCATGATCATTGAAGACTCAGGCGGTGCGTCGTCTTTGCATGGGCCCTGGTACGGCGCGTCTCGTCAGGGGACGGGACCGACGGTAGCAAATCAGAGGTAAAGACCGGTGGAGTCCTCCGAGCCCTGCAGCCGCTCGGCGGCGACCGCGTGCAGGTCCCGCTCCCGCATCAGGACGTAGGCCGTGCCGCGCACCTCGACCTCGGCACGGTCGTCCGGGTCGAAGAGCACCCGGTCCCCGACCTCCACGGTGCGCACGTTCTGGCCGACCGCGACCACCTCGGCCCAGGCCAGCCGTTTCCCGACGGCCGCCGTGGCGGGGATCAGGATGCCGCCGCCGGAGCGGCGCTCGCCCTCGGGCGTGTCGGAACGGACCAGCACACGGTCGTGCAGCATGCGGATCGGAAGCTTGTCATGCGATGGGGAACTCACAGGTACGACGTTACCGGCGTCGTCTGCGCAGCGAGAGCCCGGCCACCACCGTGACGAGCGCCACCGCCGCCACCGCGACCGGCACGATCCGCTCCACGCGCGGCGCGCCCTCCTCCGTCACGAAGTGCCCGCGGATCTCCGTCACGCCCCGGTTGACCGCCACGTACGCCCGTCCGGCGGTGCGGTCCACGGCCGACGCGACCTTCGCCTTGGTGTCGGCGGCGATCGTTTTCGGGTGCACGCGCACGGCGATCTCGTCCAGGGTGGCGGCCAGCTCCCGCCGCTTCAGGGCGATGTCCGCCTCGATCTGAGCAGGGCTCCTGCCATCCGACACCGCGCAGCCTCCATCGTCGTCTCGACCGGTACCGTGCAGACAGTCTGTCAGTCCGCCCGTGCCGGCGCCCGTCGGCACCCCGAACCGGAGAACTGCACCCATGAGCGAGCGCCTCCAGCCCGGTGACACCGCACCCGCCTTCACCCTGCCCGACGCCGACGGCAACGAGGTCTCCCTCGCCGACCACGCCGGCCGCAAGGTCATCGTCTACTTCTACCCCGCCGCGCTCACTCCGGGATGCACCAAGCAGGCCTGTGACTTCACCGACAACCTCGACGTGCTCGCGGGCGCCGGATACGACGTCATCGGCGTCTCGCCCGACAAGCCCGAGAAGCTCGCGAAATTCCGCGAGAAGGAGTCGCTGAAGGTCACGCTGGTGGCCGACCCCGACAAGTCGGTCCTGACCGCGTACGGCGCCTTCGGCGAGAAGAAGCTGTACGGCAAGGTGGTGACCGGGGTGATCCGCTCCACGGTCGTCGTCGACGAGCACGGCAAGGTCGAGCACGCCTGGTACAACGTCAAGGCCACCGGGCACGTGGCCAAGCTCATCCGCGACCTGGGCGTCTGACGCCCCGTCGGCGCTGTCCGGCGACACCGGCTCAGGCCCGGGTGTGGGAGCCGGTCAGCGCCGCGTAGACCACGACGTTGGCCGAGTAGCTCTGGGTGGCATGGTCGAAGGTGCCGCCGCAGGTGATCAGCCGCAGCTCGGGGCGGACGCCCGAGCCGTACACCCGGTCGGGGCGGAAGCCCTCCTTCGGGACGATCTCCACGCCCTCGACGGTGAACTCCGCGACCGAGCCGTCCGAGCGGTTGATCTCCACGAGGGTGCCGGGCGTCACGGTGCTGAGGTTGTAGAACACCGCGGCGCGGGTGCGGGTGTCCACATGGCCGACGATCAGCGCCGCGCCCGCGTCGCCGGGCGCCGGGCCCGCGCCGAACCAGCCCGCCACTTGGGGCGAGCTGAACGGCGGCGGGTCGATCGCCCCGTCGGCGGTGAGCCCGCGCGCGACGAGCGGGGCGTCGATGCCGGCCGAGGGGATCTCGATGCTGAGCGGCCGGGCGTGGCCCAGCGGGGTGTGCGCGGCGTAGACCGGGGTGGGGCGCTCGTCCGCGCCGGGCGCGGACGTGGCGGTGACCCCCGGGGCGCCCATGGCGTCCCCGGGGGCCGGGTGGACGTAGCCCTTCAGCCACGCCGCGAAGAGCACGACCGCGGCCGTGGCGGCCGCGACGGTCCGTCCCTGCACCGGGCTCAGTCCCGGCTGCGGCGCCGGTGCATCACCAGGCCCGCCGCCCCCGCCAGGGCCAGCACGCCCGCGGCCACGGTGCCCGGCACCCCGGCCGGCTGGGCGGGAGAGGCCGAGTGCCGTGCCACGTCGGCGGCCATGGCACCGCCGCCCGCCGGCACCGGCGCGGACGGGTAGCCGCCGTCCCCGGTCCCGTCGCCGACCTCGACCTCGCCCTCGTGCGACTGGCCGTTGCACTCGATGGAGACCTTGTACGAGCCGGACGCGAGCCCGGAGCGCACCACGGCGGAGGCGTACATGCCGCCGTCCGACGCGGGGGCGAGCCGGACGGGGGCGACGAAGGCGGAGGAGCTGACGGTGCCGGACGCGGCCCGGTCGCAGTCCTGGGTCCGTACGTCGACGTCACCGCCCGGGCCGACGGAACCCGGGTTGACGGTCACGCCGCCGCCGCCACCGCCGACGACGCCCCCGCCACCGCCGCCGCCCCCGCCACCGCCGCCCCCGCCTCCGCGGCCCTCATCGCCACCGTCGCCGCGTCCGCCGTTGTCGCGTCCGCCGTTGTCCCGGCCGTTGTCGTCGCGTCCGCCGTTGTCCCGGCCGTTGTCGTCGCGTCCGCCGTCGCCGCGGCCCTCATCGCCACCGTTGTCGCGTCCGCCGTTGTCCCGGCCGCCGTCACCCCGGCCGCCGTTGTCGCGTCCGCCGTCCTGCTTGCCGAAGTCCTGGCGGTCGCCGCCCTGGTCTCCGCCACCGCCCCCGCCGCCCGCGCGCTCCCACAGCCGGCTGGTGGCGTCCCCGCTTCCGGCGGGGCCGTCGTCGGCGACGGCGACGGGACCGCAGATCGCGATCACCGTCACCGCTGCGGCGGCGCACAGGGGAATGCGGGCGGCGTCCATGACTGAGCCCATGATGAAAACCTCCACTCACCCGGGCTCACGTCGTCGGAATCGGTCGGCCCTGGTACTTCGAAGGTCTCTTTTCTGACGGGCCGCCGCATGCGGGGCTGCTCCGGTTGGGTCAGATGAGGTCCACCAGATCGGCGATGGAGTCCACCACCCGGGAGGGCCGGTAGGGGAAGCGGTCGATGTCGGCGGGCTGCGTGAGCCCGGTGAGGACCAGGACCGTCTCCATACCCGCCTCCAGGCCGGCCAGCACGTCGGTGTCCATCCGGTCGCCGATCATCGCGCTGGTCTCGGAGTGCGCCTGGATGGCGTTCAGCCCGGCGCGCATCATCAGCGGATTGGGCTTGCCGACGAAGTAGGGCTCCTTGCCGGTGGCCTTGGTGATCAGCGCGGCGACCGAACCGGTGGCGGGCAGCGCGCCCTCGGCGGAGGGGCCGGTCTCGTCGGGGTTGGTGGCGATGAACCGGGCGCCGCCGTTGATCAGTCGGATGGCCTTGGTCAGCGCCTCGAAGCTGTAGGTGCGGGTCTCGCCCAGGACCACGTAGTCCGGCTCGACGTCGGTCAGCACGTAGCCGATGTCGTGCAGCGCGGTGGTCAGGCCCGCCTCGCCGATGACGTACGCGGTGCCGCCGGGCCGCTGGTCGTCCAGGAAGCGGGCGGTGGCCAGCGCGGAGGTCCAGATGTTCTCCACCGGCACGTGCAGGCCCATGCGGGTCAGCCGGGCGTGCAGGTCGCGCGGGGTGTAGATGGAGTTGTTGGTGAGCACCAGGAAGGGCTTCCCGGATTCCCCCAGCCGCTTGAGGAACGCGTCGGCGCCGGGGATCGGGATGCCCTCGTGGATCAGGACTCCGTCCATGTCGGTGAGCCAGGACTCGATCGGCTTGCGTTCTGCCATGGGGCGGACTCCTGCGGTGTGCCGGGGTGCTGAGGTGCGGGGGCGCCGTCACGTCGTCGTGCCGACGCCTCCAGCCTAGTCAGGCGGTGGTGACCTTGACCCCGCCGATGACCCAGAACCGGTTGGTCGCCCCGGTGCGGCGAAAGTGCGAGCCCGTGGCGGCGCGCGAACCCGCCCTTGTCGGTGGCTCCAGAGCCCCGGCGACCCGCACGGGGGTCTCGGCGCGGGACGCGCCCTGTGCCCGCGAGGGGGCGTTGGGCGGCAGTTTCGTCACGTCACGTCCTCGGACCGTGTGCCCGGCTCAGAACTCCGCCAGCAGGGCGGGAAGTCCGGCCACGGAGGGCAGGACGTGGGTGGCGCCCGCCGCGCGCAGCGCCTCCCCGTCGTGGGCACCGGTCAGCACGCCCGCGACGACGGGCGCGCCGGCGCGGACGCTGGAGAGCATGTCGTACGCCGTGTCGCCGGCCACCGCGATCTCCTGGACGGAACCCGCGGCACGGGTGCGCAGCAGCGCGGTGAGCACCATGTCCGGGTAGGGGCGGCCGCGTCCGCCGGCGTCGGCAGGGCAGAGTGTGAGGTCGGCGATGTCCTGCCAGCCCAGGGCGGCGAGGATCGCGTCCTGGGTGGTCCGCGAGAAACCGGTCGTCAGCACCACGGTGCGGCCCTGGTCGCGCAGCGCGGAGATGGCCTCGGCCGCGCCGGGCAGCGGCGCGCAGGCGCCGGAGCCGACGAGCTCGGCGTAGGCGTGCTCGAACTCGGTGTTGGCGCGCTGCGCCCGCTCCTCGGTGCCGAACAGGGCGCGGAAGACGGAGATCTTGGACTCGCCCATGGTGCGGCGGACGTGGTCGAGGTCGGGCTCGGCGCCCATGCGTTCGGCGGCCCGGACGAAGGCCCGCTCGACCAGTCCGTCGTCGGCGACGGTGGTGCCGGCCATGTCGAGCACGACGAGCCTGGGGGACGTGCTGTCGGTCATTGTCGTTACCAGCCGATCTCGTTGGCGGTGTCCTCGCCGATGGCGGGGGAGCAGGTCATGCCGCGGCCACCGGGTCCGGTGACCAGCCACACGCCGTCGGCGACGCGCTGCCGGTGGACCACCAGGGACGGGTCGGTGCACTGCGCGTACACCCCGGCCCAGCGGCGGCGCACCCGCGGCAGGGGGCGGCCGAGCAGCGCTTCCGCGGTGGCGGCCAGGTGGTCGTACGGGTCCTCGGTGACGTCGAAGGCGAAGGGCTCGTCGTACTCGTGGGTGTCGCCGATGGTCAGGCCGCCGCCGAGGCGCTGCACCATCAGCAGTTGCATGCGGTGCCCGGCGGCGACCGGCGGCTGCGGCTGCCCGGCGCGCAGCGCGTCGAGCGCGGTGCCGGCGTAGGCGGGGTAGTAGCGGAAGCTGTCGGCGTCGGCGACCGAGGTGGTCAGCGGCTCGCCCAGCGGGTCGGTCTGCGCCATCTGCAGGCGGACCCGGCGCACCGGCAGGGCGGGCCCGGCCAGTTCGCGGACCAGTCCGGTCAGGTGGGCGCCGGTGGCCAGGACGACGCTGTCGCCGTGATGGCTTCTGCCGTGGTCGTCGCGCACGGTGCCGGGCGCGACGTCGCGGACCTCGCGGCCGGGCAGGAACGTGTAGCGGCCGGTGGCGGCCAGGTGCGCGCGCAGCGCGGGCAGCGCGACCCGGGACTCGACGGCGGCGTCCCGCTCGCAGAGCAGAGCGCCGCTGAACTCGCCGCGCAGCGCCGGGTTGCGGTGCCGGACTTCGGCGGCGTCGAGCCACTTCAGTCCGCGCGCGGCGGCGTCGGGGGAGGCGAGGACCTGATCGGCGACGGCGCGTTCGGCCTCGGTGCGCACCACGGTCAGCGAGCCGTTGGCCCGGAAGCCGACGCCGGGCACACGGCTGCCGATGCGCTGCCACAGCTCGCGGGCGCGCTGCGCGGTCTCCAGCTCGGCGCCGGAGGCCCGGCCGCCGACCCAGACCAGGCCGAAGTTGCGGACGGAGGCGCCGCGGGCCTCGGTCTCCCGTTCCAGGTGGACGACCTCGTGTCCGCGGTCGACGGCGTGCCAGGCGTGCAGGGTGCCGAGTGCCCCGGCACCCACGATCAGGACTCTCATGGGGACCACGGTCGTGCGGCCGGCGGACGTGGTCGGGTCCGGTTGCTGAACCGGCCGTGAACGCCCCCGCAATCCTGGACCAGACCCGTTATGTCCCCGTGATCCAAGGGGTTCCGTGAGAGGGGCCGAGAAGGGGGCGAAGGGATCTGGCTGCTACGTACGGGACAAATGGGTCGTGAAGCTGAAGCGGTCCCCGCGGTACAGCGACCGCACCCGCTCCAGCGGCGCACCCTCGGTGTCCCGGCTGTGCCGGTGCAGCAGCAGCATGGGCAGCGCGGGCGGGGTGCCGATCAGCAGCGCCTCGCGCGGCGTCGCGAGCACGGTTTCGATCCGCTCGTCCGCGTCGCCGAACTCCACGCCCACGAACGCGCGCAGATAGGCGTAGAACGAGGAGTCCGGGTCGAACTCCGCGTCCAGCCGCGGCACGCGCTCCACCGCGACATACGTGCTCTCCAGGCCCACTCGCTCCTCGTCCGCGAGCAGTACGCGCTCCATGTGCCACACCGTGTCGCCGGTGGCGATGCCCAACTGCCCGGCCAGCACCTCGTCCGCCGCGATCCGGTCGAGTGCGGTGAGGTTGCGGCCCGGCACCCGGCCCTGGAGACGTACCCCCTCGGTGTAGCTCGCCAGCGACAGCGGCTGCTCCAGTTTGGGTCCCGCGACCACCGTGGCCCGGCCGCGCCGCCGCAGCAGTCCCTGGATCAGCAGGTCGCGCAGTGCCTGCCGCACGGTCTCCCGGGCCACGCCGAAGCGGGCCGCGAGCTCCCGCTCCGTCGGCAGCGGCACCCCCTCGCCGAGATCGCCGAGCAGTTCCTCCAGGCGCGTCTTGACGACGAAGTACTTGGGGAGCCGGCCGTGCTCGGGGATGCCGGCACGGGTCGGCGCGCCCGCCTGGGTGTCCTTCACATCGGGAATCCTCGCAGATCGGAGGGGGCAGGCCGGCGCCGGTGCGCGGCGCCGGGGGCGGTCGGGGGCGCCGAGCCGGACACCGGTCACCTGCCGGTCACCGGCCGGTGGGCGGGAGTTCGCGGCCGGTGTCCCGGGTCACCTCCGGCGGCCGACCCTCAGGGCGATACCGCCCGCCAGCATCAGGGCCCCGGCGCCCATGAGCATCAGGGCCGGCGCCGGGTCCTGGACGGGGCCGGTGTCGGCCAGGCCGGGTGGGGGAGTGGGCGCCCGCGGTGCGGGCGGGGCGGCGGGCGCCTCCGGGGCGCCGCTGCCCTCGTCGCCCTTGCCGGGGACCTGGCCGGGGACCTGACCGGGGACCTGGCCGCCGGTGCCGGTGCCGGTGCCGGTGCCCGGGCCCGTGCTGCCGTCCCCGCCGGGACGTTCGCCGGGGTGCCCGCCGCCGGCCGTGCCGGGGGCCGTTCCGCTCCCGTCCGGTGCGCGGCCGCCGGCGCTCTCCCGTGGGGGCCCGTCCGGCACGGGCGCGCCGGGCGCCGCCCCCGGGGCCGTCGGCGGCACGCCGCCGGAGGCGTCCAGCGGCGGCGCGACGGTGAAGCGGTACGGCGCCGACTCGCCGACCCAGTCACCGTCCGCGCCGCGCCGCTGCACGACGGTGGCCGTGGCCGCGACCCGACCGGGCGGGGCGTCCGCGGTGAAGCGCAGCCGGAGCGCGACGCGCACCGTGCGGTGCGCCGGCAGGACGACACCGGGGTCGTGCTCGGCCACTACCGCGACGTTCTCGTCGTTGTCGGTGTGCGCCACCCGTACCGGCCGCCAGCGCGGCGCGGACGGCGCATCGGCCCCTTTCGTCCCGCCGGTGGTGAACTCGCGGTATTCCAGTCGAATATGGCGTGCCATCAGTGTGCGGTCGCGGTCGACGAGGACGATGACCGGATGCACGTCCCGCCGCGCCCGCCGGGTGGTGTTCTCCAGTTCCACCCGGAACTCCCGCGCCGCGGCGCCCGCCACGAAGGTCCGGGGACCCTCCTGCAGCCGGGCGCGTACGGGGAAGGGTTCTCCGGTCGCCTGGGCCGCGGTCAGCACGACCGTGGCCGCTGTCATGGCAAGAGCGCTGCGCCACCTCATGGGCAGCGAAGTTCTCACGTTCGTACGGTCATATGCCCGTACGACGCGGGGCGGTCCGCGACGGCTACCCGTACGGGCGGTCAGCCGCCCGCCGTCTGGCCGAACAGCGGGGCCAGGGCCAGCAGCGCCGCGCCCCGGGCGACGGCGCGCGCGCCGTCCGGGACGAGGGCGACGGGGACGGTACGGCCGGCCGACCGCCGCGTACGGGCGTCCATGGCGGCGGCGACCTCGCTCCGGAACAGCTCGGGCCGCGCCAGCACCGTGCGCCCGCCGAGGACGACGCGGTCGATGTCGAGCAGCGAGACCAGGTTCGCCGCGCCGAGCCCGAGGACCCGGGCCGCCCCGGCGTGGTCGCCCCGGCCGACGGCGGCCAGGCACAGCGCCTCCAGGCAGCCGAGGTTGCCGCAGGCGCACCGCGGCCCGTCGAGGGCGACCGCCTGGTGCCCGAACTCCCCGGCGCCGGTCCTGGCGCCGCGGTGCAGCGTGCCGCCGAGGACCAGGCCCGCGCCCAGTCCGCTGCCCAGGTGCAGATAGCCGAAGGAGTCCCCGGGTCCGGTGCGGTCGGGCGGCGACAGCACGGACAGGGCGGCGGCGTTGGTGTCCTTGTCCAGGACGACGGGCAGCCCCAGGCGGTCGGCGAGCGCGTCGCGCAGCGGGTAGCCGTCCCAGGCGGGGAAGCCGGTGATCCGCAGCAGTGCGCCGCTCCGGTGGTCCAGCGGGCCGGGGGAGGCGACCCCGGCGCCCAGCACCGCGCCGCTCGCGCCGGGGGTGTCCGCGACGGTCGCGCGCACCAGGTCCGCGACGGCGTGCAGCACCTCGGCCGCGGGGCGCCCGAGGTCGAGGGGAGCGGTGCGGGCGTCGGTGGTCTCGCCCGCCAGGTCGGCCAGGAGCACGGTGACCTCGTCGCGGTCCAGGTGCACCCCGACCGCGTACCGGGCACGGCGGGCCAGCCGGAGCAGGGTGCGCGGTTTGCCGCCGGTGGGGGCCCCGCGGCCGGCCTCATCGACCAGGCCGTCCGCGCGCAGCCGCGCCACGATCTTGCTGACCGCCTGCGGGGTGAGGGCGGTGCGCTCGGCGAGCTCCAGCCGGCTGATCCCCTCGCCGTCCGCGACGGTCGCGGTGCGCAGCAACCCGAGCACCAGCGCGGTGTTGTGGCTGCGCAGCGCGGGCAGGTTGGCTCCGGCGGTTGCGTTGTTCACCTGCCCATTGTTGGGCACGCTTGCACTTTCGCAACAGCGTTGCTTAAGTGGGGCGCATGGCTTCCGCACCCCTTCGCGTCGCACTGGTCGGCTACGGCCTGGCCGGCTCGGTCTTCCACGCCCCGCTGATCGCCGCCACCGACGGCCTCGTCCTCGACACCGTTGTCACCGGCGACCCCGAGCGCCAGGCGCAGGTCCGCGCCGCGTACCCGGACGTCCGTACCGCCTCCGCGGCGGACGAGCTGTGGAAGCGCGCGGACGAGCTGGACCTGGTGGTCATCGCCTCGCCGAACAGGACCCACGTCCCGCTCGCCACGGCCGCGCTGGAGGCCGGGCTGCCGGTCGTCGTCGACAAGCCGCTGGCGGCCACCGCCGCCGAGGCGGACGCCCTCGCCGCCCTCGCCGCGGAGCGCGGACTGCTGCTCTCGGTCTTCCACAACCGCCGCTGGGACAACGACTTCCTCACCCTGCGCGGGCTGCTGGAGCGCGGCGAACTGGGCGAGGTGTGGCGCTTCGAGTCCCGCTTCGAGCGGTGGCGGCCGGACCTGAAGGGCGGCTGGCGCGAGTCCGGCGACCCCGCGGAGGTCGGCGGTCTGCTCTACGACCTCGGCAGCCACCTGGTGGACCAGGCGCTGACCCTCTTCGGCCCGGCCGTGAGCGTGTATGCCGAGCGGGACGTGCGCCGGGCCGGCGCGCAGGCCGACGACGACACCTTCGTGGCCCTCACCCATGCCGGCGGGGTCCGCTCCCACCTGTGGATGACCGCCACCACCGCCCAGCTCGGCCCGCGCTTCCGGGTGCTCGGCAGCACCGCCGGCTGGGTCAAGCACGGCCTCGACCCACAGGAGGCCGATCTGCGCGAGGGCGCCCGCCCCGCCCCCGGCGCCGCGTGGGGCACCGAACCGGAGTCCGCCTGGGGCCTGCTGGGCGCCGGCGACGACGTCCGCCCCGAACCGACGCTGCCCGGGGACTACCCCGCGTACTACGCGGCTGTCGCCGCCGCCCTGCGCGACGGCACCGAGCCGCCAGTCACCGCGGCCCAGGCCGCCGCGACGCTGGCCGTGCTGGAGGCCGCCGCCGTCTCCGCCCGCGAAGGCCGCACGGTACCGCTGGCGCCCCGCGCCTGACCCCCCGATCGCCCGGCCCGCGGCGCGCTCCCCTCGCGGCCGCCGGCCGGGCGCTCCTCACCCTCGGGTGTCAGGACTGCGGGAGTGGTCCGGCACGTCCGGGGGAGGGCGGTGGGCCGGCGGCGGTTCGCCGGGCTCGGGCAGCCGGGCGCGGAAGCGGACGAGCACGGCGCCGTCCGCGGTGTGGTGCACCTGCACGCCGTCCAGCGGCTCCTCGTCGCCGCTGCCGGCCAGTCGACGGCACAGCCGGGTGGTCTCGAAGGGGGACGGCGGTTCCGGCGGAGCCCCGCCGTTGCGCGCGGGCGGCTGGTCGTAGCCGGTGTCGGTGACGCACACCGAGCAGTGCCCGTCCTCCACGCCGAGCGTGACGCGGAAACGCCGCGCCTGGCCGTGCGTGACGACGTAGTCGCAGGCCACCAACACGGCCTGGGAGATCCGGGCGCCGGCCGTGCCGCCGGCGAGGATCTCCAGCGCGGCACGGCTCATGCGCGCGGCGAGCGCGTCGCTGCCGGGGGCGCGGTACAGCGAGCACGTCCAGGAGACGTCGAGGGCGGATCTCTTCGGATCGGACAGGGACAGTCGTGAGGAGGCCGCGAGCTTGGCCATGGCCGGACCACGTCCTGTGGGCGTAGGAGGCTGCTCTGCCGGCGACCGGGGTCCTGGGCCGCCCTGTCAGGCTAGAACAGCCGATCCGGGCCCTGCCAGGGCGCGTTGGGGGCGCGCGGGCGGGGTGCGGCTCAGGCCGCGGGATCCGGCCAGTCCGGCAGGATGGTGAAGTACTGGGTCAGCCGCGTCGCGCGCAGCGTCCGCAGCGTGAAGCCGTCCCGGCACACCAGCCGTACGCGCCCCTGCTGCTGCTCGGCGCGACGGCGTGCGCGCACCAGCGCGGACAGCCCGGTGCAGTCGATGAAGTCGACCGGCCGGAGGTCCACCACGATGTCCGGGCGGTCCGTCCCGGTGAGCAGGTCCAGCGCGGCCGAAACCTGCGGCGCGGTCAGCACGTCCACCTCGCCGTCGAGCGTGACCACCGTGCTGTCGCCCTCCGCGCGGCGGCGGACCGAGGCGATGGACGGGGTACTCGTCAGGAGGGATGTCTCGGACATGGGTACCACCCTAGGGCAGACGGTCCATCACCTCCCGCATTCAGGCCATGACTTGACAATCAGTAACCGATTGTGTCAGGTCGCACCGTCCCGCAGCCGGTCGGTGTCGAAGCTGCCGGCCACCACGCCGGTCGCCAGCTCGGCCATCCGCAGCCGGTGGCTGCGCGCGTACCGGCGCAGTGCGCCGAAGGCCTCGTCGACGCCCACCCCCCACCGCTCCGCCAGCATCCCCTTGGCCTGCTCCACCACCACTCTGCTGTCCAGCGCCCCCTGCAACTGATCGGCCAGCGCCTCCTGTTCTCGGCGGGACCGGCGCTGCAGCACCCCGACGGCCGCCGCGTCCGCCAGCGCGCGGGCCAGCTCCACGTCCCCCGCGGGCGGCTCCCCGGGGCCCGCGCGCAGCACGCTCAGTGCGCCTATCACCTCCTGGCCCCGGCGCAGTGGCACCGCGTACGCCGCGTGCAGGCCGGCCTCCCGCGCCCGGGGCGCGAAGCGCGGCCACAGCTCGTCGCAGCGCGCCAGGTCGGGCACGTCTATCGTGGCCGCGCACCGGTAGCAGTCCAGGCACGGCCCCTCCTCGTCAAGGGCGGGCAGCAGTTCCGGGACCGCTCCGGCGGCGGCCGCGCGCAGTGCGCCGTCCGGCCCGGCCAGCAGCAGCCCCGCCGTGCGGGCGTCCAGCAGTTCCACACAGGCCGTGGCCAGCCGCCCGAGGTGGGCGTCCATGTCGAAGTCCCCGCCCAGGGTGTCGGCGAGCCCGACGAGGGCTTCGGCGAGCCGCCGTTCGCGCGGAAGGGGGTGCGGGTGTTCGGTCACGGCGTGCTCCCGCCATCGTCGGCCACGGCTCCGCCGGGATTCTGCCATGCCGGCGGACCGCGGCATTCGACGGGAAAACGGCAACTGACCCGTTCTGGCAGCACTTTGACGGATCGGTATGTCAGGATTGGCGCAGACCGGTCCCGTCCGCCATCCAAGGGGGAGTGGATGTACGGCACCTCCACCGGCCCGTTGCTCAAGGCCGCCCGCGCGGCGGCGGTAGCCGCCGTGCTCGCGGTGGCCCTCGGCGGCTGCTCCCGCGGCGACGGCGCCGCGGATTCCGGGCGGCACAAGGGCGCGCTGCAGAGCACTCCCATGGCCGGCGCCCCGTTCTGGGTCAACCCGGACACCGCCGCCGCCCGCCAGGCCGGCCAGTGGCGCGAGGACGGCCGTGAGGCGGACGCCGCGCTGCTGGAACGGATCGCGGGCCGCCCGGTGGCCGAGTGGATCGGCCCCGACGACCCCCGCGGCCAGGCCGAGGACCTGACGCGGGCCGCCGCGGAGGCCGGCCGCACCCCCGTCCTGGTCCTCTACAACATCCCGCACCGCGACTGCGGCCAGTACTCCAGCGGCGGCGCCGCCGACGCGGACGCCTACCGGACCTGGCTGGACCAGGTCGCCTCCGGCATCGGCGACCGCGAGGCGCTGGTGGTCCTGGAGCCCGACGCGCTCACCCACCTGGTCGACGGCTGCACCCCCGGCCGCTTCGCGCAGGAGCGCTACGCCCTGCTCGGCCACGCCGTCGACACCCTGGGCGACCTGCCGCACACCGCCGTCTACCTGGACGCGGGCAACGCCGGCTGGGTACGGGACCCCGCGCGACTGGTGGATCCGCTGCGGCAGGCCGGCATCGAGCGGGCCGACGGCTTCGCCCTGAACACCTCGAACTTCTACACCACCGAGGACAACACGGCCTACGGCACGCGGCTGTCGGAGCGGCTCGACGGCAAGCACTTCGTCATCGACACCAGCCGCAACGGCCGCGGCCCGCTCCAGGGCGGCCACGACGAGGCCTGGTGCAACCCGCCCGGCCGGGGCCTGGGCACCCCGCCGACCACCGACACCGGGAACGACCTGGTCGACGCCTACCTGTGGATCAAGCGCCCCGGCGACTCCGACGGCACCTGCAAGGGCGGTCCCAAGGCCGGCGACTGGTGGCCCGAGTACGCCCTGGGACTGGCCCGGCGCGCGGCGTCCTGAGACACCGCGCGCCGGGCCCCGCCCGCCCCCACAGGGACGAGGCGGCTACGACACCTTGACCCAGCGCGCCACCGACGGCGTGCCCTCCTCGTCGGTGACCACGACCATGTACCAGCCCGGCGGCACCAGCGACGGGTCCTGCGGCACGGTCAGCCGCACCGACCCCTTGCCGCGCTCGATGTCCAGCGCGATCGACCGCTGTTCGGTGTCGGTGGCGTGGGTGACCGCGCTCGGCCGGATCAGCCGCGCCGTGTCGATGTGGTCGGCGTACCGGGTGGGGAACGCCATCGAGCCGCCGCGCTCCACCGTCCGCGGGCCCTCGCCCAGCGAGGGCTTGGAGTCCCGGTACAGATAGGGCGGGGTGTAGATCTCGACGCGCTGCTCGAAGAAGCCCGGGGTGGTGTCGGCCTTGTCCCCGAACAGCGGGTTGGAGCCGAAGACCGCCACCCTGCCGTCGGGCAGCAGCAGCGCCTCGGCGTGGTAGTTCCGTCCCACGGCCGGGTCGGCGGCGTCCCGGAAGACGTCGCGTACCGGGTCGTAGATCTGCGCCCTGAGGATGTCGCTGCCGTTGCGCCCCCGGTAGTCGCGGGAGCCGCCGGTGGTGAAGACGGTGTCGTCCGGCAGCAGCACGCTGTTGAGGTAGCGCGTGGGCGCGGGCAGGTCGGGACCGTCGGTGTACGCCGGGCTGACCGCGTTCAGGTCGACCACGGCGGTGCGCGCGGTCGAGGAGTGGGACTCGCCGACCCCGCCGCCGCCCAGCACCATCACCTTCTGGTCCTGCGCGGGCGCCAGCAGCACCGAACTGGCCGTCTCCAGGTCCTCGGCGTCGCGGAGCCCGGGCACCGCCGTGAAGCGGTTGGTCCGCAGGTCCCACAGGCCCGGGACGCGGCCCTCGTCGGCCGGGCCGTAGCCGGCGTTGGCGCCCGAGTAGAAGATCTTCCCGCCCTGCATGAGGAAGAGCGCCGGGTAGGTCGGGAAGTAGCGCGTGGTGGTGTACGTCCACTTCCGCGTCCTGGGGTCGTAGATCTCGTTCTTCCCGGGGACGACCTGGCCGATGTCGTCGAGGCCGGAGACCGACAGCACCCGCCCGTCGGCGAGCGTGACCAGGGTGGGGTACCAGCGCGCCTCGTTCATCGGGTCGACCGGGATGTAGCGCTCCGCTGCCGGGTCGAACTCGTAGGCCTCCTTGATCCCCTGGAAGTCCTTCTTGTCCAGGCCGAGCTTGGTGGCCAGTCCGTAGAGGTTGTTCCGGTCCGGGCCCTCCAGGCCCCGGATCTCGTACTGGGCGGCGGTGTTGACGATCCCCGCCTCGCCCTTGACCAGCGACTGGACGAAGACCCGCACCTCGCTCGCGGTGACCGTGACCTTGCCGCTCTTCTTGTCGACGGTCTTCTTCGCCCGCGGGACGGTGACCGGGAACTCCGAGCGGAAGGTGCGGCCGTTCTCGTTGTTGACGAAGACCGTGCCCTGGGGGAACGTCCGGGGCGCGTCCGGGTTCTCGTTCTTGATCAGCATCGCGCCGCCCGCCCGGTCCACGGCCTCCTTGAGCTTCTCGTAGCGGGCCGTGCCGCCGGCCACCAGCAGCCGGCCGTCCGGCAGCTGGGTGTGGCCGGCGCAGAACATGTCCTTGGGGGTGTCGATCTCCTTGAAGGTGTTCTTCACCGGGTCCCACAGGACGCTCTTGAACGACTTGGCCTCGAAGTTCGTCTCGTCGTTGCCGGAACCCGCGATGAGCAGCACCTTCCCGGTGTGCAGCAGCGCGGCGTGGATGGCGTTGATCCGGTACTTCTTCGGGACCTCGAGCTGCTCCCAGTGGCCGTGGGCGGCCTTGTACTCCGGCTGGTTGATCTTGTAGTCGTGGTACGTCGCCGCGGTGTAGCTGTAGAGCGCGGGCGCGTTCATCCCGGCCAGGACGCTCACGGCGGTGCTCCCGACGGCGATCTTCCGCAGTCTGCGGCTCGGTCGGTAGGTCATCGGGCGGCGCTCCTGGTGCGGGCGGACGACAGCCACCAGACGGCGATCGGCGCGACGGCGAGCAGCAGCGCCAGTACCGCCCAGGTGCGCATCGCGACGTGGGTGTGGCCGTTGAAGAAGCTCGCGACCAGTGACCCGCCGAACACGAGCGTCCACAGGATGTGGGTGCGGAAGGTGGACAGCAGCCGGTCGGGGCTGGCCGAGTCGCCCTTGGGCGTGACCACGAAGCGGCTCTTGCGGCGCAGCACGGCGTCGATCAGCGAGCGGGCGTAGATCGGCGCCGACAGCGCCGACATCACCATGCCGGCCGCCCCCGAGGAGCCCTCGGGCTCGTGCGGGCTGACGTTGTGCCGCCGGTTCCAGACGTACAGGCCGATCTGCAGGGCCGCGGCGTCGCTGTAGAGCATCATCCAGACCTCGGAGTCGATCTGGACGCCGGAGGCGCCGAGTCCCAGGAACAGGGCGCAGCTGAGGCCGCCCAGCATCCAGTTGACCGCCGTCATCGGGTAGTAGACGACCATCAGCGTGTAGTTGAGCAGCCGGCCCGGGGACAGGGTGAAGGGCATCTTCCAGAACTGCTTGATGAGCGTCTCGTAGGTGCCGCGGCTCCAGCGCAGCTGCTGGGTGAAGAAGTCGGTCCAGGACGACGGGCCCTCCCCGACCGCGAGCACGTCCGGGGTGTAGACCGAGCGCCACTTGCGGCCGGTGGCCGGATTGCGCCGGCGGTGCAGTTCGAGGCCGGTGGCCATGTCCTCGGTGATCGAGTCGTACAGACCGCCGATGCCCTTGACGGCGCTGATCCGCACCGCGTTGTTGGTGCCCACGAACATCGGGGCGCCGTAGCGGTTGCCGGCCCGCTGGATGAGGGCGTGGAAGAGGAACTGCTGGCTCTCGGCGGCCTTGGTCACGGCGGAGTCGTAGTTGCCGTACACCTGCGGGCCCACGACGAAGGCGACGTCGGGGTCGCGGAAGTAGCCGAGCATCCGCTCCAGGAAATTGGGGAGCGGCACGTGGTCGGTGTCGACCGAGGCGAAGAACGTGTAGTCGTCGCCGTGCGCGTCCAGCCATGCGTTGTAGTTGCCGTGCTTGGTTCTCGCGCGGTAGGAGCCGGTGGGCCGGTTCCACCTCTCGACGCCCTTGCGGGAGAAGTGGTGCACCCCCAGCCGGTCGCACAGCCGCCGGACCTCGGGGTCGTCGCCCTCGTCCAGCAGCCATACGTCCAGGTTGCCGCGGTGGCGGAGCCGGATCGCGGCCTCCAGGGTCGCCCGCACCATCTCCAGGGGCTCCTTGCCCGGGACGATTGTGGTCAGGAAGGCGACCTTGGTGCCCTCCTCGGGGACCACGGGCACCGGGTCGCGGGCGACGAGGGTCGCGTGCGCGTTCGACGTCACGTTGATCAGCCGGAAGAGCTCGATCAGGCCGATGGATATCAGCATCACGGTGTCGCAGGCCGTCATCCAGCCGGGCGCGTTCGCCCGGCGGGTCCAGTGGGCCGGCTGCAGCAGCCAGGCGAGCAGCACCGCGGAGAGCACCGGAGCCGCGCCGAGCAGCAGCGCCGCGCGGATCCGGTGGGGCTCCTCCGCGAGCAGGCTGCGGTAGCGCACCCGGTACGGGACACCGGGCTCCGGTTCGGTCAGCGGGCCGGCGAGTCTGCTGTAGTGCTCGTAGTCGTACCGGGGCGCCACCGCGCCGGGCCGCGGCCGGGCCGGGCCGGGCCGGGTCTGGTGGGGTATGACCGGTACGGCGCCGGGCGCGCCGGCGTCGGGGTGGTCGGTGGTGTACTGCTGGGCGCCGGTCGGTGTCGGCGGCATGGGAATGCTCCCCCCGAAGCATCTGCGCCGCTCGCGCGGCGATGGTGTCCCGGGCGTTGCGGCCCCCCGCCCCCCGGGGTGTTGACACGTGTGCGGTCTGCTCCCGGTCGGACGACGCCGGCTTCGGCTCGTCGGCGACCGGACCGCGCTGGGTCACACCGCTGGCCCACCCCCCTTGCCGGAGCCGTCTCCCCTTGGCTCCGCTCGGTCAAAGGCGCCGAAACGGGTCCCTGTCCTGTCGTTTGAGGAGGATAGATTCCATTTGGCGCTTACATGTCCTGCGCGCACAGCCTTCCCGAATGCCCGTCTTGATCGCAAGGCGGGAAACGAGTTGTTAACCGGCCAAATGAGCGATTTGGGATGTCTGTTCGTTCATTCGGTCGACTCGGGCGCCGTTCAGGAGCGGGCGAGCAGCATGAGCACGGCGTCGTCGGAAAGGCTGCCGCCGGTGTGCCGCAGCAGGTCCGCGTAGAGCCGTTCGACCGCGGCGTCGAGGTCCTCCGCCGACCCGGCGGCCAGCAGCGCCGCGCGCTCGGCCAACGGGTAGAACGAGCCGTCCACGGCGCTGCGCGCCTCGATCACCCCGTCCGTGCACAGCACCAGGACGTCGTCGGCGCCGAGCGCCTCCTGCCACGGCCGGGGCGGCGCCCCCGACGCGAACTGGGACAGGCCGAGCGGCACCCACGGATCGGGCGGGTCGAGCGAGACGACCGTGCCGTCCGGGGCGACCCGCAGCGGGGGCACATGCCCGTAGTGCAGCAGCCCCACCTGCCCCGGATCGTTGAACTGCAGGAACAGCGCGGTGGTGAACTCGCCCGGCGACATGTGCCGCGCGACGCTCGCGTCCACCCGCTGCGCGACCCGGGTCAGCGCCTCCTCGTCGTACGCCGCCTCCCGGAAGGAGCCCAGCGTCACCGAGGCCGTCTGCACCGCGTCCAGTCCCTTGCCCCGGACGTCGCCGATCAGCGCGCGCACGCCGTGCGGGGTCTCCATCACCGTGTACAGGTCGCCGCCGATCTGCGCCGTGTCGGCCGCCGAGACGTAGCGCACCGCCAGCCGCAGGTCGCCCACCACCGGTCCGGGCGGCAGCAGCAGCGCCCGCTGGGCGGCCTCGGCGACCGAGTGGACGGCGGCGAACACCCGCCGGCCCTGTTCGTAGCGCCACGCGATGTAGGTGCCGAAGAGCGAGACCACGACGTAGGCGATGAGCTGCCCCCACAGCAGGGTGGCGGTGTCCGGCAGCCGTACCTCGTCGTACGGGAGCAGCGCCAGCTGCGCGACGAGCCCGGCCGCGCCGATGGCCAGGGTGCGCCGCCAGGACGTGGAGACGCTTGCCAGCGCGGGCGCCATGACCATCAGCGGCGCGAGGTAGATCTGCGGGCCGGCCAGCCAGTCGCTCAGTGAGATCCCGACGATCAGCAGCAGCGGCAGCAGCATCCCGCTGCCGACCGGTACGACCGAATCGAGGACCCGCAGAGCGGGTCCGCCGCGGTAGGGCCTTCTCCGTCGTGACGACCTCACCTTTAGAACATAGACAGACAAAGCTGGCAGTGGGAAACCCGGGCGCCACCGCCCGATCACCACGGAGCCCGTCGCTACACCCCGGCGGTGGCGGCGGGGCCCATCCGGGCCAGCAGCAGGGCGACGTCGTCGTCCGCCGACTGCGGGAGGGCGCCCAGCACCAGGTCGCAGGTCTCGTCCAGGGTCTGGTGCCGGGTCTTGAGCTTGAGGACCCGCATCAGCGCCCGCAGGCCCACGTCGAGGGACTGCCGGCGGTCCTCCACCAGTCCGTCGGTGAACAGCGCGAGCACCGTCCCCTCGGAGAGTTCCCGTTCCACCATGCGGAAGCCGATCCCGCCGACGCCGAGCGGTACGCCGTTCGGGATGTCGATGAGCTCGGCGCGACCGCCGGGGGGCACCAGCACCGGCGGCAGGTGCCCTGCGGTGGAGAACTGGCAGCGGCCGGTCCCCGGGTCGCACACCGCGTACACGCAGGTGGCGATGAAGTCCCCCTCGGCGCTGCCGATGATGTCGTCCAGGTGCCGCAGCAGTTCGTCGGGGGCCAGGTCGAGCTGGGCGAAGGCCCGGGTGGCGGTGCGCAGCTGCCCCATGATCGCCGCGGCACGCAGGCCCTTGCCCATCACGTCGCCGACGATCAGGCCCACCTTGCCGTTCTTGAGCGGCAGTACGTCGAACCAGTCCCCGCCGACCTCACGGACCGCGGGTATGTAGCGGGTGGCCATCTCCATGCCGTCCACCGTCGGCGGGTCGTGCGGCAGCAGGCTCCGCTGGAGGGTGAGGGCGGCCAGGCGCTCGCCCGCGTACAGCCGCGCGTTGTCGATGGAGATCGCGGCGCGCGCGGCGAGCTCCACGGCCAGGGTGCGGTCCTGGTCGTCGAAGGCCTTCTGGTTGCGGGTGCGGTAGAGGCCGATCACGCCGAGCACCTCGCCGCGCGCGATCAGCGGCGCGGCCAGGTACGAGTGCACCCCGGCCCGCCGCAGCAGCGCGGCGGCCCGGTCGTCCCGGGCGATCCGGCGCAGTATGCGGCTGCTCACCCGGTGCACCACCACCGGCTGCCCCTCGCGCACCGCCCGGGTGATCAGCCGGTCGGTCGGGTACGAGGCCGGCTCGCCCACCGGGTCGACGGCCCCGATCGCCTCGCCGGGGTCGGCCGCGGCGACCGCCAGGGCCCGGAACTCGGCGGTCTCGCCGGAGGCCACCCGGGACACCGTCTCACCGCGCATCACCGACTCCAGCACGTCGACGGTGGCGATGTCGGCGAGCATCGGCACCACGACCGAGGCCAGCTCCCGCGCGGTCTGCTGCAGGTCCAAGGTGGTGCCGATGCGGGTGCCCGCCTCGGCGATCACCGCCAGCCGGCCGCGGGCGGCCGCGATCTCCTCGGCGGCGTGGTGCCGCTCGGTGAAGTCGGCCACCGAGGTGGCCAGGCCCAGCACCCGCCCGGTGGGGTCCTCGATCCGGTAGTACGAGATCGACCACGCGTGGTCCCGCCCCAGGTCGGCGTACGTGCGGCCGACCGTCTCCAGGTCCAGCAGCGGTTCCCCGGTCTCCAGGACGGTCCGCATCGCCGTCTCGATGCCCGCGGCGTCGATACCGGGTGAGACCTCACGCATCGTGCGCCCCAGCATCGACGCGGCCGACAGGCCGTACATGCCCTCCAGGGCCTCGTTGACCCGCACGATGCGCAGCTCGGTGTCGAAGACCGCCAATCCGATGGGCGACTGGTCGACCAGGCTGCTCGACAGCCCCATGTCGGTCTCGACGCGGCGGACGGTGCCCAGGTCGGCGCCCAGCCCCAGGGCGAAGACCCCGCCGTCCTCGTCGAGCATGCGCATGTTGCGGAACTCGATGTCACGGACCGTGCCGTCGGCGTGCACGATCGGGAACACGCCCTGCCACACCGCACCCGCTCTGACCTGCTTGAACAGCTCGGTGACCAGCTCCAGCCTGGCGGGCTCCACCATGAGCAGCCCGGCGTTCTGGCCCAGCGCGTCGGCCGCGCTGTAGCCGAACAGCCGCTCGGCCTCGGGGCTCCACAGGACGATCCGGCCGTGCCGGTCGAGGACCATCGCCGCGACCCCGAGAAGGTCGAGCAGGCCTCCGGGCGTGGGGGTCCCGGGGCGTGGCCGGGCCTCCCTGTCCGTACCGGGCGGCGTTGCGTCGTGTGCGTGCATGGCCTCCTCGTACGCCCCGGCAGGGCCCCGCCGGAGCCCCTACCTCGTCGCTACGGCATATTTTCGCACCGAGTCCCCAAGGATGCCGCCTGTTCGTTCGGGGGCCGACGAACGAAGGCGTCCCTCCGGAGGAGGAACGCCTTCGTGTCTGTGCGCCGCCAGGGACTCGAACCCCGAACCCGCTGATTAAGAGTCAGCTGCTCTGCCAGTTGAGCTAGCGGCGCTCACCGACAGAGAGGATCCTACCTGACCACCGGGGGTGCCCCCGACCACGTCCTCCAGCAGCGCGGGGTCGTCGTCCAGCCACCCGAGGCGGACCATCTTCACCCCGGCCTGGAAGCGGCTGTCGGCCCCTATCTGCTGCATCAGCTCCGCCACGATCCGCCGTACCGTCCGGTCGGACAGGCCCAGCTTGCGGCCGATCGCCTCGTCCGTCAGGCCGGAGGCCAGCAGCCGGACGACCTCCCGGTGCCGGGCGGCCGGCGCGGCGCCCACGTCGTCGGTGAACAGGTCCGACGCGGACGCCCAGCAGTGCTCGAACATCTGCCGCAGCACGCCGACCATCGCGGGGCTGCGCAGCACCATGGCGGAGCCGCCGGCGCGGTCGTCCCTGGTGTCCGGTCCGAACTGCGGCACGATCGCCAGGGTGTGGTCGACGATGATCAGTTTCATGGGCAGCGTGGCGGCGGTCCGCACCTCGCCACCGTCGTTCACCATGGTGCGCAGATGGGCCCGGACGTGCGGCACCGCCGCCGCGGTGGCCAGGTGGATGGAGCGCATCGCGATGCCCCGGCTGAGCGCCTCCCGGTTGCGGTCGTCCGCCTCGAAGAGGTGGTCCTCCGGCAGCGCGCTGGGATGCATGGAGAGGATCTCGGTCGTGACGGTGCTGGCCGCTTCGTCCAGAATCGCGGCGATCTGAGCCGGCTGGGCGGCGACCTCGATGCGGGCCTCGGCGAGCTGGCGCATGTGCACCGGCTGAAACTCGGCCGCCAGTTGACTCAGTGCGGTATGGGTGTCGGTGATGGTGTTCACCATCTCCTCGGTCCGGCGCCGGCTGCCCTCGATGAGCTGCGCCATCGCGGTCGCGGGGGAGTGCACCGACCAGCCGCTGCGCGCGGACGAGAAGGGTGCGGCCAGGCCCAGCGACGCCAAGGAGTGCAGTGCGGCGTCGAGTTCGCTTTGTGACCAGCCAGTGAGCGTACAGACGCTTTCTGGTGTCCAGTCGGCGTCGGCGAGCGCCAGAGCGTAGAGTTCCTGCGCCCGGGCGCGCAGAAGGTCGTCGGTCACTGCTCGCACCCCCAATGCTTCACGTCACCCCCGGCTTCGATCAGGTTAAGGGTCGGCGCTCGTGTATGGACCCATCGGGGGCCATCCGGTCCCATGTGTCCGCATAGGGCCATGTCCGAATCCGGAACGTGAAAAGGGAAGACCACCGGCTCGGCGTCCGACAGAATTCAGTCAGTCGTACGGTTCCCCCAAACCGGCGCAGCACCCCCAAGCACCACCCCAGCTCACACTCCCAGGACAGGCCTGCCATGACATCGATTCGCCGCAACGCCCTTCGGTTCCTTCTGGGCGTCGTTGCCTCCATCACGATGGGGCTCATCGGCGCAACGGCAGCATCGGCGCAGCCTGCTCCAGACGGTGACATCGCCTGGTCGGCGCAGCACACCGGCCCCCACGCGAACGACATCGCCTGGTAGCACCCTGGGCCGTCCCACAAAGACAACACCCCCCAGCACTACCCCCCAAGCAACACCACCCCCCTCAAGAGCCACACCCCTCCCCCCACGCTGATGGGCCCGGCATACCTCCCCCCTCTTGCCGGGCCCTTCAGCATGCCCGGAAACAGGGCGCGGGTATCCGCCATGGCGGAGCGGTGAGTGGCCGGCTGCCCCACCGGTGGACCTCGTGTGCACGAGTTCCGCCCCACCGCCCCACCGCCCAAGTGCCCTTCGCCCGCGCCCCGTTCGGGCCGGCCGTCATGCCGTCGTGCCGGCGACCGCCCCCACGGGCGCGCTCGTCGGCGGCACCCGCCCGGACCTCCAGGGCCGCGCAGCCGCCGAGCGGGGCTGGGTGCCGGACCGGGCGGTCGCCGACGGCAAGGGGCAGGGCGCCCGCGGGGCCTCCGCCGTGGCCGGTAACGGTCCGGGCCCTCGGGCTGGGCCGGGCCGCCCCCGCCCGGCCGGTGCCCGGGGTCGGAGGGGGTGGTCATGAGCACCCCCTCCGACCCCGTATGATTGTCCCGTTCGCGCGCGCCGCTAGCTCAACTGGCAGAGCAGCTGACTCTTAATCAGCGGGTTCGGGGTTCGAGTCCCTGGCGGCGCACAGCGCAAGGGCGCCCCTCCTCCGGGAGGGGCGCCCTTTTGTGTTCCGTGCGGCGTCAGAGGGCGAGCGAGAGCAGCACGGGGGCCGCCCGCTCGTTGAGGGTGTCGGCGGCGCCCTTGAGGCGGTGGGCCTGGTTGACGGGCAGGGAGAGCGCGAGGCAGCCGACCGTCGCCCCGATGGTCACCGGGATGGCGGCGCAGACGGTGCCGATCGCGTACTCCTGCAGGTCGAGGGTGGGCGCGCTGGCCGGCTGGCTCTCCAGCTTGGTCAGCAGCACCTTCTCGCTGATCGTGGTCTTCGAGGTCAGCCGCACGATCTTGTGCCGGGACAGGTGGTCGCGGCGGCCGTCGTGGTCGAGCTGGGTGAGCAGGCACTTGCCGACCGCGCTGGCGTGCGCGGCGGAGCGGAAGTCGACCCACTCGTTGACCTTGGGCGCGGCGGGTCCGTCGGCGAAGTCGACGATCTTGACCTCGCCGTCGTCGTACCGGCTGAAGTAGACGGCGGCGCCGACCTCGTCGCGCAGCGCCATCAGCACGTTCTTGATCTTCTCGGCGAGCGCCGTGTCACGGCTGGCGCTGCCCAGCAGGACGAGCGATTCACCGACCGCGTACCCACCACCGGGCAGGGCGTTGAGGTAGCGCTCCCGGTTGAGCATGGCGAGCAGTTGCGATAGATATCCGATGGGCACGCCGATTTCGCGGGCGAGCTGCTCGGCGCTGACGCCGTGCCGGTGCTTGTCCACGGTCTCCAGCACGCGCAGCGCGTGCTGGACGGCGTAGACCGGCGCGACCTGTCGGTGCTCAAGCGCCACGGTGTCCCCCTACAGGTGTGACCGTTTGCGTCCTTGCTGTGGCTGCTGGTCACGGCCACCGCGCACGACGGACGGGACCCGGCAGCCGGGCCGCATTCCACGATAGCCTCAAAGCGGTTTCGAGTAGAGCCCGTTGAAGCTTTGTCTGAACGCCTCCGGACGTATATGCAGGAACGCGCCACTCTGGCATATGCCCAGGGCACGGACCACTTTCCGTCAGGGCACCGTACCGAGGAATTCCCGGGTCCTGCGGTGCTCCGGGGAGCCGAAAAAATGCGCTCCGGCGCACCCGACTCCACCACCTTCCCGCCGTCGAACATCAGTGCGCGGTCGGAGACGTCCCGGGCGAACCCCATCTCGTGGGTGACGCACAGCAGCGTGATGTCCGGCCGCATGGCGAGCGCGCGGGCGACGGCCACCCGCTGCTGCCGGCCGCCGGAGAGCCGGGTGGGGTGGAGCGTCCCGTTTGTCGGCCAGGCCGTCCAGTTCCCGCAGCTCGCGGCCGCGTTCGGCGGCCTCGTCGCGGTCCTGCCCAGCACGTGCACTTCAGCAGCTGGATCAACAGGTTGTTGAACGGCGGGATCATCTGCGGCCACGCCTGCGGCAGGACCACCGGCCGCATCCGCTGCCGCGGCGTCATGTTCAGCGCGACGGCCGCCTCCGCCTGGGCCCTGGGCACCGCGTCGATCGCCCCGCGCACCACCTCCGAACCGTGTACGCCCCGTAGTTGAGCCCGATCGCCACGACGGCGCAGGCCAGCGGCACGAGCGTGAAGCCCGGGATCGGCAGCGCGAAGAACAGACAGAACAACCGCACGTGCAACGAGGTGCCGCGGAAGAACTCCACGACGACCAGGGACACCCCGTGCACCGAGCCCCGGCGCGAACGCGCCGTGAAGCCCAGGAGCGAAGGCGAGCACCAAGTTCGTCCCCGTGTGGTGCGCCGGCCCACGAGGGCCGCGCCTACCCCGACGTACGGGAGGCATTCATGCGAATGTGGAGGGGTACCCGACTGCCCGGACCGTCCGGGAGAGGCAGGGAGCCGTGATGAGCGACAGCACCGGGATGGAAGACAAGCGCGAGCAACTGGTCGTGGAACGGGTGCCGAAGGGGCTGCTGATCGGCGGCCGGTGGCGGCCCGCGAAGGACGGCCGGGAGTACGAGGTGGAGGACCCCTCGACCGCGCAGCCGCTGTGCGCGGTGCCCGACGCCGGTGCCGAGGACGCGCGCGCGGCGATGGACGCGGCGGCCGCCGCGCAGGCCGGCTGGGCGGCCACCGCGCCGCGCGAGCGCGGCGAGATCCTGCGGCGCGCGTACGAGCTCATCGTCGAACGGCAGAACGACCTCGCGGTGCTGATGACCCTGGAGATGGGCAAGCCGGTCGCCGAGTCCCGGAGCGAGATCCTCTACGCCGCCGAGTTCTTCCGCTGGTTCGCCGAGGAGGCGGTCCGGGTCGACGGCGGGTGGGCGACCGCTCCGGACGGCAACGGCCGGATCTGGGTGATGCGGCAGCCGGTGGGACCGGCGCTGCTGATCACCCCGTGGAACTTCCCGATGGCCATGGGCACCCGGAAGATCGGGCCCGCCGTCGCCGCGGGCTGCACGATGATCGTCAAGCCGGCGCACCAGACGCCGCTGTCCATGCTCGCCCTCGCCGAGATCCTCGGCCAGGCCGGACTCCCCGACGGCGTCCTCAACGTGCTGACCACCTCACGGCCGGGCGAGGTGTCCACCCCGCTGCTGGAGGACCCGCGGCTGCGCAAGCTCTCCTTCACCGGCTCGACGGGTGTCGGGCAGAAGCTGATCGCGCAGAGCGCCAAGGGCGTGCTGCGCACCTCCATGGAGCTCGGCGGCAACGCGCCGCTCATCGTCTGCCAGGACGCGGACCTGGAGAAGGCGGTCGAGGGCGCCGCCGTCGCCAAGATGCGCAACATCGGCGAGGCCTGCACCGCCGCCAACCGCGTGTACGTGCACGACGACCTGGCCGAGGCGTTCACCGGGCGGCTGGCCGAGAAGCTCGGCTCCATGGTCGTCGGCCGGGGCACCGAACCCGGTGCCCAGGTCGGCCCGCTCATCGACAGCGCCGGCCTCGGCAAGGTCGACCGCCTGGTGCGCGACGCCGTCGCCGGCGGGGCCCGGGTCGTCACCGGCGGCGAGCCGCTCTCCGACCGGCCGGGGTACTTCTACCCGCCGACCGTGCTGGCCGACGTCCCGGCCGACGCGGCGATGCTCCGCGAGGAGATCTTCGGGCCGGTCGCGCCCGTCGTCACCTTCACCGACGACGACGAGGCGATCCGGCTGGCCAACGACACCGTCTTCGGCCTCGTCTCCTATGTCTTCACCGAGAGCCTGCGGCGCGGTATCCGCTACGCCGAGGAGCTGGAGACGGGCATGCTCGGCCTCAACAAGGGCGTGGTGTCCACCCCCGCGGCGCCCTTCGGCGGCGTCAAGCAGTCCGGGATCGGGCGCGAGGGCGGTTTCGCCGGCATCGACGAGTACCTGGAGATCAAGTACGTCGCCGTCGACGTGTGAGGCGGGCCGGGGGCGGCGCCCCCGGCCCGACCTGTCCGGTCGCGGGTCAGGCCTTGGGCAGCCCGTACACGTCGGCGACCAGTTCGTACGAGCGCAGGCGGGCCTGCGGGCTGTGCGCGTTGGCCGTGAGCATCAGCTCGTCCGCCCCGGTGCGCTCCACCAGGGCGTTCAGCCCGTCACGGACCTGCTCGGCGGTGCCGTGGACGATGTTGACCAGCCAGGAGTCGACGAACTCCCGCTCGGCGGGGCTGAACTCGTACGCCTCGGCCTCTTCGGGGGTCGGCACGAGCCCGGGGCGCCCCATGCGCAGCCGCAGCATCGACAGGGCTCCGGTCAGCACCTGGCGGCCGGCCTCCTTCTCGTCGTCCGCCGCCAGGGCGGCGACGCCGATGACGGAGTACGGCTTGTCCAGGACCGGGGAGGGCCGGAAGGACTCGCGGTACAGCTCCAGGGCCGGGACCGTGTTCGCCGCCGAGAAGTGGTGCGCGAAGGCGAAGGGCAGGCCGAGGGCGCCCGCCAGCCGGGCGCTGAAACCGCTGGAGCCGAGCAGCCACACCGAGGGACGCGCGGCCGACTGCACACCGCCGGGGGCGGTGCCCTGCACGGGACCGGGGATGGCGTGGATGCGGGCGTAGGGGTGGCCGGCGGGGAAGTCGTCGTCCAGGAACCGCACCAGTTCGGCGAGCTGCTGCGGGAAGTCGTCGGCGCTCTCGTTGAGCCGGTCGCTGCGGCGCAGCGCGGCGGCGGTCGCGCCGTCGGTGCCCGGCGCACGTCCGAGCCCGAGGTCGACACGGCCCGGGGCGAGCGCCTCCAGCGTGCCGAACTGCTCGGCGATGACCAGCGGCGCGTGGTTGGGCAGCATCACGCCGCCCGACCCCAGGCGGATGCGCTCGGTGTGCGCGGCGAGATGGGCGAGGATCACGGCGGGGGAGGACGAGGCGACCCCGGGCATGGAGTGGTGCTCGGCGACCCAGTAGCGCTGGTAGCCGCGGGCCTCGGCGAGCCGGGCCAGCTCGACGCCGGTGCGCAGCGCGTCGCTCGCGGTCAGGCCCGCGCCGACGGTGGCCAGGTCGAGCACGGACAGGGGCACGGGTGCGCTGCCGAGGGTGGTACCTCGTACGGGGTCGTTCGTCTCCACGGCGGTCCGTCGCCTCCTGGGCCGGTCGATGCTGCGTACGGGCAGTCACAACCGGAGAGCGACTCCGCTTATTCCTCCGGCTCTCCCGGTGCCCCCTGCTGCCCCGGCTCCGGCTCCGGCTCCGCCGCTTCCCGTGGCGACCCGGGCGCCGGGTCCCCCGCGGCGTCCCGCCGCAGTTCGGCGATCCGCTCCGGCGGAACGGGCCGCGAGTACAGCCAGCCCTGCCCGGTGTCGCAGCCGATCCGCCGCAGCCGCTCCGCCTGCTCGGCGTTCTCCACGCACTCGGCGGTCACGGTCAGCCCGAGCCGGTGGGCGAGCTGCACCAGCGCCTCGACGATCGTCTCGTCGGCCGGGTTCGGGTGCAGGGTGTCGCGGAAGCCGCGGACGAAGGTGCCGTCGAGCTTCAGCGCGGAGACCGGCAGCCGGCTCAGATAGGCCAGGTTGGAGTAGCCGGTGCCGAAGTCGTCGATGGCGATGTGCACCCCCATCTCGTGCAGGGCGTGCAGCGCCTGCAGCGGCCGGCCCGCCGAGCCCATCACCGCCGACTCGGTCAGTTCCAGTTGCAGCAGCTCGGGCGGCAGCCCGGTGTCGTCCAGGATCTCGGCCACGTCCGCGACCAGGTCGGAGTCCCAGACCTGGCGCACCGCCACATTGACGCTGACGAAGATCGGGTCGTCCGGGTGGTCCTTCTGCCACTGCCGTGTCTGGCGGCACGCCTCGGCGAGCACCCAGCGGCCGAGCTGGACGATCGAGCCGTTCTCCTCGGCCAGCGGGATGAACCGGTTCGGTCCGAGCAGCCCGAAGTGCGGGTGCTCCCAGCGCACCAGGGCCTCGACCCCGCGCAGGCTGCCGCTGCCCAGCTCGACCAGCGGCTGGTACTCCAGGACGAACTCCCCGCGCTCCACCGCCTGCCGCAGCGTGCTGGACAGCGCCTGCTTGGTCATGCGGTGCGCGTTGCGCTCGGGGTCGAACAGCGTCCAGCGGGCCTTGCCGTCCGCCTTCGCCCAGTACAGCGTGGTGTCGGCGGCCTGCATGATGCCGGTGGCCGTGGTCCCCGACGCCTCACGTTCGACCACGCCGATGCTCGCGGAGACGGCCAGCCGGTGACCGGACAGGTCGAACGGACGTTGCAGCGCGGTCAGTACGGACTCGGCGAGCGCGGTGGCCTGCCCGGTGCCGGTGGAGTCCTCGATGAGGACGGCGAACTCGTCGCCGCCGAGCCGGGCGACGAGCGTGCCGCCGCGGCCGAGCCGTGCGGCGCAGTCGGTCAGCCGCTCGGCGACGGCCTTGAGCAGCCGGTCGCCGGTCCGGTGGCCGAGGGTGTCGTTGATGGCCTTGAAACCGTCGAGGTCGAGGTAGCACAGGCCGATGCGGCCGGTCCGGCTGCCGGCGCCCTCCAGAGCGGTGGCCAGGCGTTCGAAGAACAGCTGGCGGTTGGGGAGTTTGGTGACCGGGTCGTGCATGCGCAGGTGCCGCAACTGCTCGCGCAGTTCGTGGCGCTCGCCCAGGTCCTCCACCGAGAGCAGCACCCCGCCGGGGACCGGGACCACGACGACCTCGGCCCACACGGTGCGGCCGTCCGGCCCGCGGACCGGACGGGTGCGGCGCAACTCCTCGCGGCGGCCGGTGAGTACCGCCTCGTACTCGGCGTACTCCGTGTTCTCCGTGCTCTCCGGGGCCTCGGCGGACTCCACGGGCTCGGTGGCCGGGCCGGGCTCCGTGCTCGTGCCGCCCGGCCGGTCTGCCGGATCGCCCTGGGTGGTCCGCGCGGCCGGCGCCCGGTCGTCGGGACCGCCGATCCCCGCGAGGCCGACGAGCTCGGCGGCGGTGAGCGCGGTGAGCCGCACCGGGTCGGCGCCCAGCAGTTGACCGAGCGCCGGATTGGCCTCGCGGACCCGGCCGTCGGGGCCGATCAGCGCCATGGGCAGCCGCGCCACGTTGAAGGCGGCGCGGTAGTCGTGGACCTCCGAGACCGTCCGTTCCGAGGCCGGAGGATGACATTGAGTGACTGTGGGGGCCGTCATCTCGGGGTCGAGGTCGGGGCCTCCCGAGGGTCCGCCCATCGCTGACTCCCGTATTGCTGTCGTCTCGCACACATGGTCGTGGAGGGATCGAATGACCGCCAAGAGGCGGTGTTCATCCTGGAAATGTGCCGATCATAGAGGTTTTCCGAATGGCGAGGCCACCGCCGTAGCGGTGATTCTCGGCGTCCGGGGTGTGGCGTTGGTCATTTCTCGTCGCGTCGTGAATTGAATTGATCGTTTTCCGTCACTCATTACGCACTGTAGTGATCGGACGGTAACCCAGGCGGAGCAGCACAAGGGGGCGAAACACCGCAAAACATAGCAGCGTGATGGGGGTGTCCCGACACCGTCCGGGAGGTCCACGTGCCGTTGCCAGGGCTACCCATACGTGCGCATCGGCGTGTTCGCAGGGGTGAATCCCCGCGCGCCGCCCGTCGCGTGCTGCGGGCCGCGGTCGCGGCGATGAGCGTGTTCGCCGCCGTCGTGGCCTGGACCCTGGTCACCGGACCCTCCGCGGGCGGTGCCGGTGGCGAGGTGTGCGTCCTGCCGCGCGGCACCGCCCACCACTCCGAGGGCGTGTCGTCCTGGGACCCCTCCTACCCGCGGCCCCGGGCGGACGTCGACGCCGTGATGATCTTCCTGTCCTTCCCGGACGCCCGGCCCAGCCTCACCCCGGACCAACTGGCGGCGGACCACTTCCCGGCCACCGCGCAGTACTTCGCACGCGCTTCCTACGGTGCCTTCCGGCTGCGGCCGCACGTCGTGCCGGTCTGGCTGCGCATGCCGCTGCCCTCCACCACGTACTCGATAGCACGCGACTGGGGCGCCCCCGTGCGCTCGCGCTTCCTCGACGACGCGGTGGCGGCCGCCGACCCGCGCGTGGACTTCCGCCGCTACAAGGTCGTCTACCTCGTCGCCGACCCCGACGCCCCGGGCGTCGACCCGGACGCCACCAAGGTGGTCAGCCTCGGCTCGCCGCTGCACGCGGACGGCGTCGAACTGCGCCGCTTCGTCACCGTCTTCGAGAGCCACCCGCCGGACGTCAACGTCCTCGCGCACGAGACCGGACACGCCTTCGACCTGCCCGACCTGTACTACCGGCCCCCGGTCGGCAGCCATGCCGACTGGGACACCCACGTCGGGGACTGGGACATCATGGGCAGTCAGTTCGGACTGGCGCCGGACCTGTTCGCCTGGCACAAGTGGAAGCTCGGCTGGTTGCGCTCCTCGCAGGTCCACTGCGTCGTCGACAGCGGCACGCACACCTACCGGATCACCCCGGTCGAACGGCCGGGCGGCACCAAGCTCCTCGTGGTACCCGCCGGGCTCAAGTCCGTCGTCGCCGTCGAGGTCCGCGCCGCCACCGGCAACGACCGGCTGACCTGCACCGAGGGCGTCCTGATGTACCGGGTGCGCGCCGACGTCCAGTCCGGCGACGGCCCGGTGGACGTCATCGACGGCCACCCGCGGACCTCCGGCTGCTCGCAGGTCTCGGTCTACCCGCCGCTCGCCGACGCCCCCTTCCGGGCGGGCCAGGGGTACGCGGTCGGCTCCGACTCGCGGATCGACGTCGTCGCCCGCCACCAGGACGGTTCCTGGACCGTCCGGGTCACGCAGGGCTAGGCGGTGCGCGGATCACGGGCGCTGGCCGTCTCGGCCTGCGTGATGCTCTTCGCGGCGGGCAGTGGCGCCGTCACCAGGAGCGGTACGGCCGCCGGCCTGCCGCCCGCCGACCGGCCCTGCGCCCTGCGCGCGGCGCCGGGCACGGCCATGTCGGAGGGGTTCAGCGACGGCGGGCGCGACTTCGCCGCCGCCACCGGCGACGTGCGCGCCCTCACCCTCATGGTCGACTTCCCCGACAAGCCCGCCCCCTCCCCCGCCAAGGAGCGCTACCGCGAGTTCTTCCCCGCCGTGCGGCAGTGGTTCCACCGGGCCTCGTACGGCAGGCTGCGCTACGACTCCACGCCCGTGCTCCACTGGATCCGCATGCCCCGCCCCTTCACCGCGTACGGCATAGGGCGCGGCTACGGCTGGACCGCGCACACCGCCATGATGCGCGACCTGCTGCGGGTCGCCGACAAGAAGATCGACTTCTCCGGCTACAGCCTGGTCAACATCCTGGTCACGCCCAACGCGGGCCCGCCCGCCGACCAGGCGGTGCTCTCCGTCACCTGGACCGGCGCCTCCGCCGCCACCACCGACGACGGCGCCCACCTGGACCGGGTGTCCCTGATATACGGTCACGACCAGTCGGGCGCGCGCGTGCTCAGCCACGAGAACGGCCACGCCTTCGGACTGCCCGACCTGTACGCCGTCGACCGCTTCGGCCGCACCGACACCCTGGCCGGCCAGTGGGACAGCATGTCCCTGGACTGGGGTCTGCAGGGCGACCTGTTCGCCTGGCACAAGTGGCGCCTGGGCTGGCTGGACGACGCCCAGATCCTCTGCGTCCGCGACGCCGCGACGCACCTGGTGCGGCTGTCCCCGGTGGAGGTCCCCGGCGGCCGCAAGGCGGCGGTCGTCCCGCTCGGCCGCACCAGCGCCTATGTCGTCGAGGCCCGTGCCGCTCGCGGCAACGACGCCGAGGCCTGCCGCGAGGGCGTCCTCGTGTACCGGATCCGTACCGACGTCGACTCCGGCCACGGCCCCGTCACCGTCCGCGACGCCCACCCCGCCACCTCGGCCTGCGAGTACAGCAGCGCGTCGTTCAATTCCCTCAACGACGCGCCCTTCCGGCCCGGCGAGCACTTCGCCGACCCCGCCTCCGGCCTCACCGTCGAGGTCCTCGCCCACGACCCGGCCGACGACGCGTGGACGGTGCGGATCACCAACCGCCACCCCTGGCGGACGGAGCCGGCGCGGAGTGTCGCGCACACGACGACGGGCGCCCTCCGGAGGGAGGGCGCCCGTCGATGATGGTGCGCCGCCAGGGACTCGAACCCCGAACCCGCTGATTAAGAGTCAGCTGCTCTGCCAGTTGAGCTAGCGGCGCTTGCTCACGTCGTAGAGATTAGCATCCGCTTGCGGGCGGGTGAAAATCGATATTCCGGCGCCCGGCCGGCCGGTCAGCGGGCCGCCCGGACGCAGGCCCACAGCACCTCGGCGGCCCCCGGGAGCCAGGGGCGGTGGGTGTCGGGGGCGACGAGCCAGCGGGAGCGGGCGGTGGAGCAGTCGGCGTAGGGCGGGGGGAGGGCCACCGAGTCGCCCTCGCCGTGGCAGAGCAGGGGCGGCACGGGTCTGCCCCACTCCTCCCAGGACAGCAGGGAGGGCAGCCGCTGCGCGGTGCCGGGCGCGACGAGCAGCAGGATGCGCCCGCGGCACTCGGCGGCGGGACCGGAGCCGGGGCCCGCGGACCACAGCTGCTCCAGGACGCGGCGGCCGAGGAGCGCGGGCAGGTTCACCACGTCGAAGGCCGTGCCGCAGGGCAGCACGGTGGGAGCCGTGGGCCGGGCGGACCACAGCGCCCGGACGCTGCGCGGGAAGGCGCTGGCGGAGGCCAGCCAGTCGGCTCCGTCGGGGGTCACGTACTGCGCGTGCCGGTACGCGGCGGAGCGTGCCGCGTCGGGTACGCCTGAGGAAGCAGAATCGATCATGCCCCCCGGCCATGTGTGCCACTGCCCATCACTCATGACATATACAACTACCGTGCGTGAACGTGTCGTTACGCCAATCCGGTAGAAGGGGGGACACGCGGGCCGGGGGTCGGGTACCTTGCCCCCGCCGCATATATGCGGCATATGCGCGGGCGCTACGAGCCCGCGGAACCGCCCTGCAGCAGGCCCTGGCCGAACTCGATCATCCGCTTGGCGTAGTCCTCCGACCAGCCCGCCTGCTCGGCGATCGCCGCCGGCACCAGCCGGTCGAAGCGCTTGGGGTCGGCGAGCTGCGCCGCGGCCATGGCCTGGAACTCGGTGGCGCGGTCCGCGGCGGCCCGGAACGCCAGGGCCAGCTCGGTGGAGCGCGCCAGCAGCTCTCTGGGGTCCTCCATGGACTCCAGGTCGAAGAAGTGCTCGTCGTCCTCGGCGATCGCCGCCGGTTCGAAGAGAAGTTGGGCGGGTTTCAGCCGAGGGGCGGGCGGCTTGCCCGCCGCGCTGTGAGCCGACTGCGGCTCGGACATGTACGTACCTCCAGGATCGTCGGCGCCTTCTATTGTCCCGCCTCGCGCAAGAGGACCTCGGTGAGGCGGGAACCGGGCGGGGACGCGTCAGGGATGCCAGGTCACGCGGTGTTCGGCGAGATGGGAGAGGACCGCGTGATGGGCCTCCCAGCCGTCCGGGAACTTCACCGTCACCCCGAGCTGCACCGGCTCCGTCGAGGGGTGCTCGTCCAGCAGCTCCGGCACACCCGCCCGGCACACCACCACGCAGGCGTGGCGGTGCCGGGAGGCCAGCACGCACAGCCGGCCGGTCTCCAGGTGGAAGGCCGTGGCGTCGGGGCGCCCCGACAGCGGGTGCAGCACCACGGTGACGTCGAACTCCCGGCCCTGCAGCCGGTTCGCCGTGTCCACCGTCACACCCCGGACCCCGAGGTCCGCCAGCGCCGCCCGGACCGCCGCCGCCTGGTCGCGGTGGGCGGTGCCCACCGCGATGCGGTCCGGCCCGACCGGCGCGGTGCCGCGTTCGGAGTGCGCCACCCCGCCCCGGTCCAGCAGCCGCCGGGTCACCAGGGCGACCGCGCGCACCGCCTCCGGGTCCGTGCGCGGTGTGCGGCGGGCCGGCAGCTCCAGCAGGCCCCAGCCGGCCAGCGCCGCCTCGTCGAGCACGCGGTCGGGGCCGGAGCCGTCGCCGGGCACGCCGAAGGTCAGCCGCCGCTCGCCGGGCTCGGTGCCGCTGCGGAACGGGGTGTACGGGTAGAAGGCACCCGAGATGAGCGGTGCCGCCGAGGCGGGCAGCCGCCACGACACCGGCAGCCGGTGCTGCGGCAGTCCCGGGTTGTGGGCCAGCAGGGTGACCACCGCACTCGCCGAGGGGTCGTAGCTCAGCCCCGCCCACTGCTCGGAGCCGACCACGCTGAACGGGTCCAGCTGCCCGGGGTCGCCCACGAACAGCGCCCGCTGGAACAGCCCGGCTACCTGCAGCAGCGCGTCCGAGCGCATCTGGTAGGCCTCGTCGACGATGGCGTGCCGCCACGGTTCGACGTCCTTGGAGGCCGCGGTGAAGGCCCACTTCGCGGCGGTGGCGATCACCACCTTCGCCCCGGTCAGGTCGGCCGCCTTGGTCGACTTCAGTACGGAAGCGTGCCGGTCCAGCGCCGGGTCCGGCGGGGAGTCGCTGCCGTGCAGCCGGCCGACGGGCAGGGCGGGGTCGGCCGTCGCCAGGCGGTCCACCAGGTCGTCGACCTGGGCGTTGGTCTGGGCGACCACCATCAGGGACTCGCCCGCCGCGACCAGCTCCTGGGCGGCGCGCACTACGAGCGTGGACTTGCCCGCGCCGGGCGGGGAGTCCACGACCACGCCGCGGTGCGTGCCGTGCAGGGTGTCGTGCAGGATCCGCTCGGTCGCGGCGTCGGCGGCCCGGGCCGCCTCGCTCACCGGGCTCGGGCTCAAAGGTAGTCCTCCGCGGTCGCGGGGTCGGCGCTCTCGGCGAGCGCGGCTGAGGTGGTGGTGCTGGCGGCAGCGGTGCCCGCGGCGGTCGCCGCGCCCGGGGGGCCGCCGTGGGTCCACGGGGTGTCCTCCGGGTCCGGCAGCCCCGCGCCGCCACGCGGGGCGTGTTCGAACAGCGTCCAGCACGTGGCGTCACCGGATTCCGGCACGGTCCCGGGGTCGGGGACCTTGGACCGGCCCATGCCGTTCACCACCCGCAGGAGCACGGCGCCCGGCCCGGCCCACTCGACGAACTGCGCCTGCTGTGTGCGGCCGTCCGGCAGGGCGCGGTAGACCTTGGCGTCCGGGTCGAGATGCGGCCGGTCCTCGGTCGCCACGGTCACCAGCGGGCGCGGCTTGGGGATCTTGCCCTCGCTCATCGCCATCCGCACGTCCACCACCTCGCCCGCGAACGCCTGCCCGGCCAGCCGCCGGCCCGCCATCTCCAGCGGGTCGTCCAGGGCCTCCTGCGCCTCCAGCCGGACCTGCGCGGTCTCCCGCCCGGCCAGCTTCTGCGCCGCGGAGACCGCGTCGTCGCGTCGCGGCTGCGGCGGCTCCCCGGCCCGTACCCGGTCCCGGTGCGAGGTGTACGACCAGCGGTCGCGCTTCCACCGCTCCTCGACGTGGGCGCCCTCGGGGAGTTCGCGGAGCAGGTCGAGGGAGCGCCAGATCGCGTCCCAGGTGGGACGCATCTGCCCGGCGAGCAGTGCGGCGATCTCGTCCGCGGCGCCGGGGACGCCTGCGTCGAAGCGGGCCGTGGCGGGCGCGAGCACCGCGTTGTCGAACACGGGGTCGGTGGCGGGGCCCGCCGGCGGGCACTCCAGCAGTCCGTCGCTGCCGCGCACGCTCTCCGCGCGGCGCGCCGCCTCGGCGCCCGGCACGTCCTCGGGTGGGTCGATCCAGGCGAGCAGGGCACCGAGGTGCTGGTCCTCCAGATTGCTCTGGCCGGTGGCCCAGTGCCGGGTCAGCAGTTCGGTCGCGGACAGCAGCAGCGAGGAGCCGGGGGTGCGGGCGCGCTCCCCGTAGTGCGTCAGCCACCGGCCGAGCAGCGGCACCCGCGCGGGTACCGGGTGCGGCTCGTCCGGGTCGTCCTCGGCGGTCCGGCGGAAGCGGGTGGAGCGGCCGAGCAGCCGGACGTAGTCCACGGCCGCGGAATTGGCCACCAGCAGCTGGGGCGCGTCGGTGCAGACCTCCGATTCCTCGCGGTTGCGTGTCGCGGGCTCGGTCTCGGTGTCGTCGGCGAAGCTCTCCAGGTAGGGCAGCACGATCTGGGCGAGTTCGGCGAGGAAGGCGAAGCGCAGGTCGCGGTCGCGCGGCTGCGGAACCGTCAGCAGCCGGGGTTCGGTGCGCGCGGAACCGACGAGCGCTCCGAGAGGGGCGCCGACCTCGCCGGCGGTGGTGAGCAGGACCAGGACCAGCGGTCGGTCCGACAGGTGGCGGTGGCGCACGGTCGCGAGCGGGGTCGCCCGCCCGGTCGCCATCGCCTCCGCCCTGGCCAGCACGGAGATCAGCGACATCCCAGCGCCTCCGCACGGAGCGCGGCGGCCCGTCGCAGGGCGGCCACCGCGGGGTCGTCGGGTACGGCGGGTCTGCCGGACGCGGATGCGCCGTCGCCCCCGCGGTCGCCGTTGCCGTCGTCGCCGAGCGCGGCCGCCAGCACCTGCTCGACGTCGGTGAGCGAGCCGAGTTCGGCGCGGACCCCGCGGCCCAGCGCCTCCACGGCGCCGCAGGCCCGTGCCTGCTCGCGGCAGTGGAAGGACAGCTCGCAGCTGGCCAGGCACTCGGGTGCGTACGCCGCCGGCAGCAGGTCCACCGCGGCGCGCAGCTCCGGCCCGGGGCGGGTGGGGGTGCGCCGGTCGTCGGCGAGCCGCAGGTCGAAGGTCGTGCCCTCGGGCAGCGTGTCGGCGATCTCCTCGATCCGGGTGAGCCGGGCGAGCTGCCGCCGGGTGACCGACAACTGCTTGCGGACGTCGACGACCTCGGCGACCGGGAGGTTGGAGAAGTCCTTGGGGCACACCAGCAGCACGCGGTGGTCGGGGGCGCCGAAACCGAGCCGTTCCAGGGCCAGGACGTAGACCGCGGCCTGCCGGGCGGCGGCGCCGACCTTCACCGCGTCCGCCGAACCGTCCAGGATCGGGAAGGACTTGACCTCGATCACCGTCCACGACCCGTCGGGGCGCACGGCGATCGCGTCCGGCTCCAGGTAGACCGGGGAGTCGGCGACCTCGAGGGCCAGCAGCGGATGGTCCAGCACCGTCCAACGGGCCGCGGCGGTGGCCTCCTTGAGCGCGAGGCGGGTGCGCTCCACGCGGCCCTCGGGGCCGGGCGCGGTCAGGTCGGGCAGCGCCACTGCGGTGTCCTCCGGCGCGCCCAGCAGGCGCAGCAGCTCGGCGCAGCCGTTCCCCTTGACCCGGGCCTCGAAGGCGTGGCCGCGGATGAACGCGAACTGCGACTGCCCGAACGGCGCCGGGTTGCCCAGCACGCCGGCCACGGCCGCCTTGTCCACCCCCGCGGCGTCCAGCAGCGCACGGCGCCGGCAGCCCGGGTTCGCCGCCAGCGCTGCCAGGGCCCGCGCGTCCATCGGGCGCGGCGTGGTTCCCGGGCCGCGCAGCCCCGCCAACCGCTCTCGCAGATCGTGCGTAGTGCTCACCCGCGCAAGTCTCGCACTCCCCACCGACAACGGGGGCCACCGCGGTTCAGCCGTGGGACTCCCGGGCCGGTGGCCGGGCCCCGCGCTGGGCGGGGACGGCCGGGTGCGCGGCCTGCCGCCCGGCCGGGCGCTCGGCCCGGGCGGCGTCCCGCGAGGAGGCGACCACGGGGGAGGAGACCTGCCGCGGCGGGCCCGCGAACCGTGCGGTGACCGCGCCCCGCAAGCCGTCCACGGCGCGCAGGAACGGTTTGGTGAGCAGGAAGCCGAGGCCCATGACCGCCGCGCCGGCGACCGCGTCGAGGAAGTAGTGGTTGGCGGTGCCCATGACAACAAGGGTCGTGCCGAGCGGGTACGCGATGCCGAGGGCGCGCACGAAACGGGTCCGCCCGTGGCGCCAGAGCATGACGCCGCACCACAGCGACCAGCCGACGTGCAGGCTGGGCATCGCCGCGTACTGGTTGGTGAGCCCGCCGAGGCCGCGCGGGGCGCTCGCGTCGCCGCCCCACCACCCGTAGGAGCCGTACTGGGCCATGGTGTCGACGAAACCGTGCCGCCCCGCCAGCAGGCGCGGCGGGGCGGTGGGCGCCAGGGTGAAGCCGATCAGCCCGATGAGGGTGGAGGTCATCAGCCAGGTGCGGGCGAAGCGGTAGACGGTCGGGCGCCGTCGCCAGAGCCAGACCAGCACGGTGGGGGTGACCAGGTAGTGCAGTGAGGCGTACCAGAAGTCGGCGGGAATGCCGAGCGCCCGGTAACGGCTGAAGAGGGTGTTGAGCCAGCGTTCGGGGTCCAGGGTGAGTGCCGTTTCCAGGTGGAGGATGGCGATGCCGTGGTCCACCGCCCGCACCACGTCCCCGCGTACCAGGAGCCGTCCCGTCGTGTAGAGGCCGTACACCACCGCGATCAGCGGCAGCTCGGTCCACCAGCGCAGGCCGCCCCTGTAGGTGGCGGCCCGCGGCGCGGTGGTGGTCATGGTCATCGGGCCGTTCTCCCCGTCCTCTCCCTGTGAGAGCTCATGCGGACTACCGTACGACGTACGCTAGGCAACCCGAACACCACCCCCGCCTATTCCGGTAACTCCTGGTTCGTCCGAGGTTCACCATGGTGCGCTCGTGAACGCGTGCGAAAAGACGCCGCACAACCGTCATGGGTTGCCCGTGAACGCGGGAGAATCAAGGAAACCGCTCACCGACCGCTCCCCATGACCGGACACGCATCCCTCATGACTGTCACCCCGCCGGCCCGCTCCCCACGGCGCCGCGTCCCCCGCAACACCCTCAACCCCGACCGCATCCTCGACGCAGCCGTCGCGCTTCTCGACCGTGACGGGCCCGAGGCCTTCACCATGCGCGCGCTCGCCCAGGAGCTGGGCGTGGGCACGATGGCCGTCTACTCGCACTTCAAGGGAAAAGAGGAACTCAATGACGCCGTGAACGAGCGGCTGCTCGGTGAGATCGAGATTCCCCCGGACGCCGGCGCGCCCCGCGAGCAGCTTATTGAACTGTGTGTGGGGGTGTACCGGCTTTTCAGTGAACATCCCGCAGCACTCCAGTTGCTGGCGAGCCGTCCGCTGCGCGGCGACGAGGCGCTGAGCGTCATCGACCGGATGCTCTGCCTGCTGCGCTGCGCGGGCCTGGAGCCCGCCGCGGCCGCCGCCGGCCAGGTCGCGCTCATGCAGTACACGGTGGGCTCGGCCATGTGGGCCGTGCGCCGCAAGCGCGCCGAGTGCGACGCGGAGGTGAATCTCCGCGAGAAGATCCGCGAGCGCCTCGCCGAACTCCCCTCTGAGCGCTATCCGTCGCTGACCGGCCTCGCCCCCGAGCTCAGCGCCGCACAGGACTCGGGCCGCACGCAGTACGAGGCCGGCCTGGCCGCGCTGCTCGACGGCCTGCTGAACCGGCCCGCGCACCCGCGCACATGAGAAGAGCGCCCCGGCCGGGGCGTGGGTGAACTGCCGGCCGGGGCGCTCGTGTGGGGGGATCGGGAGATGGCTGACGGGGGATGCGGTGATCCCGGTGCGATCCCGGGGGATCAGCGGTCGTAGGCGGCGAACGCCTTCGAGAACGCGCTCGCGTCCTGGACGATCGAACTGCAGGTCGGGTCGGCGGAGTTCCTGGCACCGCCGGGGCACCGCCTGTCGCGGGTCGCGGACCACATCGACAGCCCGCCCAGGCCCTTGGCTTTGGCGAAGGCCACCAGTTGCGAGGCGTCGTCGACCCTGAAGACCTCGCTGCTGACGTCGTTCACGCCGATCATGGGTGTCACGGCGACGGCCTTCCAGGCGGCCGTGTCCGACAGTCCGAGCACGCTCTTGATCTGCGCCTGGGTGGCGGTGGCGGCGTCGATGGCGTAACCGCCCATGTCGCCGCTGAAGGAGGCGCCGTAGTCCATCGCCATGATGTTGACGGCGGCGATGCGCACCCCGTTGGCCTTGGCGTCGGCAAGCAGGTGCACGCCCTCCTGGGTGAGGCCGGTCGGCATGACGGGCAGGGTGTAGGAGACCTCCAGGCCGCCGTGGGCCGCCTGGAGTTGCGCGATGGCCTTGGCGCGCCGGGAGTTGGCGGTGACGTTCGCGATGGCGCCGCCCTCGACGTCGAAGTCCACCTTGGTGAGCTTGAGGGTGTCGACGACCCTGCCGTACGCGGCGGCGAGCGCCGCGGGGGAGGAGCAGGTGGTCGCCAGCTCGGAGCCGGACGCGCCGCCGAAGGAGACGCGGACGTCGCCGCCGGACCTGCGCAGGTCGCCGATCTGGGCGGCCACCGCGTCCGCGGCGACGTCCGTGACGCCGCCCCACTTGGGGGTGCAGCCGCCGCCGTCGGTGACGAACGCCAGGTTGTACTGCTTCACACCGGTCGACCGGGAGTGCGCGAGCAGATCGAAGGCCGGGTAGAGCGAGGTGTCGACGTACGGCGCGAAGCCGGCGGTCGCGCCGGAGGCCGGGGGCACGGTCGCGGTGGGGGTCGCGGTGGCCGTCGGCGTCGCGGTGCGGGTCGGCGTCGAGGTCGGGGTCGGCGCGGCCGTCGCGGTCCGGGTGGGGGAGGGCGTGGCGGTCGGGGCGACCGTCGGGGCGGCGGTCGCGGTGGGCCGGCCGCTGGGGGTGGCGGTCGCGCCGTCGTCCACCGAGCACTTCACGCCGTTGATCCGGCAGTTGACGGGGTTGCCCGCCGTCGTGGAGGACTTCGTCACGAAGCCCACCTGTGCCGCCTGCCCGGCGGCGATGTCCTTGTTCCAGTTCGCGGGACGCACGGTCACGTGCTGACCGGCGGCCGTCCAGGTCGCGTTCCACAGCGAGCTGATGCTGGTGCCCGCCGGGAGGTCGAACGTCAGTGTCCAGTCGGACAGCGTCGAGCCCGAGGAATTGCTGATCGCGTACTGGCCCGTGTAGCCCGTGGTCCAGTCGCTGGTCCTGCTGTACGCGGCACCGACGGTGGCGGCCTGCGCCGACCCCGCGAGAGCGAAGGCGCCGGCCGCGACGACCGCGCCCGCGGTGAGGCCCCCGAGCAGGGCGACCTTGCGCGTGGGACGACGGCGATGTGAGTTCCTCATGAACCGGCACGCTAGCGAGGGGTATTCGGACAAATGGCCTGAGCTGGGCGTGCGTTCGATTTCTTATGACGCGCTTAAGGTCCGGCTAAGGGCGGCCTGAGGCCGAGGTGAGCGCGGTGCGGCTGGGTGCCGCCCCTCGACGTGGATCACGTGTGCCCTGATCATGGGTCACCCGCCGGTGACGCTCCGCCGTGGACGGTGGCGGACCGCACGAGTGGCGCGCACAGGAGGCCGTGATGGCGAGCATTGAGGACGTGATGGCGTTTCTCGTCGACCACAGGGCGCCCGGCGTCACTCCGGGGTACGTCTCGGAGCAGCTGCTCTCCATGTCGTGGATCATCGACGCCCAGGACGCCGCCCGCATCGTCGACGTGGGGAAGCGGTGGCTGAGATCGGACGACTCCTTCCGGGTGGCCGTCGCGATCGGTCTGGAGAACGAGACCTACCTTGCCGACTCCTGGGCGGAGATCGCCGCACTGGCCGGGCCTCTCAAGGAGAGATTTCCTTCGATGGCGGCCGATGTGGACGCGTGGACGGCGAGAGCCGAGACTGCCTACCGGAAGCTCGAGGGAGGCACCTTCTTCGGGCGGGGCGAGGAGGACGCCTGAGGTCACGCGGGCCGGTGCGGGGCGGCCGCGCGACCGCCACCGGCCGGTCCACGCGCCACCGGGGGGACCGCGTCAGCTCGTGCAGCGGAGGGCGCCCGCGGCCTGCTTGGCGGTCAGGATGCGTCGGGCGCTGTTCTGCACCAGGGTGCGCACCTTCGGGTCGTGGCGCATGGCGTAGCGGATGCCCTCGGCCATGGTGGGGATGCCCTTGGGGGTGACGGTGAGGGTGAGGTCGCCGCCGGCGCGGAGGAAGGTCAGGGCACGCTGGCTGAGCGCCACGGACTGGGCGGACTTCGCCTGCCCGAGGTCGTCGGAGATGATCACGCCTTTGAAGCCCAGGTCGTGGCGGAGCATCTGGTTGACGATCAGCGAGGAGAACGCGGCCTTGTGCTGGGGGTCGATGCGCTTGTACGTCGCCAGTGAGACCATCACCAGACCCGTACCGGCGGAGATGCCCGCGCGGAAGGGGGCGATGTTGCTGCCCGTGCGGGTCAGCGTCGTGTCCGTCACGGATGCGGTCGTGTCGGTGTTGCCGCGCACGCTGCCGAGGCCCGGGAAGTGCTTGGGCGTGGTGAGCACGCCGGCCGACTTCGAGCCCTGCACGTACGCCGTGACGTGCGGGGACACCACGGCGGACGTCGAGCCGAACTGCCGTCCGTAGCGGCCGATGGGGATGTTCGCCGTGCCGATCGAGGCGGGCACGATGTCGGCGACGGGCGCCAGGTTCACATTGACGCCCGCGCTCTTGAGCTGCTTCGCCCAGCCCTGTGCGCGCGTGCGCAGCGTGGCGGCCGACCACGTGCCCTGTGTCTTGCCGTTCGGGATGGTGGAGAAGCCGGGGCCCTTGAGGACCTGCACCTGGCCGCCCTCCTGGTCGGTGGAGACCAGCAGGCCGACCCGCTGCCCCGCCACCGTCCGCCCGAGTGACTTCTGCAGGCTGTCGACCAGGGTCCGGGTCTTCGCGACGCCGGCCGTGCTGCGGCCCGCGAGGAAGACGGACCCGACCGCGTACGTGCGCATCGCGTCCAGGTCCGCCTTCGGCGGCGTGGTCAGCTTGGCCGCGCCCATGAAGAGCTGGCCCACGCGCTGGGTGTCGTTCATCCCCGCCAGGACCCGGTCCACGCAGGACGCCTCCGGGGCGGCGGGGGCGACGGCGGCGCGCGCGGTGGCGACCAGGGACTCCGGAGCGGACGGTGTCCCCTGGCAGCCGACGGCGGTCAGCGTCATGGCCAGCAGGGCGAGGGACACGCGGTGCGGCGTGAGGGGGTGCGAGGTCACTCTCGCAGCGAATCCGACGAACATGTCGGTGTCAATCGGAGCGGGACATCGGGGGTCAGGCCTCCGAGCGTGCCGGGGGCCGTCTGCCGCGGCGGCGGCGGACCACACGGTGGGTGCGCTTGCCGCCGGAGGCATAGGGCCGCAGGGCGATCCAGACGCGGATCTCGGCGCCGCCGAGCACCGAGGAGCCGATGCGGACGTCGCCGCCGGTGGATTCCGCGAGGCGGCGCACGATGTCCAGGCCGAGTCCCGTCGAGCCGTCGCCGCCCGCGCCCTGCCCGCGGCGCATCGCGGCCGAGGGGTCGTTGATGCCGGGGCCCGCGTCGGAGACGAGGACGATCACCGCGTCCTCGCCGCTGTGCACGTCCACCGCGAAGGCGGTGCCCTCCGGGGTGTGGCGGAAGACGTTGCCGAGCATGGCGTCGAGCGAGGCGACCAGATCGGCGCGGGCCACCGGGACGCGTACCGGGCGGTCGACGCCGGCCGTGCGGGCCTCGCGGCCCTGGTCCTCGGCGAGCGCCGACCAGAAGGCCATCCGCTCGCGGATCACCGCGGCCGCGTCGCAGCCCACCGCCACCGGCTTGTCCTGGGCCTGCTGGGCGCGTGCGGTGCGGATGATCTGGTCGACCTCGCGTTCGAGCTGGGCCACCGCGTGCCGGGTCTGCTCGCCCGCCGGGCCGTCGCCGAGGGACGCGGCGTTGAGCCGCAGCACGGTCAGCGGGGTGCGCAGCCGGTGCGAGAGGTCGGCGGCCAGTTCCCGTTCGTTGGCGAGCAGTTGCACGACCTGGTCGGCCATCGCGTTGAACGCGACCGCGGCCGAGCGCAGTTCGGGCGGGCCGTCCTCCGGGACGCGCACCGTGAGGTCGCCGCGGCCGAGGCCGTTGGCCGCGTCCGCGAGCCGCTTGGCCGGGCCCACCATCCGGGTGCCCAGCCGGTCGGCCACCGCTACCGCCCCGATGATCAGGCCCACGCCGACGGCCGCGAGCACCGCCCACGCGGTGGTGACCCCGCGGGTCACCTCGCCGTCCGGGACGAAGACCTCCACCACCGCCACCGAACCGGAGCCGACGGCGGTCGGCTGCAGCAGCGCGTACCCGCCGGGCACCGGCACCGTGGCCGCCCGGCCCAGCCGGGAGGCCCCCTCCACCTCGGCGTCCGGCGCGTGCGGGCGGCCGATCCGTACCCCGTCCGTGCCCTCGGTGGCCGGCACGCTCACCGCTATCCGGCCGTCCGCGCCCGCCTGCGTGGAGGCGACGGCGCGTTCCAACTGCGCCCGGTCCGTGGTGATCGCCAGGGCCGGGCCTATGGCGGCGGCCTGGCGCTCGGCGTTGCCGATGGCCCGGTCGCGCGCCATCTCCTTGACCGTCAGGGCCAGTGGCACCGCGAAGGCCACCACGACCATCGCCGTGACCGCCACGCAGACCTTGACCAGGGCCCATCTCACCGCGGCGGCTCCAGTTTCACGCCCACCCCGCGCAGGGTGTGCAGGTACCGGGGGCGGGCCGCGGTCTCGCCCAGTTTCCTCCGCAGCCAGGACAGATGGACGTCGATGGTCTGGTCGTCGCCGTACGACTGCTGCCAGACCTCCGACAGCAGCTCGCGCCGCGCCACCACCACACCCGGCCGGGCCGCCAGGAAGGACAGCAGGTCGAACTCACGCCGCGTCAGATCCAGCGGCGCACCGTCGAGTACGGCCTGCCGGCGCAGCACGTCGATCTGCAGCCCGCCCACCCGCATCACCTCCGCGGCCTCGCGGGCGCGCGAGCGGCGCAGCACGGCGGCCATGCGGGCCGACAGGTGCTCGACCGAGAACGGCTTGATCAGGTAGTCGTCGGCACCGGCGTTGAGCAGGCGCACGATCTCCGACTCGTCGTCCCGCGCGGTCGCGATGATCACCGGGACGTCCGTGATGCCGCGCAGCATCTTGAGCGCCTCGGCCCCGTCCAGGTCCGGCAGGCCGAGGTCCAGGATCACCACGTCGAAGCCGACCTGCGCCACCTCGCGCAGCGCCTCCAGGGCCGTGCCCACGCTCCGTACGGAGTGCGCGGCGTCGGTGAGGTGCCGGATGAGGGCGGAGCGCACGAACTGGTCGTCCTCCACGACGAGCACACTTGCCATGGCCCGCAACCTAGCCCATCCGGGGGACGCTCCGGGCGGGTCCGAGCACGTCCGGGCCGCGGGCGCAACCCTCAACTCCGCGGAGGGGGCGCGTCCGGCAGTATGGGCGCATGCGAAGAGGACTGGCGCACGCCGGAGCGTGGATGCTCGCGACGAGCGCCGCCGTCGCGATGTCGTGGTTCGGCGTCCACCACGTGCTGGCGGGCACGGCGTACGACCCGCCGCGCGCGCTGCCCCTCGCGGAGCCGGCGGCGGCGTCGGCGTCCCCGCCGCCGCCGTCCTCCGCCACCCACCGCCCGCAGGCCCCGGCGGGCAGGCCGACCACCACGGCCCCGGCCACGTCGCCCGCCGCGAAGCCCTCAGCCTCGGCCCCCGCCCGTCCCCCGGGCACCCCGACGCCCGCGGCCTCCGCCGCCGGCACCACCGGCGACGTCCACAGCTATCCGGTCGAGGGCGGCCGCGTCGTCCTGGACCTGGGCGCCGACTCGGCCACCCTGGTCTCCGCGACGCCCGAGGCCGGTTGGGAGATGAAGGTCTGGAACCAGTCCGCATCCGCCTGGATCCGCGTCGACTTCACCTCCGGCGGCACGACGTCCTCGCTGTTCTGCACCTGGAACGGGCACCCGCCGACCGTCGAGACGTACAAGGCCGGTGGCCAGTAGGGCGGCAGCCGCCGGAACGGCGTCACCGGAACACGGACTCCGGGGGCGCCGGTGACGCCGTCGCCGTCCGGTCCGTGACCGGTGCCGCGCCGCCCGCGAAGGCGTCCAGCCCCCGGCCGTGCTCCACTCGCCCCGGGTGCGGGTCCGAGGCCACCCGGCGGGTGAACTCCGCGACGGGCAGCTCCCCGTCGCCCGCCACCAGGATCACGTTCCCGAACCGCCGCCCGCGCAGCACCGCGGGATCCGCCGCCAGGCAGGCGTGCGGGAAGCAGGCCCTCACGGTGGCGATCTGACCGCGCAGGAACTCCAGCCGGCCGCCGTCGGCCGCGTTGGCCGCGTACAGCCCGCCGGGCGCCAGCGCGCGGCGCACCTCGCCGAGGAACTCGGTGCTGGTGAGATGGGCCGGGGTGCGGGCCCCGCTGAACACGTCCGCGACGACCAGGTCCGCCCAGCCCTCGGGCACCTTGGCCAGCCCCGCCCGGGCGTCGCCGCCGCGCACCTTGATCCGCCAGGTGCGGTCCCAGGGCAGCTCGCGCCGGACGAACTCCACCAGCGCGGTGTCCACCTCCACGACCTGCTGGGTCGAGCGCGGCCGGGTGGCGGCCGTGTAGCGGGCCAGCGTCAGTGCGCCGCCGCCGAGGTGCAGCACCCGCAGCGGGCGGCCCGGCGGCGCGGCGAGGTCGATGACGTGGCCCAGCCGGCGCTGGTACGCGAAGTCCAGGTGGGCCGGGTCGTCCAGGTCCACGTGCGACTGGGGGGCGCCGTCGATCAGCAGCGAGCGGCCGCGCGGCCGGTCCCGGTCCGGCACGAGCTCGGCGAGACCTCCGCCGACCCGCTCGCGTATCCCTTCCGGGTCCTTCGTCCTGCGCTGTGCCATGCACCCAGTATGGGCGCGGCACCGCCGCAGGTCAGAACCGGTCGGCGAGCTCGATCATCCGGGCCGCCTCGCCCAGCGCGGCGCGCAGCACCACCGGGTCCGTGACCGGGGCGTCGTTGTGCGGCGGCACCAGCCAGTCGGTGCCCGTGACCGGCGGCTCGCGCAGTTCCCCGGGGATCGCGAAGCCGCGTCCCGAGGTCTGGGTGCAGGCGCTGCCCGGCACGTCCCAGCCGGCCGCCGTGCCCGGCGGCACGAGGAAGCCGAGGCTGTCGCCCGAGCTGTCGTGCAGCACGGGCCCCAGGCCCGGCACGGGGCCGGTCCGCAGACGCAGGATGTCAACGGCTTCCAGTCCCTGGCGGGCCGGGACGGTCACCAGGTCCCATGGCTCGTCCAACAAGGCGGGTCCTCCTAGGAGTCGGACGCACGGTTGGTTGCCTGTTGTCCAACGCGCGTACGGCGTCAACGGCAACGCCCGCGTGACGCCGAGAGGGTGGCGTTTCATGGCGGATGGAGGGTGAGATATCCCTTTTGTAGGCAAACCGTCGCTCTGGCCCTCCTGGCACCGAGTACGGTCGTCGCGCCGCTACGCTCCGCTGCCGCACGGCGGCGCTCCGCGACAAGCACCGCTCCGCACCGACCGCTCCCGGGAGTCCGACGATGCCCTCGTCACCTTCCACCCCCACCACACCCAACGCCGCCTTCCGGCTGCTGCGCGCGGACCGGTCGCCCGGCGAGTTCGCCGCCGCCGTCCGCCGTGCGGCCCGGGAGATCGGCGAGCAGGTCAGCTGCGACGCCCGCTACATCGGCCGCGTGGAGTCGGGGGAGATCCGCTGCCCCAACTACGCGTACGAACGGGTCTTCCGGCACATGTTCCCCGGCCTCGGCCTCGCCGACCTGGGCTTCGAGCCCCGCGAGTCCGTCCGCGGCCGGCGTGCCGCCGGCCCCCCGGCACCGCCGCTCCCGGTGGCGGCCACCCCCCGCGAGCCCGAAACCGATGAGGAGAGCGACGTGCTGCGTCGCGCGTTCATGACCGGCGGCCCGGCCGCCATCGCCACCACCCTGGTGCTGGGCCCGCCGGCCGCGGCGGAGCCGGTGCGCAGGGTCGGCAGATCCCAGGTCCGCGCCGTGCAGGACGCCGTCCGCGAGATCCGCCTGCACGACGACCGGCACGGCGCCGGCGCGCTCTACCGCCAGGCCGGCCACTCCCTCGGCGCCGCCTACCGCCTGCTGGACGAGGGCAGTTACGGCCAGGCCGTCGCCGACGACCTGCACGCCGGCGCCGGTGAACTGGCCGTCTCCGTCGGCTGGCTCGCCCACGACTCCGGCCGCCACGCCGAGGCCCGCTCCTACTACGGCGAGGCCCTCGCCACCGCCCGCATGGCCGGCGACCACGCGCTGGAGGCGCACGCCTTCTGCAACGCCTCGTTCCTGGCCCGCGACGCCGGCCGCCCCCGCGAGGCCGTGCGCGCCGCGCAGGCCGCCCAGGAGGCCGCCCGCCACCTCGGCTCCCCCCGGCTGCTCTCGCTGCTGGCGCTGCGCGAGGCCGGCGGCCGGGCCGGACTCGGCGACCGCTCCGGCTGCGAACGCGCCCTGCTGCGCGCCCAGTCGCTCTTCGCCCGCGGATCCCGTGACGCCGACCCGCAGTGGATGACCTTCTACGGCGAGGCCGAACTCGCCGGCCTGGAGGCCCAGTCCTGGGCCGCCCTCGGCGACCACCACCGCGCCGCCGAGCACGCCCGCCGGGCCATCCGGCTCCAGGCACCCCACTTCACGCGGAACATCGCGCTCTACACCGCCGAACTCGCCAACAACCTGGCATGCGCGCACCGCGTCGACGAAGCCGCCGTCACGGGCGTGCGCGTCCTGGACCTGCTGGGCCGCGTCCAGTCCCCGCGCGTACGGGGCATGCTCGCCTCCGCCGCCCAGACCCTCCAGCCCTACGCCCGCCGCCCGGACGTCGCCGGCTTCCTGCGCCGGCAGGCGGAGTCGCGGTCGGCGTGAGCCGCGCTGCTCCGCGGGCAGCGCCCGGCGGACGTCACACCGCCGACACCCGTGTGACGTCGAGCAGATCGGTCTCCTGCTCCTCCCACTGCTCGTAGAGGGCGTCGGCTCCGAGTTCCTCCAGGTACGCGATCTCGGCGGCGGTCACCGGGACCACGGTGAGGAGTTGGAGCTCGGTGCGGCCCTCGGCGTTCACCAAGGGCTCGAATCCGTCCTCGATGTACGGGTGCGGGACGATGATCACGCCTTCGATCTCCGTGTCGGGGATCAGCGGCTCCGGCGCGGGGATCACCTGGTCGAACGTGGGGGCCACGCCCATGCGAATGGCCAGTGTCGCGGTCAGGGCGGCCAATGCGCGTGCGGCCGATCGCTGATCCGACTTCAGGGTGCAGGCGAGTTCCAGCGGCATGATCGCGGTGAGGTTCTGGGATCTCAGACCGTTCGTCACGGCGGTGACCAGGTCCCCGTCCCCCGATACGTCCTCCGGGACCTCCCAGCCGTTGGCCACGAACGCGTCCTCGATCGCCCGGCGACTCCACCGCAGGTCCGCGAGCGCGACCATCCGGTCGGCGAAGTCGTCGTCGGCCCCGAACAGGTGCATCGCCATGGCCCGTGACCCTAACGCCCCGCCTAGGCTGCTCCCATGCCAGGACCGGAACTGCGGCAGATCCGCGCCTTCGTCACCGCCTTCGCCCGCCGCCAGGCGGCCCGCACCGTCGAGCTGCCCGGCGGCTTCGCCGTGCTCGACGACGCCTTCCCGTTCTCCCACGGCAACAACAGGGTGCTCGTCGACGGCGTCGACGGGAACGTCGACCCCGAGGCGCTGCCCGCGCTCGCCGACGAGGCGCTGGCCCACCTGAAGCACCGCGCGATCACCGTGCTCGACGACGCGACCGGCACCGCCTGCGCCGGGCCCCTGATCCGGGCCGGGTACTTCCACTCCGCCGAGCTCGTCATGCTGCACACCGGCCCGGTACCGGACGGCGGCGGGGCGGAGGACGTCGACCTCGACGCCTTCCGAGCCCCCCTCGCGCGGCGCTGGCGCGGCTTCCTCCCGCAGGCCGACGACGACGCCGTCCGCCAGCTCGTGGACCGCCGCGAGACCCGGCGCCGCGGCGCGGACGTCGTCGGCTTCATCGGCGCCCGCACGGCCGAGGGCGACGTCGCGTCCTGGGCCGACCTCTACATGGACCCCGCGTCCGGCATCGCCCAGATCGAGGACCTGATCACCTCCGAGGACCACCTCGGCCGCGGCTACGCCGACGCCGTCCTGTCCACCGCCCTGCGGCGTGCCGTCGGCGCGAGCTGCGCCACGCGCTTCCTCATCGCCGACGCGGACGACTGGCCGCGGTACTGGTACGGCCGCCGCGGCTTCACCGTCATCGGTCGTTTCCACAGCTTCGGGCGCGACTGACGGTGTCCTTCCGTACTCTGCTGATCACGGAGTGTGCGGGGGTGTGTGCGGATGACCGGAGAGACGGCCCAGCCGCCGATGGCGTGGCGGTACTGCGGCAACCAGGTCAAGCTCTGGCGTGAGCAAGCGGGCGTCACGCGCGAGCGGTTGGCCGACGAGGCGGGCTACGGCGTCGAGACGGTGCGCTCCATGGAGCTCGGCCGCCGCCGCCCGATGCTGCGGCTGCTTCAGGTGGCGGACCATCTGTGCGGCGCGGGCGGCAAGCTGCTGGCGGCCCAGGAGTTCCTGAAGCCGGAGAAGTTTCCGGCACGGTCGCAGGAATTCATCCGGTACGAGGCCGAGGCCGTCAGTCTGTGGTCGTATCAACCACTACTCGTCCCTGGGCTGCTCCAGACCGAGGCGACGGCGCGGGCGCTGCTGTGCTCACACCGTCCGCCAATGGACGACGAGACCATCGGGGAACGCGTCCGTGCGCGGCTGGAACGTCAGGAACTGCTACGGCGCAAGCCGCCGGTGGAGTGCAGTTTCGTGCTGTACGAGGCCGCGCTGCGCTGCCCGGTGGGCGGTCCGGACACCGCACGGGAGCAACTGCTGCACTTGCTGGAGGTCGCCGCCCTGCGCAACGTCTCCGTGCAGGTCCTGCCCTTCGCGGCAGGAGCCCACCCCGGGCTCAACGGGCCCATCGTGCTGCTGGAGACGGGCGATCACGATCGTCTGGCGCTCACCGAGGGCCAGTCGCTCAGCCTCCTGACGGCCGATCCGCAACAGGTGGGTGCGTTGACCCAGCGCCATGGCATGATCCGGATGGAGGCCCTCGGCACCGAGGAGTCGGCGCGTTTCATCAAGCGGATGGCGGGTGAACCATGAGCGACGGTCTGGTCTGGTTCAAGTCGAGCCACAGCGACACCGAGGGCAGTGACTGCGTCGAAGTCGCCCCCACGCCCCACGCCGTGCACGTCCGGGACTCCAAGGACCCGCAGGGTCCCGCGCTCACGTTCACGCCCGCCGCGTGGGCCGCGTTCGTCGGCGCCGTGGCGACGGGACGTGGCGGTTCCCCCGGGATCGACCCGCCGCGTCCCGCCTGACGGTCAGGCCGTCGTGGGCGGCGCCGGGAGGCGTCCCGCGCGCACGACGCCCGCGTACCAGCGGGCGCTGGACTTGGGGATGCGCATCTGCGTGTCGTAGTCCACGTAGACCGCCCCGAAGCGCTTGCCGTAGCCGTGGGCCCATTCGAAGTTGTCCATGAGGGACCACAGGAAGTAGCCGCGTACGTCGGCGCCGTTCGAGATGGCCTTGAGCACGGCGTCGAGGTGGCCGTGGAGGTAGGCGATCCGCTCGGGGTCGTCCACGGTGCCGTCCGGGCCGACGGCGTCCTCGTAGGCGGCCCCGTTCTCGGTGATGAGGAGCGGGAGCCCGGGGCGCTCGCGGGAGACGCGGGCGAGCAGGTCGTACAGGCCGGTCGGGTCGACGGACCAGCCCATGGCGGTGCGCTCGCCGGGGGGCTGGTGGAAGGTGACGTCGTCCGCGCCGGGCCACGGGGAGTGCCCGCCGGCGCCGTGGCCGTGGCCGTCGTTGCGGGGGACGTCGGGAGCGGCGCCGGCGGAGACGAGGGTGGGTGTGTAGTAGTTGAGGCCGAGCCCGTCGAGCGGGTGGCGGCCGATCGCCGCGAGGTCGCCGTCCCGTACGAAGGACCAGTCGGTCAGCCGCCGCGTGTCGGCGACGAGGTCCCGCGGGTACGCGCCGTCGAGGAGCGGCCCGGTGAAGACCCGGTTGCCGACGGCGTCGACGCGCCGGGCGGCGTCGAGGTCGGCGGGCGACTCGCTGCGGGCCCGGACGTGGTGCAGGTTGAGCGTGACGGACAGTTGCGCGCGGGCCGGGAGCACCGAGCGCAGGGCCTCCGCGGCGCGCCCGTGGGCCAGGTTGAGGTGGTGGGCGGCGCGCAGGGCGGCGACCGGGTCGGTGCGGCCCGGGGCGTGGACGCCGGAGCCGTAGCCGAGGAAGGCGCTGCACCAGGGCTCGTTGAGGGTGGTCCACATCTGCACGCGGTCGCCGAGGGCGTCCCCGACGATGCGTGCGTACTCGCCGAAGCGGTCCGCGGTGTCGCGGGCGGGCCAGCCCCCGGCATCCTCGAGGTCCTGGGGGAGGTCCCAGTGGTAGAGGGTGGCGAAGGGCTCGATGCCGTGCGCCAGCAATTCGTCGGTCAGGGCGCGGTAGAAGTCCAGGCCGCGTTCGACCGCGGGCCCGCGGCCGGTGGGCTGCACCCGCGACCAGGAGACGGAGAAGCGGTAGGCGCCCAGGCCGAGGTCGGCCATGAGGCGTACGTCGTCGCGGAAGCGGTGGTAGTGGTCCGCGGCCACGTCGCCCGTGTGCCCTCCGAACACCTTGCCCGGGGTGTGGCTGAAGGTGTCCCAGATCGACGGGGTGCGCCCGTCCTCGGCCGCCGCGCCCTCGATCTGGTAGGAGGCGGTGGCCGCTCCCCACAGGAAGCCGGGCGGGAACTGGCGGGCGTTCGCGGCGGAGGTGCCGCTCGCCGCGGGGCGGGTTCCGGACGCTGTCATTCGGGAGCGCTCCTTTCGGAACGAGTGGACAGGAGCCGAGGAGTGAGGAGGCGCGGCCGGTCCGGGGAGGCTCAGCCCTTGACCGCGCCCTGCATGATGCCGCCCACGATCTGCTTGCCGAAGACCACGAAGACCAGCAGCAGCGGCAGCGTGCCCAGCAGCGCGCCTGCCATGATCACCGACTCGTCGGGGATGTAGCCGCGGCCGAGGCTGGTCAGCGCGACCTGCACGGTGGGGTTCTCCTGGGTGAGCGCGATGATCGGCCAGAAGAAGTCGTTCCAGGCCATGACGAAGGTCAGCATGCCCAGCACCGCCATCGCGGGGCGGGCGGCCGGGAAGACCACGTGCCAGACGATCCGCAGGCTGCTGGCGCCGTCGACCCGCGCGGCCTCGATGAGCTCGGTCGGCAGGGCCTGCGAGAGGTACTGCCGCATGAAGAAGACACCGAAGGCGCTGACGAAGGTCGGCAGGACGACCGCCTGGAGGTGGTTGGTCCAGTCGAGGTCGGCGATCCACAGGAAGAGCGGTACGACGCTGAGTTGCGGCGGCACCATCATGGTGCCGATGGTCAGCATCAGCAGGAACGTCTTGAGGCGGAACCGCAGCTTGGCGAAGGCGAAACCGGCGACGGTCGAGAACAGCACCGTGCCGATGGTGATGCAGCCCGCCACGACGGCGGTGTTGAGCAGCGCCGTGCTCAGGTTGGCGTCCGTCCAGGCGGTCTGCAGGTTCGTGAAGAGGTTGGACCCGAACCAGAACGGCGGCGGGGTCTGCGCCAGCCGGGTGTTGGTGCGGGAGGCCGCGATCGCCGTCCACACCAGGGGGAAGAGGGATATCGCGGTGAAGACGATCAGTACGGCGTAGGTGAACGGCCCGCCGTGCATCTGCCGTCCGGCCTTGGGCGCGCCGGGCACGCGGCGCGCCGCCTTGCGGGACGTGCCCGGCGCACCGGCCGTCCCCTGCTCCGTCGGATGGGTCGGGACGGTGGTCATCGGCGTCACCCCTCCTGGCTCTTGCGCAGCCGGCGGGCGACCAGCCCGTTGACGGCGGCGATCAGCAGCAGGAGCAGGAACATCGCCCAGGCGATGGCCGAGGCCCGGCCGAGGTGGTAGTTCGTCCAGCCCTGCTCGTACAGGTACAGGCCCAGCGTCTGGAACTGGTGGGAGGCGCCGCCCTTCTCCCCGCCGGGGCCGCCGAAGAGGAAGGGCTCGCCGAACAGCTGGGTCGCGCCGATGGTGGAGACCACGATCGTGAAGAGGATCGTGGGGCGCAGCATGGGGACCGTCACATGGAGGAACTGCTGCCGGCGCGAGGCGCCGTCCAGTGCGGCGGACTCGTACAGGTCGTGCGGCACGGACTGCATCGCGGCCAGGTAGATCAGGGTGTTGTAGCCGGTCCAGCGCCAGATCACGATCGAGGAGACGGCGATCTGGGAGGACCAGGTGCCGGCCCGCCAGTCGATGTGGTGGCTGAACCCGATGTGCTCCAGCGCCCAGTTGATCATGCCGTAGTCGGTGCCGAACATCAGCGTGAAGACCAGCGTCGCGGCGGCCACGGACGTGGCGTACGGGGTGAGCATCGCGACCCGGAAGAAGTTCGAGCCGCGCAGCCGGTAGTTGAGCAGGTGGGCCAGGCCCAGCGCCAGCAGCAGCTGCGGAACGGTCGAGATCACCCCGATGGTGAACGTGTTCCTGAGGGCGTTCCAGAAGAACTCGTCCTCCAGAAGGCGGGTGTAGTTGTGGAAGCCCACGAACTCCCGCTGGTCCAGGTTGGTCAGTTCCACCCGGTAGAAGGAGGACCAGCCGGTGTAGATCAGCGGGAAGAGGCCGAAGGCGGCGAAGAACAGGAAGAACGGGGAGACGAAGGCGTACGGCATCGCCTTGACGTCCCACCGGTAGCGGCGGCTGCGCCGGCGGTCGCGCCGCTCGTCACGGGCGTCGCGCGGCCGGCCGGAGCCGTCGCGCGGGGCCGCGCCCCCCTGGATGGGGGGCGCGGTCACTGCGGTGGTGCCGGAGGTCTCCGAGGTCATGCGGTCACTGGTCCAGCGCGTTGTCGATTTCCTTCTCGGCAGCCGCCCAGCCCTGCTCGGGGGACTTGCCCTGCTGCTCGACCTGGAGGATGCCGACGTCGGTGATGGCGGTGTAGATCTGCTGGTCCTTCGGGCCGATCACCAGGGTCGGGATGGTCTTGGCCGCGTCGGCGAAGATCGTGCCGATCGGGGCGTCGTCGAAGTACTCGTGCTTGGCGTCCTTGACCTCGGGCAGGTCGTAGGCGCCGGGCGCGCTCGGGAAGCTCGCCTGCTTGGCGAAGACCTTGGCCTGCTGCTCGGGGGCGGTCAGCCAGGCGGCCAGCTCGACGGCCTCCTCCTTGTGCTTGCCGGCCGAGGGCACGCCGACGAACGAGCCGCCCCAGTTGGCGGGCTTCGGTGCGGCGGCGACGTCCCAGTTGCCCTTGCCCGCGGCGCCGGACTTCTCCTGGATGTAGCCGAGCATCCACGACGGGCAGGGCAGGGACGCGAAGCGCGCGTTGGCGAAGCCCTGGTCCCAGGCCTTGTCGAAGAGCTTCAGCTTGGCGGTCATCTTGCCGGTGGCCGCCTCCATGGCGAGGTTCCAGGCGTTCTTGACGGCCGGGCTGGTCTTGTAGACGACCTTGCCGCTGCTGTCGTAGTAGCGCTCGGCGGCGCCGTTGCTGACGGCCTGGTAGAGGCCGGCCGCGGAGTCCAGGAAGGTCGTGCCCTTGGGGGCCTTCTTGGTGTACTGCTCGCCCGTGTCGACGTACTTCTGCCAGTCGCCGGCCCACAGTTTGCCCACCGCCTCGCGGTCGGTGGGCAGCCCGGCCTTCTGGAACAGGTCCTTGCGGTAGCAGATCGCCATCGGGCCGATGTCGGTGCCCAGGCCCACGGTCTTGCCGTCGGCGGTGGTGGCCTGCGCCCACTTCCAGTCGAGGAAGTTCGACTTCTCGACGCCGGCCGCCTTGGAGAGGTCCTCGAACTTCGCCGCCTGGGTGGTGACGATCTCGTTGATGTTGCCGACCTCGATGGCCTGGATGTCGCTCAGGCCGCTGCCGGCGGCGAGGTGGGTGAGGAGTTGCGGGTAGTAGGCGTCGTTCCGCTCGATCACGTTCTCCTTGATCGTGATCCCCGGGTGGGCCTTCTCGTACTCCTCGTACAGTCCGGCCTGCTTGTAGCCGAAGACACCGAAGGTGCCGACCGTGAGGGTGAGTTCGCCCTTGTCCGCGCTCTTGTCCGTGCCCTGTGACGTGCCTCCGCCGCCCGCCGCGTCGTCGCTGTCCTTGGAACAGCCGGAGAGCAGGCTCACTCCCAGTGCGGCCACAGCGGTCAGGGCGACGGCTGCGGTACGGCCTCGTGGCCGGTTCGACTTCCTTGTCGTGCGCATTCGGGTCCTCCGAGTACGTGCGGGAAGTGAAGGTGTTCGCTAGGGTGGGAGCGCTCCCATATGTGGTGTGTTGAAGAGTCTCGACTCCCCGATGAGGTGTCAAGGGAGCGGACGCTCTAAGTTGGCGCAGTTATCACCTCGTGATTGGGAGGCCGCAATGGTGATGGGCGGACGGCGCAGTGGCAGGCCGACGCTGGAGGAGGTCGCCGCTCGCGCCGGTGTGGGGCGCGGCACGGTCTCCCGGGTGATCAACGGGTCGCCGCGGGTCAGCGACCACACCAAGGCCGCCGTCGAGGCGGCCATCGCCGAGCTCGGCTACGTGCCCAACCGCGCGGCCCGGGCCCTGGCGGGCAACCGGACCGACGCCATCGCGCTGGTCATCCCCGAGGAGGAGACCCGGCTCTTCGCGGAGCCGTACTTCTCCGACATCATCCGCGGCGTCAGCGCCGAACTGGCCGACACCGACATGCAGTTGCTGCTCACACTGCTGCGGACCCCCAAGGAGCGGCAGCGCTTCGCCCAGTACCTGGGCGCCCACCGGGTGGACGGCGTCCTGCTGGTCTCGGTCCACGAGAACGACCCGCTGCCCGACCTCCTGGACCAGATGGAGATGCCCACGGTGCTCAGCGGCCGCCGCTCCGACCGGGAGTCGGTCGCCTACGTCGACTCCGACAACGTCGGCGGTGCCCGCTCGGCGGTGGCGCACCTGCTCGGCCGCGGCTGCCGGGCGGTCGCCACCATCACCGGGCCGCTGGACATGTACGTCGCCCGCTGCCGCCTGGACGGCTACCGCCAGGCGATCGAGGACGCCGGGCTGGTCCCGGACGACGCCCTGGTCGCCCGCGGCGACTTCACCGAGGAGGGCGGCCGCGCCGCGATGCGCGCCCTGCTGGAGCGGCGGCCGGACGTCGACGCCGTCTTCGCCGCCTCCGACCTCATGGCGAGCGGCGCGCTGCAGGTGCTGCGCGAGCACGGCCGCCGGGTGCCGGACGACGTGGCGCTGGTCGGCTTCGACGACTCCGCCGTGGCCCGGCACACCGACCCGCCGCTGACCAGCGTGCGCCAGCCCATGGAGGAGATGGGCCGCACGATGGCCCGGGTGCTGCTGGAGGAGATCGGGGCCGCCACCGCGACCCGGCGGCACGTCGTCCTCGCCACGGAGCTGGTGCGCCGCGAGTCGGCGTGAGCCCAGGACCGGGCCCCGGCGTCCCGCCGCGGGCGGGGTGACCCCCGCCACAGTGAGGAGGGTCACGGTGTGATATCGCCCGGCGGGGGGCTCGGCCGGGGCTCGCTGTCGGACCCGGCCGATAACATCACGGGTATGTCACCGACCGTTTTGGACCGTCGATCCGTCGAGGCCGCCAACGAAGCAATACGGCGGTACGTGGCGGGCCGGCGTACCTGGTCGCGCGCCGAACTGGCCGAGCTGGACCGCCTGCGGGCGATCTGGCAGGCCGCCCGTCAGGGCCACGGCCGCGGCCGCACGCAGGGCCGCAAGAGCGAGGAGTAGGACCCCTCCCCGGCAATGCCGACACAAGATGTCGGGTATGCCGGGGAGCATCGTCGTATGACGACACGCTGGGCGGACCTCGAGGCGGCGGAACCCGGCCTCGCCGAGGCCGTGACCACACGATTCAGCCCCTACAAACACCATGTGCTCGCCACGCTGCGGGCCGACGGCTCCCCGCGGGTGACCGGCATCGAGGCCGAGTTCCGGCTCGGGGAGCTGTGGTTCGGCATGATGCCGAACTCGCGCAAGGCCCTCGATCTCCGCCGCGACCCGCGCTTCTCGCTCCATGTGAACCCCGGTCCCGGCACCTCCATGGACGGCGGCGACGTCCGGATCAGCGGCCGCGCCGTCGAGGTCACCGACCCCGCGGCCGTCGCCCGCTTCACCGGCGAGGTGACCGTGCCGGAGGGCCCGTTCCACCTGTTCGCCGCCGACCTGACCGAGGTCGTGCGGACGTACGTCGACGACCCCGACATCGTGCTGGAGGTGTGGCGGCCGGGCCGCCCGGTGCGCACCCTGCGGCGCGGCAACGACGAAGGGCCCCCGCGCGAGGCGGGCTGAGCCCCGGTCAGCCCGCGAAGGGACTGCCGCCGTCGCGCACGGTCGCGACCAGGTCCGCGAGGTGCCGCAGGGCCGCGGTGTGGAGCTGGTGGCCGTAGCTGATCCGGGCGACCCCCAGCTCCGCCAGCCGGGACGTGGCGGGACCGCCGGGCCGGGCCAGGACGTTGACGGGGCGTCCGCCGGCGGCCGTGACCAGGGTGTGCGTGGTCTCCTCGTCCAGCGGGCCGAAGGGGTACACGCAGTCGGCGCCCGCCTCGAGGTAGAGCCGCACCCGCCGGGCGGCCTCCGCGGTCCGCTCCCGCGCCGGCGTCCGCGCCCGCACCAGGACGTCGGTGCGGGCGTTGATCACGAGGTCCGGGTCGGCCGCGCGGACGGCGGCGAGGAAACCGGCCTGCTCCCCGGCGTCCACCAGGCGGCCCGTGCGCGGATCGGTGTCCTCCAGGTTGCAGCCCACGGCCCCGGTGGCGGCCAGCCGCTCGGTGAACCGCGCGGGGCCGAGCCCGTAGCCGCGCTCCATGTCCGCCGTCACCGGGACCCCGACCGCCCGCACGACGCGCGCGACCGCGGCCAGCATGTCCGCCGGCGGCATCACCTCCCCGTCGGGGTGACCCAGGGACGCCGCCACGGGCGCGCTGCCGGTGGCGACCGCGGGGAATCCCGCCTCGGCCACCACGCGCGCCGAGGCGGCGTCCCAGACGTTGGGCAGGATCAGCGGCCGGCCGGGTACGTGCAGCGCGCGCAGGCGGGCGGCGAGCCCCGCGCGCGAGGTGTCCGAGGTGCTCATGGACTCCACCGTAAGCAGGCCGCGGCCCGGTCGTCCGGCCCAATCACGGGCCGCCCGGGCGGGCCACCTGGCGGGGCGGGCGGAGCGGCGGGTGCGCCCGGGGCGGGTCTGCCGCAAGCTGGAAGGGTGACCGCCGACACCCCCATCGTCGTCTCCCCCGTCCACGAGGGGGACCCGCCGTTCCGCATCGTCCAGATCGGCGGTGAGACCGTGGGTATCGCCCACGACCTCCTCGACGTCGTCCGCCTCGCCCACGAAGCCGGCATCGCCCACGTGGATCTCGACGACCCGGCGGTCGTGCGCTGGGTCAGCGGCGCCAAGTACCACTGGAAGCCCTGAGCGGCGCCTCCTCACGCCGTGCCGCACGATGATCAACCGGGGCCGTGCTCCGTGATGTTGATGTGCGAAGCTGTCGTCTGCCGTCCGCGGGCCGGGAGCCGGGACGGCCGTCGAGAGGAGCGCAGCGTGAGACAGGACGGCTTCCGCGCCGAGGAGATAGACACCAGCAGGCCACACCCTGCGCGGATCTACGACTACCTGCTGGGCGGCAAGGACAACTACGAGGTGGACCGCCACGCGGGCGACGAACTCGCCGCCGCGGCACCCGAGGTGAGGATCGGCGTGCAGGCCAACCGGGGCTTCCTGCAGCGCGCGGTCCGGCACGTCGTCGGCAGCGGCGTCCGCCAGATCCTCGACATCGGCACCGGTCTGCCCACCTCGCCGAACGTGCACGAGATCGCGCAGGAGACCGCGCCGGACGTGCGCATCGCGTATGTCGACAACGACCCGATCGTGAACACCTACGCCAGCACGCTGCTCAGCCGCCCCGGCGCCACCAGCGTCGTGCTCGCCGACCTGCGCGACCCGCGGGCGCTCGTGGACCACCCCGACGTCCGCAAGGTCATCGACTTCGACGAGCCGGTCGCCCTGCTCCTCGTCGCCGTCCTGCACTTCCTCACCGACGCGGAGAAGCCCGGCGAGATCGTGGCCACCCTGCGCGACGCGCTCCCGGCGGGCAGCTTCCTGGTGCTCTCGCACGCCACGGGCGACTTCGCCGACCGCAGCGAGGCCCAGGCCGTCTACAACAACGCCACGGCCTCCTTGAACCTGCGCTCCCGCCCCGAGGTCGAGAGCTTCTTCGACGGCTTCGAACCGGTCGAGCCCGGCGTGGTCCAGGTCCCCTTCTGGCGCCCGGACACCGAGCCGTCCCCGCGCTCCGGCGAGATCGGCTTCTACGGCGGCGTGGCCCGCAAGGCGTAGCCCTCGGGGCACCGGCCGCCCCGACCGGCCTCTGAATCGCGTCCGCGCGGTTCAGAGGCCCTTTGCGCAGGAAACCGGACAGGACCTCGCCCGGCACGCAGCGGCATCGCGTCAGGAGTCCTCCGTGGGCCACGGGAACGACGGACGGTCCGGGGAACTCGTCTCCGTCTGGGCCACCCGGCCTCGCCCATGAACGCCATGAAAAAGGCCCGGCCTGCTTCCGCAGGCCGGGCCTTTTTCCATCAGGGTGAGTGACGGGACTCGAACCCGCGGCATCCTGGACCACAACCAGGTGCTCTACCAGCTGAGCTACACCCACCATGACCGGCGCTTGTGTTTCCTTCGCACCGGCCGAGGAAAAGTGTACAGGGTCCGGGAGGGTGCTCGCGCCTACGTTTCCCGCGGGTCGGTCACTTCGCCGTTTCCGCAGGCAGGACGTGCTTCGCGGCGATGGCACGGGCCGTGTCCGTGTCGGGTCCCGGCTGGGGGACGAAGACGGCCTCGCGGTAGTAGCGCAGCTCCGCGATGGACTCGCGGATGTCGGCGAGCGCGCGGTGGTTGCCGTTCTTCTCGGGGCTGGCGAAGTAGGCCCGCGGGTACCAGCGGCGGGCCAGCTCCTTGATCGAGGAGACGTCCACGATGCGGTAGTGCATGTACTGCTCGAGCGTCTGCATGTCCCGGGCGAGGAAGCCCCGGTCGGTGGAGACGGAGTTGCCGCACAGCGGCGCCTTGCGGGGCTCGGAGACGTACTGGCGCACGTAGTCCAGGACGAGCTTCTCGGCCTCCTCCAGGGTCACCCCGCCGTCCAGCTCCTCCAGCAGCCCGGAGGCGGTGTGCATCGTGCGGACGATGTCGGGCATGCTCTCCAGCGCCTCCGCGGGGGGACGGATGACGATGTCGACCCCCTCCCCGAGCACGTTGAGCTCAGAGTCGGTGACGAGTGCCGCCACCTCGATCAGAGCGTCCTGGGCCAGGGAGAGCCCGGTCATCTCGCAGTCGATCCACACCATCCGGTCGTTCATACGTCTCACCCTACGGGGCGATCCCGCGGAGCAGGCATAGCCGCGTTCCTACCACGTCCGTCCCGGCCGTCACGGGGGCGCCGCAGCGGGTGCGTCTCGCGCGCGTCGAAGCGGCTGCCGGCCTGTTCGGGTATGCGGGCGTACGTGTCGGGGTCCTGCTTGAGGATCCCGCTGCTGGCCGGCGGCCCGCCCTGGCCGGGGATGGGGAGCACGCCGGCGGCGCGCTCGGCCCCCTGCGGGGAGCCGCGGCGCGGCGCGGGCACGGGGCCGCCGGACGGCTCGTGGCCGCGCGGGTCCTTGGCGGCCGCGGGTGCGTCGGGTTCGTCGTGGGGGCGCCGGGCGCGGAAGGCGGCCCGGTAAGAGGCGGGGGAGGAGCCGAGCTGCCGGCGGAAATGGCCGCGCAGCGCGACGGGGGAGCGGAAGCCGCAGCGGGCCGCGACCTCGTCGACGGAGTAGTCGGAGGTCTCCAGCAGGCGCTGCGCCTGCAGGACGCGCTGGGTGATCAGCCACTGCAGGGGGGCGCTGCCGGTCAGGGTGCGGAACCGGCGGTCGAACGTGCGGCGGCTCATGTAGGCGCGGGCGGCGAGGGTCTCCACGTCGAACTGCTCGTGGAGGTGCTCCAGGGCCCAGGCGACGACCTCCGCGAGGGGATCGCCCCCGATCTCCTCCGGTAAAGAGCGGTCCAGGTGCCGGGGCTGGCCGCCCCAGTCGCCCCGGCGCGGCGGTACGACCAGCCGGCGGGCCAGCGCGTTGGCCGCCTCGCTGCCGTGGTCGGTGCGCACCACGTGCAGGCACAGGTCGATGCCCGCGGCGGTGCCGGCGCTGGTGAGCACGTCGCCGTCGTCGACGAACAGTTCGCGCGGGTCGACGTGGACCGAGGGGTAACGCTTGGCGAGCGTCGGCGCGTACATCCAGTGCGTGGTGGCGGGGCGGCCGTCCAGCAGCCCGGCGGCGGCGAGCACGAAGGCACCGGTGCACAGGCCGATGATGCGCGCGCCCTCCTCGTGGGCGCGGCGCAGGGCGTCCAGCGCCTCGGGGGGCGGCGGTTGGGAGATGGAGCGCCAAGCGGGAACGACGACCGTCCCGGCCCGCGAGAGCGCCTCCAGCCCGTAGGGCGCGGACAGTTCGAGCCCGCCGGTGGTGCGCAGCGGACCGTCCTCGCCGGCGCAGACCAGCAGCCGGTAGCGGGGCACCCCGGCGTCCTGGCGGTCGATGCCGAACACCGACAGGGGAATCGAGCTCTCGAAGATCGGGCCGCCGCTGAACAGCATGACGGCCACGACCTCCTGACGGCGGCGCGCCGACAGTTTGCGGGGCGCGCGTCCGGCCGCGGCGGCGGACGGGCCGGCCGTCACGGCGGGAAGTCCCGTGACGTTCGGGAGGCCGTGGGCGCCCGCAGGCCCCGACGTCACGGAAGCCCCCGAAGGCACGGACAGTGCGGTGGACATACCGGCGGCCGACTGGATCTCCGCCATGGTGCCGGTCCTGGACTCCTGGTTCATGGAGCTGGGGCCCCCCTCGGTCGACTCGTCCTCTCGGTCCTGCACGGATCCCCCGCCGTTGTCTCTCAAGATCGAATCTACTGGGTCGGTTGCATCCGCCATGGCAAGTTCACCACCTGGCGGTATGTCGACATGACCACGTGGCGTGAAGCATTCGATCACGAAGCGTTCCGCTCGTGAAGTGTGCCTCGAAGCGGTGGACAGGCGCACAAGGGCTGTGCGCCCCCTCATTCCGGTTCCCCACCGGCGGTAGGGCGGTTGGCGGTGGTGTGTCCCAAGTGGCCTTTGCCACAGTGAAGTTGGCTGAAAATGAGGGGGAACGCTGCGCGCGCCCCAGGTCAGCGCCCCGTGGTGCGCCCCCTGGATGGCTGATGAACGAGTGCGCCCCCAGGCCCCGAACGAGGCCTGAGGACGATTCCGGATATGGCCGGTGGCGGACAGGCCGGGACATCGCCGGGAGGGGCGACTTGTCCGGTTGGCGACGTGGCGTTGCGCTCGGCGCCGCGCTCCGGCATTCTCCTGGAAACTCCGGGGTAAGGGGACGCTGTGAGGGTCCGCGCACCTCTGTGCAGTGGACCGGGGCCGCCGTACTCTGGAGTCAGCGGGAAGGGCAGCCCCTTATCGGTCGAAATCCGGCCGGTCCCGCGGCCCCCGCACTGTTGTTGTCCGCCCACTCGGTGCCACCGGCGCCGACCTTGCCGAGAAACCGCATCATGGCCGGTTACGAGCTCCCCGAGCCCGCCGACGGAAAGCCGCTCGCCGAATCGGCGGCGGTACCCCAGGCGGCCTCCGAGCTGCGCGCTGCCTGCGACCCCGCCTTCAGGCACGGGGTGGTGGTCGGCTTCGACGGCTCCCTGTCCAGCGAGCGGGCGCTCGCGTACGCCATCGGCATGGCACGCCGGTCGGGTTCCGCGCTGATCATCGTTCACGTGGCCAACCGCCTTCCGGCCACCGTGTGGGCCGGCTGCGAGCCCCCCGTCTTCGTCGACGTACCCGACCACCGCACCGAGGTGCTCGGCCTCGAACTCGCCTGCGCCGACCATCTGTCGGAGGTGCCGTGGATCCTGGTCGAGCGCGGCGGGGACATCTGCCACGAGCTGGAGGAGGTCGGCCGGGAGTACGAGGCCGACGCCATCGTGGTGGGCGGGACGCACGGGATCATCGGCAAGATCTTCGGCTCCGTCGCCGGACGGCTCGCCCGGCGTGCGCAGCGGCCTGTCGTGGTCATTCCATAACGATTCGGCGCCAGTTGCCGTGAATGTCGGCTCCGAGGGATTGCTTGTGCCCTTGTGAAGGGTATCTCACCTGCAGTTTCTTCCCTCGAACACGAAGGGGGCCGGCGGTGGACAACGACGTCTCCACGGCACGTACAGCGGGAGCCGGCGCAGCGGCTCTGGGATATCTGGCACTCGGCCTGACACTGATCGCCTTCGGGCTGTTCAGCACGGGCGTCATCGACAACGCCGCGGCGGCGGACGCCGCGCGGCTCGCGCTCTTTGTCGGCGGCATCACCCAATTCGTCGCGGGCATGTGGGAGTTCTACGGCGGCAACGGCTTCACGGGCACCGCATTCGCCTCGCTGGGCGCCTTCTGGGTGACCTGGTCGGGAGGGTCCGGCGCGGGTGCGAGCAAGGAGGTCGTCGGGCTGTTCATGCTCCTGTGGGCGCTGCTGGCACTCACCCTCACGATGGCGGCCTGGCAGATGGGCGGCGTGGCGCAGGCGGCCTTCGGACTGCTGACCGTCTCCGCCGCACTGTCCGGCATCGCCGCCCTGGCCTCCAACGGCGGACTCGGCAAGGTGGCCGGCTGGGTCGGCCTGGCGGCCGGCGTGGTCGCCTGGTACGGCGGTACGGCACTGCTCACCAACGCCGCCTGGGGCCGCCGGGCCCTGGCGGACGGCTGGCGGCTGGGCGTCCCGCACCGCGGCCACGCGGCCTGACCCACCGGTACGGACGGGCCCCCCGCGCCCTGTGGCGCGGGGGGCCCGTCCGTGTGTGCTGGGGCACCGGCCCTACTCCACGGTGACCGACTTCGCGAGGTTGCGCGGCTTGTCGATGTCCCGGCCCAGCGCCAGCGCCGAGTGGTACGCCAGCAGTTGCAGAGGGATGCCCATCAGCACCGGGTCGAGCTCCGGCTCGTTGCGCGGCACGACGATGGTGTGGTCGGCCTTCGCCTCCACCTGGTGCGCCACCGCCAGGATGCGGCCGCTGCGGGCCTTGATCTCCTCCAGCGTCGCCCGGTTCTTGTCCACCAGCTCGTCGTCCGGGACGATCGCCACGGTCGGCACCGACGGTTCGATGAGCGCCAGCGGGCCGTGCTTGAGCTCGGACGCCGGGTAGGCCTCCGCGTGCACGTAGGAGACCTCCTTGAGCTTCAGCGAGGCCTCACGGGCGACCGGGTAGCCGCGCACGCGGCCGACGAACATCATGCTCTTGGCGTCCGTGTACTCCGCCGCCAGCTTCTTGATCTCGTCCTCGCCCGCCAGGATCTCCTCGATCTGGCCCGGCAGTTTCCGCAGGCCCTCGATGATCCGCCTGCCGTCCGCGACCGACAGGTCGCGGATCCGGCCGAGGTGCAGGGCGAGCAGCGCGAAGGCGACGGCCGTGTTGGTGAAGCACTTGGTGGACACGACGCAGACCTCGGGGCCCGCGTGCACGTACATGCCGCCGTCGGTCTCCCGGGCGATGGCGCTGCCGACCACGTTGACCACGCCCAGCACGCGGGCACCCTTGCGCTTGAGCTCCTGGACGGCCGCCAGGGTGTCGTATGTCTCGCCGGACTGGCTGACGGCGATGTAGAGCGTGTCCGGGTCGACCACCGCGTTGCGGTAGCGGAACTCCGAGGCCGGCTCGGCGTCGGCCGGGATGCGGGCCAGCTCCTCGATCATCTGGGCGCCGATCTGGCCCGCGTGGAACGCCGAGCCGCAGCCGAGGATCTTCACCCGGCGCACCGCCCGCGCCTCGCGGGCGTCGAGGTTCAGCCCGCCCAGGTGGACGGTGGAGAAGCGGTCGTCGATCCGGCCGCGCAGCACGCGGTCCACCGCTTCGGGCTGCTCGGCGATCTCCTTGTGCATGTACGTGTCGTGGCCGCCGAGGTCGTAGTTCTCGGCCTCCCACTCGATGGTGGTCGGCTCGGGCGACGTGCGGTTGCCGGCCGTGGTGTACGTGCGGTAGTCGCCGGCGGTCAGGGTGGCCATCTCGCCGTCGTCCAGGGTGACCACCTGGCGGGTGTGGCGGACGAGGGCGGCGACGTCGGAGGCGACGAGCATCTCGTGCTCGCCGATGCCGAGCACGACGGGGGAGCCGTTGCGGGCGACGACGATGCGGTCCGGGAAGTCGGCGTGCAGGACGGCGATGCCGTACGTGCCCTCGATGCGCGACAGGGCCTGCTGGACCCGCTCCTCCAGCGTCGCCGCCTCGGAGCGCGCGATGAGGTGGGCCAGCACCTCGGTGTCGGTCTCGGAGGCGAAGACGACGCCGTCGGCGGTCAGCTTGGCGCGCAGTTCCGCGGCGTTGTCGACGATGCCGTTGTGGACGACGGCGACCTTGCCCTCGGTGTCCAGGTGAGGGTGGGCGTTCTCGTCGCTGGGGGCGCCGTGGGTGGCCCAGCGGGTGTGGGCGATGCCCGTGGTGCCGGCGAAGCGCTTGGGGACGCGGGCCTCCAGCTCACGTACCCGGCCCTTGGCCTTGACGGCCTTCAGGCCGCCGGACTTGCCGGTGATCACGATGCCCGCCGAGTCGTACCCGCGGTACTCCAGCCGTTGCAGGCCTTCCAGCAGCAGCGGCGCGACGTCACGCCTGCCGATGTATCCGACGATTCCGCACATGTTCGTTGTCCCTCCCGATCGTGGCGCGGCCCGAATGCCGTGGAGCGCCGGCGGGTCAGCCGTAGACGATGCGGCGCAACTGCCGCAGCGAGAACTCCGGTGGGGCCACCGCGCGGTGCGGCAGCTCGGCGGTGATCCGTTCGAAGATCTCCGCGTTCTGCAGCCCCTTGGACTGCAGCTCGCGATGGCGCCGCCGTACGAAGTCCTCTGCCGTCTCGTCGAAGTACGCCAGGACGTCCAGGACCACCCGGGCGGCCTCGCCGCGGCTCATCGGCGTGGTCCGCACCAGGTGGTCCACCAGGTCGTCGTGGGGCGTCCGGCGTTCGAGCACCGCTCGATAGTGCGGGAGGGACGGGAGGGTTTGCAAGAATCCTGCCCGATATCGGGCAGGGACCGGGGGAAACTACGCCGGAAGGCCGAGCTCGCGCGCGATCAGGATGCGCTGGACCTCGCTGGTGCCCTCGCCGATCTCCAGGATCTTGGAGTCCCGCCACATGCGGGCGACCGGGTACTCGTTCATGAAGCCGTAGCCGCCGTGGATCTGCGTGGCCTCCCGGGCATTGGTGACCGCGCTCTCGGAGGAGAAGAGCTTGGCCATCGCCGCCTCCTTCTTGACCGGCTCCCCGGCCACCAGCCGGGCGGCCGCGTCCCGCCAGGCGAGCCGGGCGGTGTGGGCCCGCATCTCCATGTCGGCGATCTTGAACTGGATCGCCTGGTTGGTGCCGATCGGGCGGCCGAAGGCGACCCGCTCCTTGGCGTACGCCAGCGACTCGTCCACACAGCCCTGGGCCAGGCCGGTGGCCAGCGCGGAGATCGCGATCCGGCCCTCGTCCAGGGTGCGCAGGAACTGCGCGTAGCCCCGGCCCCGCTCGCCCAGCAGGTTGGCGGCGGGCACCCGGCAGTCGGCGAAGGACAGCTCCCGGGTGTCCGAGGCGTTCCAGCCGACCTTGCTGTACTTCTTGGACACCGTGAATCCGGGCGTGCCGGACGGCACGATGATCGAGGAGATCTCCGGGCGGCCGTCCTCGCCGCGTCCGGTGACCGCGGTGACCGTGACCAGGGCGGTGATGTCCGTGCCCGAGTTGGTGATGAAGCACTTGGTGCCGTTGATCACCCACTCGCCGGTGGCCTCGTCCAGGCGCGCGGTGGTGCGCGTGCCGCCCGCGTCCGAGCCGCACTCCGGCTCGGTCAGCCCGAAGGCGCCCAGCTGCTCGCCCGCGGTCAGGCGGGGCAGCCAGGTCCGCTTCTGCTCCTCGGTGCCGTAGCGGAAGACCGGCATGGCGCCGAGGGAGACACCGGCCTCCAGGGTGATCGCCACCGAGGAGTCCACCCGGGCCAGCTCCTCCAGGGCCAGGCAGAGGGCGAAGTAGTCGCCGCCCATGCCGCCGTACTCCTCGGGGAAGGGCAGCCCGAACAGGCCCATGCGGCCCATCTCGCGGACGATCTCGTAGGGGAACTCGTCCTGCTCGTAGAACTCGCCGATCTTCGGAGCTACGACGTCGTGCGCGAACTCCTCGACCGTGCGGCGGAGTTCCTCGTACTCGGCGGGGAGCCGGTGGGCGGTCGTCATGGCAGTGATCACTCCTGGTGGGAGAGGGCGCGGACGGTGCGGGAGGGGCTGGGTCGGCCCAATTGACCGGCCATCCACACGCTGGTGGCGGTGAGACGGCCGAGGTCGACGCCGGTCTCGATGCCGAGGCCGTCGAGCATCCAGACCAGGTCTTCGGTGGCGAGATTGCCGGTGGCGCTCTTGGCGTACGGGCAGCCGCCGAGACCGCCGGCGGAGGCGTCGACGACGCCGACGCCCTGCCGGAGGGCGGCCAGGGTGTTGGACAGCGCCTGGCCGTAGGTGTCGTGGAAGTGCACGGCGAGCCGGTCGACGGGCACGCCCAAGCCGGCCAGGGCGTCCAGCAGGGCCACCACGTGGCCGGGGGTCGCCACCCCGATGGTGTCGCCGAGGCTCAGCTCGTCGCACCCCAGGTCGTACAGGCGGCGGGCGACGGCGGCGACCTGGCCGACCGGCACCGCGCCCTCCCAGGGGTCGCCGAAGCACATCGACAGATAGCCGCGCACCTTGGCCCCCGCCTCGCGGGCACGGGTCACCACCGGCGCGAACATCTCCAGGGACTCGTCCACCGTGCGGTTGAGGTTGGCCTTGGCGAAGGACTCCGTGGCGCTGCCGAAGACGGCGACCTCGCGCACGCCCAGGGCGAGCGCCCGCTCCAGGCCGCGGTCGTTGGGCACCAGCACCGGCAGCCGCACGCCCTCGCCGAGGTCGTCCAGCAGGGGCATCAGCTGCTCGGCGTCGGCCAGTTGGGGCACCCACTTGGGGTGCACGAAGCTCGTCGCCTCGATGGTCGTCAGCCCGGCGTCGGCCAGGCGGTGCACGAACTCCGCCTTCACCTCGGTCGGCACGGTGGTCTTCTCGTTCTGCAGCCCGTCGCGCGCGCCGACCTCGTGGATGCGCACCCGGCGCGGGAGCCCGTCCAGGGGCAGGGACATGGGCAGTCCAAGGCGTTCGCCCGCCATCACTTCGCCTCTTCCTGGTGCGGGTCCTGGTGCGGCGTGACGACGGCGAGCACCTGGTCCATGGCGACCGTGCTGCCCGGGCTCACGTCGATCTCGGTGACCGTGCCGTCGTGCGGGGCGGTGATGACGTGCTCCATCTTCATCGCCTCGACCACCAGCAGGCTCTGGCCCGCGGTGACCTCGTCGCCCTTGGCGACCTTGACCACGGTCACCGTGCCGGGCATGGGCGCGGCGAGGGTGTCCACCCCGCCGGCGCCCGCGCCGCCGCGCAGCGCCGCCTCGACGGGGTCGTACGCCTGGACGTGCCAGCCGTCGCCGTCCCGGCCGAGCCACTCGCCGGCGTGGTCGAAGGCATGCGTGACGCCGTCCCACTCCACCGTGATCCGCGGGCCGCTCCCGGCGACGAGCCGGGCCCGCACGGCGGGGGCGTCACCGACGCGCACCTCGGCGTCGCCCGCCCGGCCGCGCACCTGCAGCGCGACCGGCTCCCGTCCCGCCACGCGCAGCCAGTGCGGCGTCCACGCGGGCTCGCCGCCCAGCCGCCAGCCGTTCGGCACGGAGAACGGGTCGGTCCACGACCGCGCCGCCGGCTCCAGCGCCGCGTGCCGCAGCAGCGCCGCCGCCGCGTAGACCTCCGCGGGCACCTCGGCCGGCACGAGCCCGGCCAGCTCGCGGTCGATCAGCCCGGTGTCCAGCTCGCCGGAGACGACCTGGGGGTGCGCCAGCAGGCGCCGCAGGAAACCGGTGTTGGTCTCCAGGCCCAGCACGCTCGTCCCGGCGAGCGCCGCCCGCAGCCGGCGGAGCGCGGTGGCGCGGTCCGGGCCGTGCGCGACGACCTTGGCCAGCATCGGGTCGTAGGACGTGCCGATCTCGCTGCCCGCGGTCAGACCGGAGTCGACGCGGACGCCCTCACCGGTGGGCTCGGCCAGTGCCAGCACCGTGCCGGCCGAGGGCAGGAAGCCCCGCGAGGGGACCTCCGCGCAGATCCGCGCCTCCACGGCGTGGCCGCTGAGCGCGATGTCCTCCTGGGCGAGGGGCAGCCGTTCGCCTGCGGCGATCCGTACCTGCCACTCCACCAGATCCAGCCCGGTGACGAGTTCGGTGACCGGGTGCTCGACCTGGAGCCGGGTGTTCATCTCCATGAAGCAGTACGCGGCCGGATCGGCGCCGGGGACGATGAACTCCACCGTGCCCGCGCCGACATAGCCGCAGGACAGTGCCGCCTGCACGGCGGCCGCGCCCATGGCGGCCCGGGTCTCCTCGTCCAGCAGGACGGAGGGGGCCTCCTCGATCACCTTCTGGTGGCGGCGCTGCAGCGAGCACTCGCGCTCGCCGAGGTGGACGACATGGCCGTGGCCGTCGGCGAGCACCTGGATCTCGATGTGCCGGGGGCGGTCGATCCACCGCTCCACCAGCAACGTGTCGTCGCCGAAGGAGCCGCGGGCCTCGCGCCGGGCGGCCGCGATCTCCTCGGCGAGCAGCGCCTCGTCGCGCACCAGGCGCATACCCTTGCCGCCGCCGCCGGCGGACGGCTTGAGCAGCACGGGGGTGCCGATCTCCAGGGCGGCGGCGGTCAGCTGGGCATCGGTCAGTCCGCTGCCGCTGCTGCCGGGCACCACCGGTACGCCGGCCGCCTGGACGGTCTCCTTGGCGCGGATCTTGTCGCCCATCAGCTCGATCGCGCGGGCGGGCGGGCCGATGAAGACGAGCCCGGCGCCCTCGCAGGCGCGGGCGAAGGCGGCGTTCTCGGCGAGGAACCCGTAGCCGGGGTGGACGGCCTGGGCCCCGGTGCGGGCGGCCGCCTCCAGCAGCCGCTCGGCGGACAGGTAGCTCTCGGCGGCGGCCGCCGGACCGATGCGCACGGCGGTGTCCGCCTCGCGCACATGGCGGGCGTCGGCGTCCGCGTCGCTGAAGACGGCGACCGAACGCACCCCGAGCCGCCGCAGGGTGCGGATGACCCGGACCGCGATCTCGCCGCGGTTGGCGACCAGGACGGTGTCGAACATCTGCTCAGTCACGGTCGTCCCCCTACATCCGGAAGACGCCGTAGCCCGGCGCCTCGGGATCGCGTTGCGGAATGGGCGCGTTGGCGCAGGCGGTGAGGGCGAGCCCGAGCACCTGGCGGGTCTGCAGCGGGTCGATGACGCCGTCGTCCCACAACCGGGCCGTCGCGTAGTACGCGTTGCCCTGCTCCTCGTACTGCGCCCGGATCGGGGACTTGAAGCTCTCCTCGTCCTCCCGCGCCCAGGTGTCGCCGGCCGCCTCGATCTGGTCGCGCTTGACGGTGGCCAGCACGGAGGCCGCCTGCTCGCCGCCCATGACGGAGATCTTGGCGTTGGGCCACATCCACAGGAAGCGAGGCGAATAGGCGCGCCCGCACATCGAGTAGTTGCCCGCGCCGTAGGAGCCGCCGATGACGACGGTGAGCTTGGGCACCCGGGTCGTGGCGACCGCGGTCACCATCTTGGCGCCGTGCTTGGCGATGCCGCCGGCCTCGTACTGCCGGCCCACCATGAAGCCGGAGATGTTCTGGAGGAAGAGCAGCGGGATGCCGCGCTGGTCGCACAGCTCGATGAAGTGCGCGCCCTTCTGGGCGGATTCGGAGAACAGGATGCCGTTGTTGGCGACGATGCCGACCGGGTGGCCGTGGATGCGGGCGAAGCCGGTCACCAGCGTCGTGCCGTACTCGGACTTGAACTCCGCGAAGCGGCTGCCGTCGGTGATGCGGGCGATCACCTCGCGGACGTCGTAGGGGGTGCGCGAGTCGACCGGGACCGCGCCGTAGAGGCCCGCGGGGTCGACGGCGGGCTCCTCGACGGGCGCGACCGTCCAGGGCAGCGCGCCGCGGGCGGGCAGGGTCGCCACGATGTTCCGTACGATGCGCAGGGCGTGGGCGTCGTCCTCGGCCAGGTGGTCGGTGACGCCGGAGACCCGGGAGTGGACCTCGCCGCCGCCCAGCTCCTCGGCGGTCACGACCTCACCGGTGGCGGCCTTCACCAGCGGCGGCCCGCCCAGGAAGATCGTGCCCTGGCCGCGGACGATGACGGCCTCGTCGCTCATCGCGGGCACGTAGGCGCCGCCGGCCGTGCAGGAGCCGAGCACGGCCGCGATCTGCGGGATGCCGCGCGCGGACATGGTGGCCTGGTTGAAGAAGATCCGGCCGAAGTGGTCGCGGTCGGGGAAGACCTCGTCCTGCTTCGGCAGGAAGGCGCCGCCGGAGTCCACGAGGTAGAGGCAGGGGAGCCGGTTGTCGAGAGCGATCTCCTGCGCGCGCAGGTGCTTCTTGACCGTCATCGGGTAGTACGTGCCGCCCTTGACCGTGGCGTCGTTGGCGACGATCACGACCTCCCGGCCGGAGACCCGGCCGATCCCGGCGACGACGCCGGCGGCCGGGGCCTGCCCGTCGTACATCCCGTCGGCGGCCAGCGGCGCCAGCTCCAGGAAGGGCGATCCGGGGTCGAGCAGTCCGTCCACGCGGTCGCGGGGGAGCAGCTTGCCGCGCGCGGTGTGCCGGGCGCGGGCCTTCTCCCCGCCGCCGAGGGCGGCCGCGGCGAGCTTCTCGCGCAGTTGCGCGGACAGCTCCGCGTGCGCCTTGGCGTTGGCGTGAAAGGCCTCGCCCGCCGGATCCGCGGCGCTGGCGAGAACGGGTGCTTCCATGTCGCGGGCCCCCGGGTGTTAGCGGTCGTTAACTGTGATGTCCCCTACGTTAGCGGTCGTTAACACCACTGTCTAGAATATGAGGACCACGAGATCGCGGGGGCGGCCGGACGCCGGACGCCGCCCGGAAAGGTGCGGTGTGGAGCCCACGAGGACGGCCGCCAGGGCGGCGAGCGGCAGACGCGACCAGATCCTGCAGGAGGCCGCGCGGCTCTTCGCCGAACGCGGGTTCCACGGCGTCGGTGTGGACGAGATAGGGGCCGCCTGCGGCATCAGCGGCCCGGGCCTGTACCGGCACTTCGCGGGTAAGGACGCGATGCTGGCCGAGCTGCTCGTCGGCATCAGCGGCCGGCTGCACGCGGCCGGCCGGATGCGCGTCGCCGAGGCGGGCGACCCCGCGGCCGCGCTGGACGCGCTGGTCCAGGGCCACATCGACTTCGCCCTGGACGACCGGGCGCTGATCATCCTGCACGACCGGGAGCTGGACCGGCTGCGCGAGTCCGACCGCAAGCTGGTGCGCCAGCTGCAGCGCCAGTACGTCGAGCAGTGGGTCACCGTCGTCCGCCAGGTCCACCCGGGGGCCGCGGAGGCCGAGGCGCGGGCGGCCGTGCACGCCGTCTTCGGGCTGCTCAATTCCACGCCCCACCTCGGTCCGCACGGCGGGCTTCCGGGACGGGCGGCGACCGCCGTGCTGCTGCACCGGCTGGCCCTGGGCGCCTTTGCGGCTCTGGACAGTCCGCGCGACCGGGAAGTAACTTACTGAGCGCTTGCTTATTCACGCTCGGTCTGCAGAGGAGGCGCCAAGTGCGTCGCACGGTATTCAACGAGGACCACGAGGCGTTCCGGGAGACCGTCCGGGACTTCATCGCCCGCGAGGTCGTCCCGGTCTACTCCCAGTGGGAGGAGGCCGGCTACCCGCCCCGCGAGTTCTACAACCGCCTCGGCGAGCTGGGCATCTTCGGCATCGAGGTGCCGGAGGAGTACGGCGGCGCCGGTGTCACGAGCTGGAAGTTCAGCGCCGTGGTGACCGAGGAGACCGCCCGCGCCGGCGTCAGCTTCGGCAGCAGCGGCGTGCACACCGGCCTGGTGCTCCCGTACCTCCTGGAGTTCGCCGGCGAGGAGCAGAAGAAGCGCTGGCTGCCGGACTTCATCAGCGGCGACATGATGACGGCCATCGCCATGACCGAGCCGGGCACCGGCTCCGACCTGGCCGGCATGACCACCAACGCCAAGCTCTCCGAGGACGGCACCCACTACGTCCTCAACGGCGCCAAGACCTTCATCACCGGCGGTGTCGTCGCCGACCGCGTGCTCGTGGTCTGCCGCACCGCGCCCGCCACCCCGGAGGACCGCCGCGGCGGCCTGTCGATCCTCGTCGTCGACACCAAGAGCGAGGGCTACGCGGTCGGCCGCAAGCTGGAGAAGATCGGCCTGCGCACCTCCGACACCGCGGAGCTGTCCTTCACCGACGTCAAGGTGCCCGTCGAGGACCTGCTCGGCGAGGAGGGCAAGGCCTTCTCCTACCTGGCCCACAACCTGCCGGTCGAGCGCCTCGCCATCGCGGTGGGCTCCTACGCGCAGGCCGACGCCGCCGTCCGCTTCGCCACCCAGTACGTGCGCGACCGCAAGGTCTTCGGCAAGGCCGTCGCCGAGTTCCAGAACACCAAGTTCGTGCTCGCCGAGTGCGCCTCGGACGTGGACGCCATGCAGGCCGTCGTCGACCGCGCGCTGGAGGCCCACGAGCAGGGCGACTTCACCGCCGCCGACGCCGCGCGTGCCAAGCTGTTCTGCACCGAGACGGCGGCCAAGGTCATCGACCGCTGCCTCCAGCTGCACGGCGGCTACGGCTACATGCTGGAGTACCCGATCGCCCGCCTGTACGCGGACAACCGCGTGCACCGCATCTACGGCGGCACCAGCGAGGTCATGAAGTCGATCATCGCCAAGTCGATGGGCCTGTGACCGAGCGGTCCGCCGCCCGGCCCGAGAGAGCACCGTGACCAACGCAAGTCTGCAGTCCCTGCTCGATCTGCTCGACCTCGAGCGGATCGAGCAGGACATGTTCCGCGGCACCAGCCGCTGGGCCGTCGTCCCCCGCGTCTTCGGCGGCCAGGTCGCCGCCCAGGCGCTGGTGGCGGCCGGGCGCACCGTGCCCGAAGGGCGCGACGCGCACTCCCTGCACGCGTACTTCCTGCGCATGGGCGACCCCGGCGCGCCGATCGTCTACCAGGTCGACCGCATACGCGACGGCCGCTCCTTCACCACCCGGCGCGTCGTGGCGGTGCAGCACGGGCAGCCGATCTTCCACCTCTCCGCGTCCTTCCAGACGTACGAGGAAGGCCTGGAGCACCAGGAGCCGATGCCGGCCGCCCCGGACCCGGAGACCCTGCCCACCGGCGAGGAACTGCTGCGGTCGCACGCCGACCGCTTCCCCGACCCCACGGTGGTGGACCGTCTCCTGGAGGCGCGTGCCGCCGTGGACCTGCGCTACGTGGACGACCCGCCGTTCCTCGCCCATGAGCGCGGTCCGCGCGAGGCCCGCTCCCAGGTGTGGTTCCGCACCGACGGCAAGCTCGCTGACGACCCGCTGCTGCACGTCTGCCTGGCCACCTATGTGTCGGACATGACGCTGCTGGACTCCGTGCTCCTGGCGCACGGACGCGGCGGCTGGGCGCTCGGCGACGTGGTGGGGGCGAGCCTGGACCACGCCATGTGGTTCCACCGGCCGTTCCGTGCGGACGAGTGGCTGCTGTACGACCAGCAGAGCCCGTCCGCCTCAGGCGGCCGCGGGCTCGGCACCGCCCGCATCTACACCCGGGACGGACGGCTGGCCGTCTCCGTCATCCAGGAGGGCCTGGTCCGGATCCCGCGCACCTCCTGGTCCCGGCGGTGAGGCGGAGCCCGCACCATGGAGCCGCTCTCCGGCCTGCCCCATGGTGAAGGACACCGCGGGGCGTCGCCGGGACGGGCGTCAGGCCGGGCGGTTCAGGCCGGCGGCGTCCAGCAGGTAGCCGGTCATCGGGTCGTAGAAGCGCGGGTCGGTGACGTGGTCGTCGAGCGGGACGGTGACGGAGACGGTGCCCTCGGCCTCGGCGAGGAAGAGCGCCGGGTCGTTGCAGTCGGCGAAGCCGATCGCGGTGATGCCGCGCTGCCCGGCGCATCCCGCCCAGCCGTGGTCGGCGACCACCAGGTCGGGCAGCGGCAGGTCCTGCGCGGCCAGCGCGTCCAGGACCGCCGCCATGGGGGCGGGGGAGTGGGTGTGCCACAGGGTGGCGCCGCGCTCCAGCATCGTCACGTCGCAGAACTGGAAGACCCCGCCCTCCTCCGTGGACAGGCCGCCGGGGACGGCCATCACCTCGCAGCCGGCGGCGCGCAGCGCGGCGGCCAGTGTGCGGTGGACGTCCAGCAGGCCGCCGGGGTGGCCGGTGGCGAACAGCACGCGCTGCCCGTCCTCCACGGCCTTGGAGAGCACGCGGGCGGCCCGCTCGAGAGCGCTGATGGTGAGCTCCGGATCGATGGTGTCCTGCCCGGAACGGAACTCCGGGTCGGCCACGACGCCGCAGCGCTCGGCCATGACCGCGAGCACGGCCTCCTCGTCCGTCCATCGGTCGCCGAGTTCCAGGCCGAGCCAGTAGTGGCGGTCGCCCGCGGCGAGCCGGCCGTAGTGGGAGCGGTTGTTCTCGCGGGGGGTGGCGACGTCGCCCGCTATGCGCGTGGCGACGAGGTGGTCGGCGAGTTCCTGGCGGGAGGGCACGGTGACATGGGGCAGCATGCCCTCATTCTCCCGTGCCGTCGAAGCTCCGTGCGGCCGGGATGCGATCGACGCCGAGGCGTGACCTCCTGCCGGGGCGTCAGGAATCCGGGGGCGCGGGCCGTCCCCGGGCGTTCCGTTCACAGCCAGCGCAGCGCGAACCACAGCTCCATACGCACGTCCGGGTCGTCGGGATCGACGTCCAGCGCGGTGGCGGCGCGGCCGATCCGCTGCCGCACGGTGTTGCGGTGCACGCCCAGGGCGACGGAGGCGCGGTCCCAGCTGCCGTGCAGCCCGATCCAGGTGCGCAGCGTCTCCAGCAGGGCGGGGGAGCCGGCGAGGGGAGCCAGTACCTCGCGCGCCCGCGCCCTGGCGTCGTCCGGGGCGACCAGGTCCGCCATCCCGCCGTCCGCGCCCCGGTGCCGCACCAGTGCGCTGCGGCCCGCGACGGCCCGGCGCGCCGCGCCCGCCGCCTGGCGGTCGCCCTCGTCCAGCGCGGCGGCGGACACCGGGGCGCTCACTCCGAGCGTCCAGCCGGGCTGCGCCGCGACCTCGCGGTCCGCGGGCAGCAGCAGGCGTACCGCCTCGCCCCCGGGATCCAGCAGGGCGGTGCCCAGGGCGGAGCCGAGGGCGGCGGCCGCGGCCTGGTCGGCGGGCGCGCCGCGGCGCAGGGCGTGCACGACGAGCCACGGCTCGTCCGGTCCCAGCAGGGCGGTGGCCTCCTCCGGCGCCGCGCCGAGCAGCAGGCGCACCAGTGCGGCCGACCGCGCGGCCTCCGGCGCCCCCAGGTGCGGCCCGGTGAGCAGGGACAGCAGGACGGCCGCCACATTGGCCACCGCGTGGTCGGCCGGGTCGGGGTGCGAGGAGGCCAGGACGAGGGCCGGCCGCTCACCGGGGCCCCCGCCGGCCAGGGCGTAGGCGGACAGCCGTGTCCCGCCGTATGTGTCGGTGGCCGAGGACGGCGGACGGGCGGAGGCGGCGGGGCCGACCACGCGGGCCAGCCGGTGGGCCGCCTCGCGGCTTCCCGGGTCCGGCGCGGTGCCGGCGGTGTACACCTCCGAGCCGTCCGGTGCGACGAGCGCCGCCCAGGCGTCGAGCCGCCGGGCCAGCCGGCGCAGCACGGCCGGGACGGGGTCGGGGCGGGCGGCCGCCGCGGCGAGCGCCTGCTGCGCCTCCGTCACGTGCCGCAGCTCACGGGTCCGCGCCTCGCCCATGGCCTGCCAGACGGCGCGGGCCACGGCCGTGAACGGGGTGCGCGGCGGCACCTCCACCAGCGGCAGCCCGTGGCGGTCGCAGGCCTCGGCCAGTGCCGCCGGGATCTTGTCGTGGACCGGGGCGAGGCCGAAGCCCAGCGCGGCGGCGCCGGCCTCCACGGTGCGGGCGACGTACCGGTGCAGATAGGGCCCGGCGTCGGCCCCGGCGGCGAAGTGCACCCCCGCGGTGAGCAGCAGTTCGCCGCCGAGGAGGTAGGGGACGGGGTCCTCCATCTCGCTGGTGTGCACCCACTGGACGCGCACATCCGCCTGTGCCGCCGGCGGTCCGGCCACTTGGCGCAGCCCGAGGTCGGGCAGGGCCAGCAGCGCGGACAGCGGGATCTGGGGCGTGAGCGGCACGAGGTCCTGCCGCGGGGACGTCATGTGCGTTCCCTCCATTCGGACCGGCTCATATGGAGGAAACGTACACTTAAGGGTCCCTTCGCGGCCACCTAGTGTCGCCACAGGCGGACGGCGGCCGGGCCGGGTGTGTGCGGCAGGTTCCCGCCCAGGGCAGTGAACGGACCGTTGCGGCCGGATCATTGGCAAAGCGACCAGAACGCATCAAGCGGATGAAAGCAGGCAGTCACCCATGAGCAGCAGCGCACCGCGCGGTCCCGTCGACTCCTCCCGTACCCCGCGCTACGCCGGGCCCGCCACCTTCGCGCGGCTGCCGCGCCTCGACGAGGTGGGCAGCACCGACGTCGCCGTGGTCGGTGTCCCCTTCGACGCGGGCGTGTCCTACCGCCCCGGCGCCCGCTTCGGCGGCAACGCGATCCGCGAGGCCTCGCGCCTCCTGCGCCCCTACAACCCGGCGCAGGACGCCTCGCCCTTCGCGCTCGCCCAGGTCGCGGACGCCGGTGACATCGCCGCCAACCCGTTCGACATCAACGCGGCCGTCGAGACCGTCCAGGCCGCCGCCGACGACCTGCTCGACACCGGCGCCCGCCTGATGACCCTCGGCGGCGACCACACCATCTCCCTGCCGCTGCTGCGCGCCATGGCCCGCAAGCACGGCCCCGTCGCGCTGCTGCATTTCGACGCGCACCTCGACACCTGGGACACCTACTTCGGCGCCGAGTACACCCACGGCACCCCCTTCCGCCGCGCCGTCGAGGAGGGCATCCTCGACACCTCCGCGCTCTCCCACGTCGGCACGCGCGGCCCGCTCTACGGCAAGCAGGACCTCACCGACGACGAGAAGATGGGCTTCGGCATCGTCACCTCGGCCGACGTCTACCGGCGCGGCGCCGACGAGGTCGCCCAGCAGCTGCGCGAGCGCATCGGCGACCGCCCCCTGTACATCTCCGTGGACATCGACGTCCTCGACCCCGCCCACGCCCCCGGCACCGGCACCCCCGAGGCCGGCGGCATCACCTCCCGCGAGCTGCTGGAGATCCTGCGCGGTCTGGCGTCCTGCCGGATGATCTCCGCCGACGTCGTCGAGGTCGCCCCCGCGTACGACCACGCCGAGATCACCAGCGTCGCCGCCTCCCACACCGCGTACGAGCTCACCACGATCATGACCCGGCAGATCGCGGCCGACCGCGCGTGAACCACAGGAACGGAGGCGACCTGGTCACCGAGTCCCTGTCGGCGCTCGGTGCGACCACCGTCTTCGGTCTGCCCGGGCAGCACGCGCTCGGCGCCTTCGACGCCCTGCGGCGCTCGACGCTGGAGTACGTCGGCCTGCGCGTCGAGAACAACGCGGGCTTCGCGGCCGACGCGTACGCCCGCGTCACCGGCAGACCCGCCCCGCTGCTGGTCTCCACCGGACCCGGCTCGCTGATGACGCTCGCCGCGCTCCAGGAGTCGGCCGCCGCGTCGGTGCCGGTCGTGGCCGTCGGCAGCCAGGTGCCGGTCGCCGGTCTCGGCGGCGGCCGCCACGGCCACCTGCACGAACTGACCGACCAGCAGGCGTCGTTCCGCGACATCGTCAAGTCCGTGCACACCGTGCGCACCGCCTCCCAGATCCCCTCGGCCCTCGCCGCGGCCTGGGAGGCGGCGCTCACCGCGCCCTGCGGGCCGGTGTGGGTGGAGATCCCGCAGGACGTGCTGCTCGCGCCGGTCACCGTCCCGCCGGTCGCGGCACTGGCGGTCGATCCCCGGCCGCCGCGCCCGCGTCCGGAGCTGATCGCGGAGGCGGCCGCGCTGCTCTCGCGCGCCGAACGGCCGGTCGTCCTGGCCGGCGGCGGTGTGGTCCGCTCCGGTGCGGGCGCCGAACTCCTCGCGCTCGCCGAGAAGCTGGACGCCCCGGTGGCCTGCACCTTCGGCGGCAAGGGCGGCTTTCCCTGGGAGCACCCGCTGTCGCTGCGCAGCTGGCTGGAGGACCGGCACACCACCGACTTCCTGGAGGCCGCCGACGTCCTGCTGGTGGTCGGCTCCGGACTCGGCGAACTCTCCTCGAACTACCACACGTTCCGTCCACGCGGCCGGGTGATCCAGATCGAGGCCGATCTCGGCAAGCTGGAGTCCAACCACCCGGCCCTCGGCATCCACGCCGACGCCCGCCTCGCCCTGGGTGCCCTCGCCGAGGCGGCCGGCGAGCGGCGCGACCCTCGGGCGGCCCCGGCGGTGGCCGGGGTGCTGGAGCGGATCAGGGCGCGCCTGGACGGTCAGGACCTCGGCCTGGAACAGCGTGTGCTGGCCGCCGTGCGGGACGCCCTCCCCGAGGACGCGCCCAGCTTCTGGGACATGACGATCCTGGCCTACTGGGCGTGGTCGGCGTGGCCCGGCGCGATGCACTCCGCCCAGGGCGCGGGCGGCCTCGGCTACGGCTTCCCCTCCGCACTGGGCGCGGCCACCGCGGACCGCACCCGGCCGGTGCTGGCCGTCTCGGGCGACGGCGGCGCCATGTACTCGATCGCCGAACTCGCCACGGCCCGGCAGTACGACCTGCCCGTCACCTGGCTCGTCGTGGACGACGGCGGCTACGGCATCCTGCGCGAGTACATGACCGACGCCTTCGGCGAGGCCACCGCGACCGACCTGGCCCGGCCCGACTTCGCCGCCCTGGCCGAGTCCTTCGGCGTCCCCGGCGTCCGTACGACCCCCGAGCGGCTGCGCGACGACCTCGCCGACGCGCTGGCCGCCCCCGGGCCCTCGGTGGTGGTCCTCCCGGCACTGCTGCGGATGTTCGCGCCGACGCACCGGTAGGCGGAGCCGGTCACGCGGCCGCACGCCCCGCGGGTGCGGCCGCGCCGCCGCCGTCGGCCGGTCACCGGCGGCTGTCGCGGTCGCGGTCGCGGAGAGTCCGCCGGGACCGACCGCTGTCGGACCTTCGACGTAGCTTTGTTTCGGGAGGATGAAATCCGCACATCGGGGCGTTGTGATCCTCCGGCGGAGAAGAACCGACGAGAGGACCGTGGTGGCGGCGAAGGACGACGAGGGAAAGAGCGGCGGAGCCGGGCCGGGATGGTTGCGCCGGCTGACGGGTTACACCTGGCGGTACCGGCGGAACGTCCTGCTCGCACTCGGCTCGTCGCTCGGCGGCATGGCGGTGATGGCCCTGGTGCCGCTCGTGCCCAAGATCATCATCGATGACGTGATCGTCAAGCACGACAAGCCGCTCGCGCCCTGGGCGGCCGTGCTGATAGCCGCCGCCGTCGTGGTCTACGTACTGACCTTCGTGCGGCGCTTCTACGGCGGCCGGCTCGCCCTCGACGTGCAGCACGACATGCGCACGGAGATGTTCCACTCGCTCACCCGGCTCGACGGCGTGCGCCAGGACGAACTCAACACCGGCCAGGTCGTCGGCCGGGCCACCAGTGACCTCCAGCTCATCCAGGGCCTGCTCTTCATGGCCCCGATGATGATCGGCAACGTCCTGCTGTTCGTGATGTCGCTCGTCGTCATGCTCGTGCTCTCGCCCCTGCTGACGGTGATCGCCCTGGCCGTCGCCCCCGCCCTGTGGTTCCTGGCCGACCGCAGCCGCAGGACGCTGTTCCCCGCCACCTGGTACGCCCAGGGGCAGGCGGCGGCGGTCGCCGGCATCGTGGACGGCTCGGTCACGGGCGTCCGCGTGGTCAAGGGCTTCGGCCAGGAGCAGCAGGAGATGTCCAAGATGCGCGCGGTCAGCGAGCGGCTGTTCGCGGGCCGGCTGCGCACGATCCGCCTCACCGCGCGCTACAGCCCGGCGCTGCAGGCCGTCCCCTCGCTCGGTCAGGTCGGCATGCTCGCGCTGGGCGGCTGGATGGCGGTGCGCGGCCAGATCACGCTCGGCACCTTCGTCGCCTTCTCCACCTATCTCGCGCAGCTCACCGGCCCGGTGCGGATGCTCACCGTGATGCTCACCGTCGGCCAGCAGGCCCGGGCCGGCGTCGAGCGTGTCACCGAACTCATCGACACGCGGCCCAGCCTGCGGGAAGGCTCAGGGGAACTGCCCCGCGAGGCGGCGGCCACCGTCGAGTTCGACCACGTCAGCTTCGGCTACGACCCGGCCCGCCCGGTGCTGGACGACTTCTCCCTCAGCGTCGCCCCCGGCGAGACCGTGGCGGTCGTCGGCGCCTCGGGCAGCGGCAAGTCCACCGTCTCGCTGCTGCTGCCGCGCTTCTACGACGTCACGGGCGGCGCGGTGCGCGTCGGCGGTGAGGACGTGCGCGAGCTGACCTTCGACTCGCTGCGCGACGCCATAGGCCTCGTGCCCGAGGACAGCTTCCTGTTCTCCGACACCGTGCGCGCCAACATCGCCTACGGCCACCCCGACGCCACCGACGAGCAGGTCCTCGCCGCGACCCGGCACGCGCAGGCCCACGGGTTCATCTCGGCCCTTCCCCAGGGCTACGACACCGTGGTCGGCGAACAGGGCCTGACCCTGTCCGGCGGCCAGCGCCAGCGCGTGGCCCTCGCCCGCGCGATCCTCACCGACCCCCGGCTGCTCGTCCTGGACGACGCCACCTCGGCGGTCGACGCCCGCGTCGAGGCCGAGATCCACGACGCCCTGCGCGAGGTCATGGCGGGCCGCACCACGCTGCTGATCGCGCACCGCCGGTCCACCCTCGCGCTCGCCGACCGCATCGCCGTCCTGGAGGCCGGACGGCTGGTCGACATCGGCACCCACGAGGAACTGCAGGAGCGGTGCGCGCTGTACCGCCGGCTGCTGACCGACCCCGACGAGCTCGGCGCCGACGTCGTGACCCACGACCCGGCCGGCGAGATCGCGGCCGCCGCGTCCCCGTGGCCGGGGGAGGGCGCGATCACCGGCCTGCTCGACCGCCCCGACCACCCTGACCGTCCTGCCGTCCCCGACGTGCCGCCGGCCGGCGGCGTCACCCCCGAGCTGTGGCCCGAGGACCGCCGCCACCGCGACGAGACGACCGACCGCAGGAGCGCGGTGCCCGCCGGGGCCGCCGCCCGCGGCGGCCCCGGCGGCATGGCCTCGGCCATGGCCGGCATGCCCGCCACGCCCGAACTCCTCGCCCAGGTCGCCGCGCTGCCGCCCGCCGACGACGTCCCGGACATCGACGAGAAGGCCGCCGCGGACGTCGACAAGGACTTCGGCCTGCGCAGCATGCTGCGCGGCTTCCGCGGCCCGCTGCTGTTCAGCCTGCTGCTGGTCGCCGTGGACGCGCTCGCGGGACTGCTGCTGCCGGTCCTGATCCGGCACGGCATCGACTCCGGCGTCCGGCAGACCGCGCTCGGCGCGGTCTGGGCGGCCTCGCTGCTCGGCCTTGCCGTCGTCGCCGCGCAGTGGGCCGCGCAGTGGGGCTCCACCCGCCTGACCGGCCGCACCGGCGAGCGGGTGCTCTACACGCTCCGCGTGAAGATCTTCGCGCATCTGCACCGGCTCGGGCTCGACTACTACGAGCGCGAGCTGAGCGGCCGGATCATGACCCGGATGACCACCGACGTCGACGCCCTGTCGACGTTCCTGCAGACCGGCCTGGTCACCGCGCTGGTCAGCCTGCTCACCTTCGTCGGCATCTTCGTCGCGCTCCTTGCCATCGATGTCGAGCTGGCCCTGATCGTCTTCGCCACGCTGCCCGTGCTGCTGGTGGCCACCTGGGTGTTCCGCCGCAGGTCGGTCAAGGCGTACGAACTGGCCCGCGAGCGGGTCAGCGTCGTCAACGCCGACCTGCAGGAGCACGTCGCCGGGCTCCGGGTCGTGCAGGCCTTCCGCGGCGAGCGCGGCGGAGCGAAGCGGTTCGCGGGCCGCAGCGACGCCTACCGCCAGGCGCGGGTGCGCGGCCAGTGGCTGATCTCCGTGTACTTCCCCTTCGTGCAGCTGCTGTCCAGCGTGGCCGCCGCCCTGGTGCTGATCGTGGGCGCGCACCGGATCGGCGCGGGCACCCTCACCGCCGGTGCCCTGGTGGCGTACCTGCTCTACATCGATCTGTTCTTCTCCCCCGTGCAGCAGCTCTCCCAGGTCTTCGACGGCTACCAGCAAGCGTCGGTGTCCCTGGGCCGCATCCGCGAGCTGCTGCGCACCCCGACGACGACCCCGCCCGCCCGGGCACCGCGCGAGGTGGGCCGGCTGCGCGGCGAGATCGCCTTCCGCGACGTGCACTTCCGCTACGCCGAGGACGCCGCCGAGGCGCTGGCCGGCGTCGAACTGCGGATCCCCGCCGGGCAGACGGTCGCCTTCGTCGGCGAGACCGGCGCGGGCAAGTCCACCCTGGTCAAGATGGTCGCCCGGTTCTACGACCCCACCTCGGGCGCGGTGCTCGTCGACGGCGAGGACATCCGCGAACTCGACCTGACCGGCTACCGGCAGCGGCTCGGCGTCGTCCCGCAGGAGGCGTACCTCTTCGAGGGCACGGTCCGCGACGCCATCGCCTACGGGCGCATGGACGCCACCGACGCCGAGGTGGAGGCCGCCGCGCGCGCTGTCGGCGCCCACGAGATGATCGCCACCCTCGACGGCGGCTATCTGCACACCGTCTCCGAGCGCGGGCGCAACCTCTCCGCCGGACAGCGTCAGCTGATCGCCCTGGCCCGCGCCGAACTGGTCGACCCGGACGTGCTGTTGCTCGACGAGGCGACCGCCGCCCTGGACCTGGCCACCGAGGCCCTGGTCAACCAGGCCGCCGACCGGCTCGCGGTGCGCCGCACCACCTTGGTGGTGGCCCACCGGCTGACCACCGCCGCCCGCGCCGACCGGGTCGTCGTCATGGACCACGGCCGGGTGGTCGAGGACGGCACGCACGAGCAACTCCTGGCCGCCGACGGCCGGTACGCCGCGCTGTGGCGCACCTTCGTCGGCGAGGACGAGAGCAGCGAGGCCGTGGCCTGACCCCCGCGCGGGCGGCCCGCGCCGGTCGTCGACCCCGCCCGCCCGTACGAACGCGGCCCGGACCCCTGTGGTCCGGGCCGCGTTCTGCTGTCAACGCCCCCTGGCGGCAGGCGAGTTCCCCCTCATAGGTTCACGGGGACGTCCGTCGACCCCGAAGGAGGGGGCATGCGCACCGCGCTCAGATGGCTGCTCGCGCTCATGCTGCTCATCGGCACCGTCGGTGGCCCGGTCGCCACCGCGACCGCCAGCGAGCCCGGCATCCCCGACATCAAGGACCGCATCCTGGCGATACCCGGGATGAGCCTCATCGAGGAGAAGCCGGTCACCGGCTACCGCTTCCTCGTCCTGAACTACACCCAGCCGGTCGACCACCGGCATCCGTCCCGGGGCACCTTCCAGCAGCGGATCACCGTGCTGCACAAGTCCGAGGACCGGCCGACCGTCTTCTACACCTCCGGCTACGGCCTCTCCACGACACCCTCGCGCCGTGAGCCGACGCAGATCGTCGACGGCAACCAGGTCTCCATGGAGTACCGGTTCTTCACCCCGTCCCGCCCCGAGCCCGCCGACTGGTCCAGGCTCGACATCTGGCAGGCCGCCAGTGACCAGCACCGCATCTACCGCGCCCTGCGGACCATCTACTCCCGGCACTGGCTCGCCACCGGTGCCAGCAAGGGCGGGATGACGGCCACCTACTACCGCCGCTTCTACCCGCACGACATGGCCGGCACGGTCGCCTATGTGGCCCCCAACGACGTGGTGAACGACGAGGACTCGGCGTACACCCGCTTCTTCCGGACCGTGGGCACCGCCGACTGCCGGGCGCGCCTGAACGCCGTGCAGCGCGAGGCGCTGGTGCGCCGCGACGAGATCGTGGCCCGCTACCAGAAGTACGCCGACGACAACGGACTGACCTTCACCACCGTGGGCAGCGCGGACAAGGCCTACGAGAACGTTGTCCTCGACCTGGTGTGGGCGTTCTGGCAGTACCACCTGGCGTCCGAGTGCGCGGACGTCCCCGCGCCGAGCGCGTCCACCGACGCGATCTACTCCTTCGTCGACAGCGTCTCCGGTTTCGACTTCTACACCGACCAGGGCCTGGAGTACTACACGCCGTACTACTACCAGGCCGGCACCGAACTCGGCGCGCCCACCTTCGCCACCCCGCACCTGAAGGGCCTGCTGCGCTATCCGGGCATCTACCAGCCGCGCTCGTACGTGCCGCGGTCCATCCCGATGCGCTTCCGCCCCGACGCGATGCGCGACGTCGACCGCTGGGTGCGGCACCACGCCGACCGCATGCTCTTCGTCTACGGGCAGAACGACCCCTGGGGCGCCGAGCCCTTCCGCCCGGGCAGGGGCACGCACGACGCCTACGTGATGTGGGCGCCCGGCGCGAACCACGGCGCGGTGATCGGCGCACTGGGCGCGGCCGACAAGGCGAAGGCCACCGCCGAGGTGCTCCAGTGGGCCGGGGTCGCCCCCGCCGCCGTCACAGCCGACCCCGGCAGGGCCAAGCCGCTGGCCGCGTACGACGCGCGGCTCGACCGGCGCACCGGCGCAGAGAACGGCACGCTGCGGCCCTGACCGGCGCGCGCGTCACAGCCGGCGGGCGCACCCCACGCCCGCCGGCCCGCCGCCCACCCGGACGTACAGCACCGTGTCCTTCGGGCAGGCGGCCCGGGTGGAGGCCAGCCGGACCACCCGGTACTGCGGCTTGTGCGCCCCGGAGCCGTCGCAGTTGGTCTCCTTCACCTCGTGGTGCCGTGAGGTGTACACGCAGTCGCCCGCGATGGTGCGCGGTCCGCCGCCCTCGCCCGGGTCGCCCGGGTGGGGGGCCATCAGATTGCGCATGCAGGCGTAGCCCTGCGGCTGGGCGGCGCTGACGGTCAGGAGGAAGTCGGTGGTCGCGGGGCAGCGGTCGCCGGGCCGTGCGGCGTCCTTCGACGAGGGTGACGGCGAGGCGGGCAGCAGCCCGTACAGGCGGGTGACCACACGGGCCAGGGCGGCCGGGTCGTCACAGGGGATCTCGCGGTAGGAGCCGACCGGGTCGCTGGTCGCGCACTCGTCCTGGGCGAGGAAGACCCCGTCCTGCGTGGTCGGCGTGGTGCTCGGGCCGGCGGCGCTGCTGCCGGTCCCGCCGGGGCTCGGCGTGCAGGACGCCAGCAGCACGGCGAGCAGCCATGCCGCGCCCAGCAGCTGCCCCGAGATCGTCTGAATGCGCACGGCGGCCCCCCACCACTTCCCCCGGGCGACGTGCCCCCTTTGGGGAGGATAGGGGGTCGGGACCGGTTCCGGGAGGGGCCGCCGTGCGCGCTCCATCTCAGTACCCCAGACCCCACCCGACGGGATAGAGGTCGCGCGTCGGTTCGTCCGCCCGGACCACCGCCACCGGCAGCTTCCCGCCCGGCCGTACGCGGCCCGCCAGCACCCGTGCCGCCGCCCGCATGGACACGTCCGTCCACCCGTAGGTGGCGAGTGCCGCCGCCGTCCCGTCCAGCCGCGCGACGTCGTACGGGTTGCGGATCGCGATCTGCACCACCGGCACACCGGTGGCTGCCAGCGCCCGCACCAGGGCGATCTGCCGGTCCGTGGCGGCGGTGACGTTGTACGTGGCCACGACCACCGCGTCGGTGCCGCGCGCCGCGGCCACCGCCGCGTCGATCGCCGCCTGGCCGGGCGCGGTCCCGGTGGACAGCGCCTGGGCCCGGTGCCCGAGCGCGGTGAGCGCGGCCGCCAGCACGGCGGTGGGCGGCCCTCCGGTGCCCGACGGCGCCGCCGGATCGGCGCCGACGACCAGCAGGCGGCGCCGGGCGGGGAGCGGCAGCGTGCCGTTGTTGGCCAGCAGCGTGACCGTGCCGTCGGTGATCCGGTCCGCGGCGGCCAGGTGGGCGCGGGTGCCGACGACCCGGTCCACGCCGCGGTGGGTGACGTAGGGGTGGTCCAGCAGGCCCCTGCGCTCCTTGAGGGTCAGGATGCGCACCAGCGACTGATCGATGCGTTCCTCGGTCAGCTCGCCGGAGCGCACCGCGGCCAGCACGCCCTGCCACGCGGTCTCCAGCAGAGGCGGGTTGAGCAGTTGGTCGACACCCGCCTTGAGGGCGAGCACGGGGACGCGGTCGTCCCCGTACTTCTGGCGCACGCCCTCCATGCCGAGGGCGTCGGTGACCACCACGCCGTCATAACCCATCTCCTCGCGGAGGATGCCGGTGAGGATCGGCCGGGACAGTGTCGCGGGGTCGCCGGAGTCGTCGAGCGCCGGCACCAGGATGTGCGCGGTCATGATCGAGTCGATGCCGGCGGCGACGGCGGCCCGGAACGGCGGCGCGTCCAGGCGCCGCCACTCCTCCAGCGAGTGCGTGATGACCGGCAGTTCGAAGTGGCTGTCGGTGCCGGTGTCGCCGTGCCCGGGGAAATGCTTGGCGGTGGCGACGACCCCGGCCCCCTGGTAACCCGCCACCTGGGCGGCCACGAGCGAGGCCACGGCCTTGGGGTCGGCGCCGAAGGACCGTACGCCGATGACCGGGTTGGCGGGGTTGACGTTGACGTCGGCGACCGGCGCGTAGTCCTGGTTGATGCCCATGGCCGCCAGCTCGGCTCCCGCGACGGCGGCCGCGGTGCGGGCGTCGCGCACGCTCCCGGCGGCGCCGAGCGCCATCCCGCCCGGGAAGAGCGTGGCGGGCGAGCCGACGCGGGTGACCGCGCCGTGCTCCTGGTCGGTGGAGATCAGCAGGGGGATGCGGGAGGCGCGCTGGATCCCGTTGGACAGGTCGGCGATCTGGTGCGGGTCACGGGTGTTGTGGGCCCACGCGAAGTAGATGATGCCGCCGACGTGGTACTTGGCGATGAGCTCGGCGGCGTTGGAGACACCGATCTCGGCCTGATTGGCCGCCACGTCGGCGGGGTCGGGCGCGGTGGCCGAATGGCCGTACACCCGCATCACGAAGAGCTGGCCGATCTTCTCCTCGATGCTCATCCGGTCGATGATCGCGCGGACGCGTCTGCGGTCGTGCGCCGCGGCCGCGCTCGCGGTGCCCGGGGTGCCGACGGCGAGGGCGGTGGAGGCGGCCGCGGCGGCGCCGAGGACGGCACGGCGGGACGGACGGGGAGGGCTGTGCATGACGGACTCCTTCCGGCAGGAGGAGACGGGACATGTCGAAGGCGGGGTTGAAAGAAACCTTCAAGCAGACACGCTTAGCCGGAAAGTTATTGTCAGTCAATGAGGCGGGCACGCTCCGGCACCAAGGAGGACGCCACCGCGAGGACCGCGGTCCAGTGCTGCGCCTGGATGCAGCGGATCGTCTCGTCCCCGGTCGTGGCCGCCGACACGCCCTGCCGGCTGATCATCAGCCAGGCGTCGGTGGGCCGGCAGCCGGTCAGCGAAAAGGCGAAGCGCCGCTCGCCCGGCCGGGACGGGCGCGCCGCCAGCTGACCGCGCACGGTCCTGGCGTCCTTGGGCGACAGCCGGGCGAGGAAGGCGTCGAGCTGCCGGCCCGAGGTCACCTCGGCGTTCCGCGCGCCGCGCGCGGGCTCCCCGCCGTCCAGCCGGGCGAAGGCCACGGTCCGGCCCGGACCGGCCGGGTCGGGCTGCGGGTTCTGTTCCTGGGCGAAGCGCGGATGCGCGGGCATCCGGTCGCGGGGCACCTCGAAGACGGTGACGACCTGATGGGCCGCGAAGCACTCGCGCGGCGGGGGCGGCTGGTCGATCCCGAGCACCAGCCGGTCGCCGCTGCGGAAGAGCAGCGCGTCCGTCGCGGCGCTGCAGCCGGTCGTGCGGTTCCAGGCGACCAGCACATTCCGCGAGAAGTCCGTGTCGGCGGCCCGCTTGGCGATCTCGGCGCCCACCGCGGGATCGGACGCGGCGAACCAGCCCGGGAACCGGGACAGATCGCGTTCGTCGTGCAGCACCGTGTGCAGCGCCGGGGCCCGGACCGCCGAGGAGAAGTACACCCGGCGCGAGGCGATCCCGCCCTGACGGGGCGTCGAGGGCGAGACGGACACAGAGGGGGAGGGGGAGGCGGGGGGCTTGGGGTCGGACGTCGGCGAGACGATGCCGGACGACGCGGGGCCGCCACCGGTGCTGTCGGAGGGGGGCGCACCGGTGGCGGACTGCTGCCGGCCGCAGGCGGCGGAGAGGGTTGTCAGCGACGCAGCCAGCAGCGTGACCGACACCGCCTTGCGGAGACTCATCAGCAGCACGTGGGTTGGACGGGACGCGGCCCGGAACGGTTCCCTGCGTGTGGAGGACATCCGCCTATGGTCGGGCACCCACCTGCGGGTAGTGAGCCCGCAACACGCGGACGGTCTCACTGATGGCCGGACGTCGTGACGCTCCCGTGCGCCACAAGGCGTACAGCCGCCGCACCGGCGCCGGCTCCAGCGGCATCACGGCCACGCCCGCGGGCACCGGCCCGCGCCCGAGCCGGGGCACGAGCGCGATCCCCATTCCGGCGGCCACCAGTTCCAGCTGCGTCTGGTACTCGGCGACCTGGAAGGCGAGGTCGGGCTCGCTGCCCAGTTCCCGCAGGGTCCGCATCAGCCATTCGTGGCAGACGTGCCCCGGCGGCTGGCAGATCCACCGCTGATCGGTCAGGTCCTCGCGCGCCAGCGGGCCCCGGGCCGCCAGCGGATGCCCGGCGGGCACCAGGATGTCGCAGCGGTCCTCGCCGATCACCACCCGCTCCAGCCCCTCGGGGGCGGGCAGGGGCGCGATGTCCCAGTCGTGCACCACGGCCAGGTCGACCACGCCGCGCGCCACCAGGTCGACGGCCCGGTGCGCGCCCTCCTCCAGCATCCGCAGCTCCAGCGACGGGTGGGCGGCGGCCAGTTCGGCGAGCACGCCGGGCATCAGCCCGCGCGCAGCGGTGGGGAAGGCCGCCGCCGTCAGCCGCCCGGTCGGCTTGCCGCGCCGCTCCTCCAGGGCGACCTCCGCCCGCTCGACGATGGTCATCAGCTCCTGAGCCGTCTCGGCCAGCAGCTGTGCCGCCTCGGTCAGCGCCACCCCGCGGCCCTGCCGCTCCAGCAGTGTGGTGCGGGTCTCCCGCTCGAGCTTCGTGATCTGCTGCGAGACCGCGGAGGCGGTGTAGCCGAGGGCGGTCGCCGCCGCGCCGACGGAGCCGTGCACATGCACCGCGTGCAGTGCCCGCAACCGGGCCAGGTCCAGCATCCGTCCACCTCGTCGTTCAGGGATTCCGCATCGGTACGCGCAGCGACAGGCGCTTTCGCTGAAGAGTCGCTGGTGCCGAAGGATACGGCGGCCGGTGCGGGGCCGGTGTGACCGGCGCCTCCCGCCCGGGTCGCCCGGACCGCCGGCGGCGGGTGGGTCAAGCCGATTCGCCGAGCAGCCCCAGCAGATGGGAGCGGCCCCGTGACAGCAGCTCCGGAAGCGCCCGCACCTGCGGGTACCAGCGGCGCTCGTACTCCCAGCACAGCCAGCCGTCCCAGCCGGCCCGGCTGAGCACCTCCACCGTCCCGGCGAGCGGCACCGTGCCGTGACCGAGCGGGACCGGGGTGGTGTCCTGCGCCGAGGAGACGTCCTTGACCTGGACGTAGCCCAGGTACGGCGCCAGCACCGGGTAGGTGTACTCGGGCTGCTCCCCGGCGAGCCACGGGTGCAGTACGTCCCAGAGGGCGCCCGTGCTGTGATGGCCCACAAGGCCGAGGACCCGGGCCACGTCCGCGCCGGTGCGGTGCGAGTCGTGGGTCTCCAGCAGCAGACGTACGCCCAGGTCCGCCGCCTCCGGCGCCACGGCGGCCAGGCGGCCGGCCGCGCGGGTGTCCGCGGCGTCCGGGGCCGACCCGTTCCCCGCGCCCGGGAACACCCGCAGGTGCGGTGCCCCGAGGCCGGCGGCGAGCCGCACGTGGTCGCGCAGTGCGCGCAGCACGGGTTCGTCCTCGCCCGGCGCGGCCACCTGCACGTAGGAGGCGACCGCGACGATCCCGACCCCCGCGGAGCGGAACTCCCCGCGCACCGAGGCCCGCTCGCGCTCCGTCAGGCCCGCGTGCACCGGCTCGTCGTGACCGGCCCGCAGCTCCACGCCGTGCCAGCCGTGCTCGGCCGCCAGCCGGGCCACGTCCGCCATGGGCAGCCCGGGCACGCCGAGGGTCGAGAACGCGAGCTTCACTTTCCGGACGTTACAGCACCATTCGCCAGTCCTGCCCGACGAGATCCTTGCCGAAGCTGTGGTGCGGCTTCTGTCCGACCAGCTCGAATCCGGCCGCCTGGTAGATCCGGCGGGCCGAGGTCAGCACGTCGTTCGTCCACAGCACCAGCTCGCGCCGGCCGGTCTCGCGGGCGAAGAGCACACAGGCGTCGACCAGGGCCCGGCCGATGCCGTGGCCGCGCGCCGCGGGGTCCACCAGCAGCAGGCGCAGCCGGGCCGTGCCGGGGTCCTCGTCGCGCACGCAGAAGACGCAGCCGGCCCGTTCGCCGTCCAGTTCGGCGATCCACGCGCGCTCGTGGCCGTCGGCGACGATCCGGGCGACGAGCGTCTCGTACTCGGCGTTCCAGCCGAACTCCTCGGCGTAGACCTCCGCGTTGCGCTGCACCACCCAGCCGAGATCGCCCGGACGCGGCCCGCGCAGCAGGACCCGCCCCGCTTCCGGTGCGGAGGCGGTCGCGGAGGCGCCGCCGAGGACCTCGCGGACCGTGCGCATGGCGCCGGTCAGCCGCGCGCGGTCGCGCGGGGCCAGGCCGCCGACCAGGGCCGAGACCGCGTCCCGCGAACGCTCCTCCAGCAGCCCGGCCGCCGCGCGGCCGTTTGGTGTCAGGTCCACCCGCTGCCGCCGGGCGTCCCGCTCCGAGGGGGTCCGGGTGACCAGCCCCCGCTGCTCGAAGGCGGCGAGCATGCGGCTGAGCTGCCCGGCGTCCACGGACAGCGCCGCCCGCAGGTCGGCGGCGTCGAGCCCGTCGGCGTGGGCGAGTTCGTACAGGACGCGGGCCTCGGTGAGCGTGTACGGGGTGTGCAGATGGCGGCTGTAGTCCAGCGCCCCGATGAGATTGGTGTAGAAGCGGTTGAACGCCCTGATCTCCTGAACGGTCACGGTGCCGGCACCCCTCCCGGGAAAATCTTTGACTCAGTCAAAGGTATTCCGCCGTGGGGCACCGCGCCAGGGGCGCGGGGCGTGCCGTCGTGCGGGCCCCGGGCCGCTACGCGTCCCGTCGCGGCGGCGCGGTCGAGGCCCGCACCATGAGTTCCGTGCGGATGGTCGCGAGCCCCCCGGGCGGCGGTGACTGACGTCCCATCACCAGGCGTCCGGCGCGGGCCCCGGCCTCCTGGAGCGGGATCCGCACGGTGGTGAGCGCGGGCGAGGCGTCGGCGCTGAAGGGCAGGTCGTCGTAGCCGGCCACGGAGACGTCCTCCGGGATGCGCAGCCCGCGTTCGCGCAGGGCGGCGCAGACCCCCAGCGCGACGCTGTCGTTGGCGGCGAGGACCGCGGTGAGGCCCGGCTCGCGGCGCAGCAGTTCGTGGGCGGCGTCGTAGCCGGAGGAGCGGTCGTAGTAGCCGTGCACCGTGAGGCGTTCGACGTCAGCGGCGGGGCCGGAGAGGCCGGCCCGCGCGAGGGCCGCGCGGTGGCCCTCCAGTCGGTGCCGCGTGGTGGTCCGGTCCGCGGGGCCCGCGACGTAGCCGATGGTGCGGTGGCCCAGGGCGAGCAGGTGCTCGGTGAGCCGCTGGGCGCCGCCGCGGTTGTCGAAGGCCACGGTCACGACGGCGCCGCCCGCGGCGCCCCGCAGGTCGGTGAGTTCGGGCAGCGGTGGCCGGCCGCACAGGACGATCCGCGTGCCGGAGGCGGCGAGCCGGGACAGCCGGGCGGCGACGGCGGCGGAGTGCTCGGTGCCCTCCACCGCGCCGCCGGTGAGTACGACCCCTGCCGCGCGCTGACGTTCCAGCAGGGTGAGGTAGTTGAGTTCCGCCTCGGGCGAGCCCCCGGTGTTGCAGACGACGGCGAGCTTCCCGGCGCCCGCGGGCATCGCCCCGGGGCTGTCCGGCCCGCCGCTGATCTCAGCCTGCACGGCGCTGGCGATCAGCCCGAAGAAGGGGTCGGCGACGTCGTTGACGAGCACGCCGACCAGGTCGGAGGTGGCGGCGGCGAGCGCGCGGGCGTGGCCGTTGACGACGTAGTCCAGGTCGTCGACGGCCCGCAGCACGCGCTCACGGGTGTTCCCCGCGACCGGGTAGTTGCCGTTCAGCACGCGCGACACGGTTGCGGCGGACACTCCGGCGTGCGCCGCAACGTCGGCCAGGGTCACTGCCATGCGTCTGCTTCCTCCGGGTCGGTCGTGCTCCCGGGCCGGTGGCCCGTGGCGGCACATGCTCTCATTCCGGAGCCGCGCGAGGAGCGGGTCCGGCCCGGTCCGAAGGCCAGAAAGCGCTATCTGTCGGAAGGTGGTGCTTCTTGTCGATTGTCGTGGCGATGGCTAGCGTGAGGGGCGAGGAAGCGCTTGCTGTCGCCCGGTGCCCCCTCGACGAGCCCTGGGCCCGGGACCCGCGGGCCGGCGCCCGCGGTGCGCAGCTCGCCGAACTCGCCCTGAAGTCCTCGGCCGAGGGCCGCCGTCCCGACGTACCGGAGCTGATGCCGTGACGACCATTCACCTGCCCGTGGCCTCGGGGGAGTTGCGGCCGTACGAGCCGCGCACCGCGCCCGCCGCCCACTTCTCCGCCCCGGCCGACGCCACCCCGTCGCGCAGCCGCACGGTCTACGCGGCGGCGCACGTCGTCGCGGACCCCTTCCGTACCGCCCCCGGCCTGCCGGCGGCCGTCGACTGGGACGCGACCCTCGCCTTCCGCCGCCACCTGTGGTCGCACGGGCTCGGGGTGGCCGAGGCGATGGACACCGCGCAGCGCGGCTCGGGACTGGACTGGGCGGCCGCGGCCGAACTGGTCCGCCGCTCCTGCGCCGAGGCCCGGGCCGCCGGCGGCCGCATCCTGTGCGGTGTGGGCACCGACCAGCTTCCGGTGACGGAGATCGGCTACCCCTACAGCCTGGACGACGTCCGCCGGGCCTACGAGGAGCAGCTCGCGCTCGTCGAGGACGCCGGCGGGCGGCCGGTGCTGATGGCCTCCCGCGCCCTCGCCGCGGTCGCCAAGGGACCCGAGGACTATCTGGAGGTGTACGGCCCCGTCCTGCGGCAGACCGCGCACCCTGTCGTCCTGCACTGGCTCGGGCCGATGTTCGATCCGGCGCTGGAGGGCTACTGGGGCAGCGCCGACCTGGACGCCGCCACGCACACCTTCCTGGAACTGATCGCGGCGCACCCCGGCAAGGTCGACGGCGTCAAGATCTCCCTGCTCGACGCGGAGCGCGAGATCGGGCTGCGCCGCCTGCTCCCGGACGGCGTGCGCTGCTACACCGGCGACGACTTCCACTACCCCGAGCTGATCGCCGGTGACGACCAGGGCTTCAGCCACGCCCTCCTCGGCATCCTCGACCCGCTCGCGCCCGTGGCCGCCCACGCCCTCCGCGCGCTGGACGCAGGTGATCCGGCCGCCTTCCGCTCGCTGCTCGACCCGACCGTCGAGCTGGCCCGGCACCTGTTCGGGCCGCCCACCCGGCACTACAAGACGGGCGTCGTCCTGCTCGCCTGGCTGGCCGGTCACCAGGCGCACTTCACGATGCTCGACGGTCTCCACTCGGCACGCTCCCTTCCCCATCTGGCCCGCGCGTACGAACTGGCCGACCGCATCGGCCTGTTCCCGGACCCGGCGCTCGCCGGATCCCGCATGCGGAACCTCCTCTCCGTGTACGGAGTGTGACAGTGGGTACTGACAACCGGCCCCCGGACGGCCTCGCGCGGCTCAGCGTCAACCAGGAGACCGTGCGCCAACTCGCCCTGCCCGAACTGGCCGAGCACCTGACCGCGCGTGGCGTGCCGGGCGTCGGCCTGTGGCGCGGACCGGTCGCGGAGTACGGCGCGGAGGCCGCCGCGAAACTCTTCCGTGACGCGGGGCTCACGGTCACCTCGCTGTGCCGCGGCGGCTTTTTCACCGCGTCCGACCCGGAGGAGCGGGCTGCCGCGCTCGCCGACAACCGCTCGGCGGTGGACGAGGCCGCGACCCTGGGCACCGGAACGCTCGTGCTGGTCTCCGGCGGCCTTCCGGCCGGTGAGCGGGATCTCGGCGCGGCCCGCGAGCGCGTCGCCGACGCCGTGGCCGAACTCGCCCCGTACGCCGGCGGGCGCGGCGTCCGGCTCGCGATCGAGCCGCTGCACCCGATGTTCGCCTCGGACCGCTGCGTCGTCTCGACCCTCGCCCAGGCCTTGGACATCGCCGAGCGCTTCCCCGCCGAGCAGGTGGGCGTCGTCGTGGACACCTACCACCTGTGGTGGGACGACCTCGCCGGCCGGGACATCGCGCGGGCGGGGGAGGGCGGCCGCATCGCCTGCTTCCAGGTCGCCGACTGGATCACGCCGCTGCCCGAGGGGGTGCTGCTGGGGCGCGGGCAACTCGGCGACGGCTGCGTCGATCTTCGGGGGTTCCGCGAACGGGTGGACGCGGCCGGATTCGCCGGGCCCGTCGAGGTCGAGATCTTCAACCCGGCCCTGTGGGACCGCGACGGCGGGGACGTACTGGATGAAACCATCGCAAGATACCGCGCCCATGTGCGGTGAACCGGGCTCCGGGGGCCGTTCCGGAGGCGATCGGAAAACTTTGAAATTTCTTCCCGACGGCGTGCAACCATCCCCCGGGCTCGCGGGTCTATGTAGCGTCAAGACCCTGAGGGGGGCCTCGTAGGGGTCTTGAGTGAGGGGGAGGCGCGGTGTCCGGAGGGGGTTCGGGACGCCACGCAGAGGGAGGGGAACGCCTAAGGGGTCCGGCTCAGCCGGACCCCTTACGCCGTTCCCGGGTCGTTCCGGCCCCGCGCCCCACGAGTCGTCCGGGGAGGGTCAGCGCTTCTCCCGGGCGCGCCGGGCCAGTACCGCCGCGACCACCGGAATGATCGACTCCAGTGCCTCGGCGACCGCCTGCTCCGGCAGCCCGGTCCGCTTGGCCACCGCCCGCGCCGCCGGCGCGGCGACCTTCGTCAGGACCGCCACGAGGGCCCCGCCGCCGTTCCCGCCCTTCGCACCGCCCTGCACCCCGGCGAAGCCGGCGGCCGCGGCGGGCAGCGGTTCGGTCTCGTTCGCCGCCTGCTCCATGGCCTGGCACAGTTCGGCCGTACCCCCGGGGGTCACGGCGTCGTCGGTCAGCACACCGGTGAGCGAGGCCACGGAACCGCCCACGACCTGCAGCGTCTCGTCGGCGTCGGTACCGAGCAGCGCGGCGATCCCGCGGAGCCGATCCTCGCCCAGCTCCTCCAGCACCTCGTCCTTCAGCGGTCGATCGCTCATGCTCCGGACGTTAGTTGTGAAACGCCCGCTCGGCCCGCCGACCGCATCCGGACGGATGTACCCCTCTCAGAAGGGGACACCGCAGCGCAGGATGACATTGGCGTAGGGGCGCGCCTCCCCGGTGCGGACGACGAGCCGGGCCTGGTGCGTGAGGGTCTTGAAGTCCTCGTGGGAGACGAGTTCCAGGTTCGGGAAGGCCTCCTCGAGCTGCGCGGTGACCTCGGGGTTGTGGTCGCGCACCTCCTTGGCGGCGACGGCGCCCTCGATCACCAGCTCGTCCTGCAGCCCCCTCAGCACCTCGGCGAACGAGGGCGTCCCGGCGCGGAAGGCGAGATCGACGACGACGGGGCCGGGCGGTATCGGCAGGCCCGCGTCGCAGACGACCACGAGATCGGTGTGGCCGAGCGCGGCGAGCGCGCCTGCCAGGTGGCGGTTGAGGATTCCGGACTTCTTCACAGCTGTTCCGTCTCGTCGAGGGTGGGGAAGGACTCCTGCGCACCCGCCTTGGTGACGGCCACGGCCCCGACACGCACCGCGAACCGCACTGCGGTCTCCAGGTCGTCGCCGGCGCCCAGCCGCCAGGCCAGCGCCCCGGTGAACGCGTCACCGGCACCCGTGGTGTCGACGGCCTCCACCCGCACGCTGGGCACGTGCACCGCACCGTCGGTGGTCGCCGCCAGGGCGCCGCCGGCGCCCAGGGTGACGACCACCGAGCGCGGCCCGAGGGCCAGCAGCCCCCGCGCCCAGTCCTCGGGGGCGGCCCCGGCGTCCTGGCCCAGCAGGAAGCGCGCCTCGTGCTCGTTGACCACGAGCGGATCGCAGCCCTCCAGCACCTTCGGCGGCAGCGCCGCCGGCGGCGACGGGTTGAGCACCACCCGTGTGCCGGCCTCCGTGGCCGCCGCGACCACGGCGGCCACGGTCGCGGCCGGGATCTCCAGCTGCAGCGACACCACGGGGGCGGCGGCCAGCAGCTCGTGCGCCCCCGCCACATCGGCCGTCCCGAGGCGCCCGTTGGCGCCCGGCGAGACGACGATGCTGTTGTCGCCGGAGGGGTCCACCGTGATCAGCGCGACCCCGGTGGGGGTGTCGCCGATCAGGATGCCGGAGGTGTCGACGCCGGCCGATCTCAGCGACCCGGTCAGCATGCGCCCGTGCGCGTCGTCGCCGACCCGCGCCAGCAGTGCCGTGCGCGCGCCCAGCCGGGCCGCGGCGACGGCCTGGTTGGCGCCCTTGCCACCCGGGTGGGTGGCCAGGTCGGAGCCGAGGACGGTCTCGCCCGCCGCCGGGCGACGGTCGACGTGGATCACCAGGTCGGCGTTGGCCGACCCTACGACCAGCAGGTCGTAGCCGTGCATCTTTGTGTTCCCTTCGCGGATTCGGCCGTAGCGGTGCGTCGCGTCAGGACGTGAAGTCCGCGACGTTCTGCTTCGTGACGACCTTGACCGGCACCTTCACCAGGGTCGGGAGCTTGTCGCCCTTGGCGGCCTTCACGGCGTTCTGCACGGCCAGCTTGCCCAGTTCGCTGGGCTGCTGCGCCACGGACGCGGTGAGCGTGCCCGCCTTGACCGCGGTCAGGCCGTCGGGGGTGCCGTCGAAGCCGACCACCTTGACGGTCTTGCCGGCCTTGGAGCCGAGCGCCTTGATGGCGCCGAGGGCCATTTCGTCGTTCTGGGCGAAGACGCCGGTGACGTCGGCGTGCGCCTGCAGCAGGTTGGTCATGACGTCCAGGCCCTTGGTGCGGTCGAAGTCGGCGGCCTGCTCGGCCACCACCTTGATGCCGGGGTAGGCCTTGATGCCCTCGTCGAAGCCCTGGCCGCGCTCGTTGGCGGCGGAGGTGCCCGCGGTGCCCTGGAGCACGACCACGGTGCCCTTGCCGCCCAGGGACTCGGCCAGCGTCTTGGCGGCCAGGCGCCCGCCCTCGACGTTGTCCGAGGCGACGGTGGTCGCCAGGTCGGCCTTGTTGACACCGCGGTCGGCGGCGACGACGGGGATGTTCGCCTTGTTGGCGGCCTTCACCGAGGGGCCGGCCGCGTCGGAGTCCACCGGGTTGACGATGATCGCCTTCACGTTCTGGCTGGTGAAGTTCTGCAGTTGGTTCGCCTGCTGCGACGCGTCGTTCTGCGCGTCGGTCACGGTCAGGTTCACGCCCTCCTTCTTCGCCTCGGCCTGGGCGCCCGACTTGAGCTGGACGAAGAAGGGGTTGTTGAGGGTGGAGACCGACAGGCCCACCTTCGTGCCGGAGGACGAGCCGGAGCCGGAGTCGCAGGCGGCGGCGGTGAGGGCGAGGGCGCTGACGGCGACAGCGGTGACCGTGATCTTCTTGATACGCATCGGTGGTTCCTTGCGGGTGTGATGAGGCAGGTGAGCGGAAGTGCGGCGCGCGGCGTCAGCCACGGCGGCGCAGGGTGTCCAGGAGGACCGCCAGGGCAATGACGACGCCGATCACGACCTGCTGCCAGAAGGCGGAGACCGACAGCAGGTTGAGGCCGTTGCGCAGCACGGCGAGGATCAGCGCGCCGATCAGGGTTCCGGAGGCCTTGCCGACGCCGCCGGAGAGGCTGGCGCCGCCGATGACGACCGCGGCGATGGCGTCCAGTTCGTAGCCGTAGGCCGCCTGAGGCTGCGCCGAGGCGAGCCGTGAGGCCAGGACGATGCCCGCGACGGCCGCGAAGAGGCCGGACAGGCCGTAGATGATGAGCTTCTGCCGCTTGACGCGGATGCCGGAGAGGCGGGCCGCCTCCTCGTTGCCGCCGATCGCGTACATGGCGCGGCCCATGTAGGTGCGGCCCAGGATCACGGCCGTGGCGACGCCCGCGACGATCATGACCAGCACGGGCACCGGCAGCCAGCCGCCGATGGTGTCGCCCAGGTGGGAGACGGAGTCCGGGAAGGCGATCGGGCTGCCCTGGGAGATGACCAGGGTCAGGCCGCGGCCGATGGAGAGCATCGCCAGGGTGGCGATGAAGGGCGGCAGCTTGCCGAAGGAGACCAGCAGGCCGCTGAGCAGACCGCTGGCCACACCGGTGGCCACGGAGAGCACGACCGCCAGCCACACCGGCAGGCCCGCGGAGCTCGCGCTCCAGGCCAGCACCGTCGCCGACAGGGCCGCGACGGAGCCGACCGACAGGTCGATGCCGGCCGCGACGATCACAAAGGTGGAGCCGAAGGCGAGGATCGCCACGACGGCAGCCTGGACGCCGACATTGAGCAGGTTCTGCGTGCTCAGGAAGTCGCCCGACATGAACGACAGTGCCACGAGCAGGACGACCAGGGCGCTGAGGGCGCCGTTGTTGAGGAGCACGCGGCGAGCCGCGGCGACGCCACCCGTGTCCGTAGTCTTCTTGAGCGTGTCAGTGGCCACGGGAGCCCTCCACATCCTTCTTCGTCGCAGTGGTGTTGCCGTTGTCGTTGTCCGCGGTGCCCGCGCCGACGGCGAGGGCCATGACGGAGTCCTGGGTCGCCTGGTCAGCGGGGAGTTCGCCGGCGATCCGGCCCTGGGACATCACCAGGACGCGGTCGCTCATGCCCAGTACCTCGGGGAGGTCGCTGGAGATCATCAGCACGGCGTGGCCGGAGGCCGTGAGCCGGTTGACGAGCTGGTAGATCTCCACCTTGGCGCCGACGTCGATGCCCCGGGTGGGCTCGTCGAGGATCAGCACCTTGGTGTCGGCCAGCAGCCACTTGCCGATGACGACCTTCTGCTGGTTGCCGCCGGACAGGGTGCGGACGTGCTGCTGGAGGCCGGCCATGCGCACCTTGAGCTGCCCCGAGATGCGGTCGGCGTCCTTGCGCTGGCCCGCCCGGTCGATGAAACCGGCGCGGGTGGCGCGGCCGAGGGTGACCAGGCCCAGGTTCTCCTGGACGCTGGCGTCCAGGACCAGGCCCTGGCCCTTGCGGTCCTCGGGCACCAGGCCGATGCCCGCGTCCATGGCGGCGTTGACGTCGTGCCGGCGCAGCCGCTTCCCGAGCACCTCGACGGTCCCGGAGTCGTAGGGGTCGGCGCCGAAGACCGCGCGCACGACCTCGGTGCGCCCGGCGCCGACGAGCCCGGCCAGGCCCACCACCTCGCCGGCCCGCACCTCGAAGCTCACGTCCTGGAAGACGCCGCCGCGGGTGAGGCCCTCGACCCGCAGCAGCGGCGCGCCGGCGTCGGAGCGCTCGCGCGGGTACTGCTGGTCGATGCTGCGTCCGACCATGAGGCGGACCAGCTCGTCCTCGGGGGTGGCGGCGGGGACCTGCGCGACGCTGCGCCCGTCGCGCAGCACCGTCACACGGTCGCCGAGCGCGGCGATCTCCTCCAGGTGGTGGGTGATGAAGACGATGCCGACGCCGTCCGCGCGCAGCTGGCGGACGATCGCGAAGAGCTTCTCGACCTCCTCGCTGGTGAGGACCGCGGTCGGCTCGTCCATGATCAGCACCCGGGCGTCCAGGCTGAGCGCCTTGGCGATCTCCACCATCTGCAGGCGCGCGATGCCCAGTTCCCCCACCGGGGTGCGCGGGTCGACGTCCACTCCGACGCGCTTCAGCAGCGTGGCGGCGTCGGCGTTCATCTTCCTGCGGTCCAGCAGACCGAAGCGGCGCGGCTGGCGGCCCAGGAAGATGTTCTCCGCCACGCTGAACGTGGGGACGAGGTTGAACTCCTGGTAGATGGTGGCGATGCCGAGCCGTTCCGCGTCCTGCGCGCCGTGGATGCGCACCTCTTGGCCGTCCACGAGCAGGCGCCCCCCGTCCGGGCGGTTGGCGCCGGACAGCATCTTGATGAGGGTGCTCTTGCCCGCGCCGTTCTCGCCGAGCAGGACGTGCACTTCACCGCCGTGCAGGTCGAAATCGACGCCGTCGAGGGCGACCACGCCGGGGAAGACCTTGCGGACTCCCTCCATGCGGAGGATCTCGGGGCTGGTCGTGCTCAACGGGGGCTCCCTTCGGACGCGCCGCTGGAGCGGCGCACTACGAGGCGGGCGGAGACGGTGACCGACGGCGCCGGTCTGCCTTCCACCCGGTCGATCAGCGAGCGCACGGCCGCCCGGCCGAGTTCGCCCGTGGGCTGGGCTATCGCCGTGATCGGCGGATCGGTGTGGACGAACCACGGGATGTCGTCGAACGCGGCGAGCGCGATGTCCTCCGGCACACGCAGGCCGCGGGCGCGGATCTCGTCCATGGCGCCGAGCGCCATGAGGTTGTCCGCGGCGAAGACGGCGTCCGGCGGGACCGGGAGGTCCAGGAAGCGGGCGGTGGCCCGGCGGCCGCTGTCCGCTTGGAAGTCGCCCTGCCCGATGTAGTCGTCGGGCAGGGCGAGGCCGAATGCCTCGAGCGCGTCGCGGAAGGCGCGCACGCGCTCGCGGCCGGTGGTGGTGGCGGCCGGACCCGAGATGATCGCCAGCCGCCGGTGCCCGAGGGCGTGCAGATGGGCGACCAGGTCGCGGACCGCTTCGCAGCCGTCGGTGCGGACCACGGGCACGTCGTTGCCGATGCCGGGGATCCACCGGTCGACGAAGACCATGGGGGTGCCGGCGAGCACCGCGTCCATGATCAGCGGCGACCCGCCGTCCGTGGGGCTGACCAGCAGGCCGTCGATCCGGCGGTCGAGGAGCGTACGGATGTGGTGGTCCTGCTGGTCCGGCCGCTCGTCGGCGTTGCCGATGATCACGCTGTAGCCGAGCGCCCGGGCCTCGTCCTCGACGGAGCGGGCGAGCTCGGTGAAGAACGGGTTCAGCACGTCGCTGATGACCAGTCCGAGCGTGCGCGTCTGATCGGTGCGCAGTGACCGGGCCACCCCGTTGGGGCGGTAGCCGAGTTCGGCCACCGCCTCGAGCACCCGGGTGCGGGTGTCCGGGCGGACCGCGGGGTGGTCGTTGAGCACGCGGGACACCGTCGCGACGGATACGCCGGCGCGGGATGCCACGTCCTTGATGCTCGCCACCGTCCACCTCCTCGTGGAATCGATTACAAGGAGGATTGGAATCGATTACATGCGCCAGAACAAGACCACGAAACCGGATCGTTACATTCCAGGCCCTTGCGTGGGCGGAGTTGTCCACAGGCCCGGCGGTGCTGTCGGCGCGGGACGGTACCTTCGGAACACAGCTTCGGATCACATCGCCGGACGGGGGAGGAGGCCCGTGGAATGGGGGAATCGGGGGCATTCCGCGCGGGACGCGTCCCCGTCCGCGGCCCGCTCCGCGCGGGACCCGGGCGCGGCTCCGGCGGGGGGTGCTGAGGTGGGACAGTCGCAAGAGTCACAACGCCCGGCGCTCGCCGAGGTGACAGGCGTCCTGGAACGCATCACGTACGCCAACGAGGAGAACGGCTACACGGTCGCCCGCGTCGACACCGGTCGTGGTGGCGATCTCCTCACCGTGGTCGGCTCCCTGCTGGGCGCCCAGCCCGGCGAGTCACTGCGCATGCAGGGCCGCTGGGGCTCCCACCCGCAGTACGGCCGCCAGTTCACGGTGGAGAACTACACGACCGTCCTGCCCGCCACGATCCAGGGCATCCGCCGCTACCTCGGCTCCGGGCTCATCAAGGGCATCGGCCCGCGGATCGCCGAGCGGATCGTGGAGCACTTCGGCACCGGCACGCTGGACGTCATCGAGCGTGAGCCGGCCCGCCTCGTGGAGGTCCCCGGCCTCGGCCCCAAGCGCACCCGGCTGATCGGTGCCGCCTGGGAGGAGCAGAAGGCCATCAAGGAGGTCATGGTCTTCCTCCAGAGCGTCGAGGTCTCCACCTCCATCGCGGTGCGGATCTACAAGGAGTACGGGGACGCCTCGATCTCCGTGGTGAAGAACCAGCCGTACCGGCTCGCCGCCGATGTGTGGGGCATCGGCTTCCTCACCGCGGACCGCATCGCCCGCGCGGTCGGCATCCCGCACGACAGCCCGGAGCGGGTGAAGGCCGGGCTGCAGTACGCGCTGTCCCAGGCCACCGACAACGGGAACTGCTTCCTGCCGGAGGAGCAGTTGCTCTCCGACGCCGTGAAGCTGCTCCAGGTGGACATTGGGCTGGTCATCGACTGCCTGGCCGAGCTGGCCGCGGAGGAGGGCGTGGTGATCGAGCCCGTGCCCGGCCCGGACAGCGAGGAGCCCGTGCGCGCCGTCTACCTGGTGCCCTTCCACCGGGCCGAGATCTCGCTGGCGGGCGCGCTGCTGCGGCTGCTGCGCGGCCCCGAGGACCGGATGCCCGCCTTCCGCGACGTGGACTGGGACAAGGCGCTGGCCTGGCTCGCCGAGCGCACCGGCGCCGACCTGGCCCCCGAGCAGCAGCAGGCGGTGCGCCTGGCGCTGACGGAGAAGGTGGCGGTGCTGACCGGCGGGCCGGGCTGCGGCAAGTCGTTCACGGTCCGTTCCGTGGTGGCCCTGGCGCAGGCCAAGAAGGCCAAGGTCGTGCTCGCCGCGCCGACCGGGCGGGCCGCCAAGCGGCTCGCCGAGCTGACCGGGGCCGAGGCGTCCACCGTGCACCGGCTGCTGGAGCTCAAGCCCGGCGGGGACGCCGCGTACGACCGGGACCGGCCGCTGGAGGCCGATCTCGTGGTCGTCGACGAGGCCTCCATGCTGGACCTGCTGCTGGCCAACAAGCTGGTCAAGGCCGTGCCGCCGGGTGCCCACCTGCTCTTCGTCGGCGATGTCGACCAGTTGCCCAGCGTCGGCGCCGGAGAGGTGCTGCGCGACCTGCTCGACGAGCGGGGCCCGGTCCCCTCGGTGCGGCTGACCAGGATCTTCCGCCAGGCTCAGGAGTCCGGGGTGGTGACCAACGCGCACCGGATCAATTCCGGCGTCCCGCCACTCACCCAGGGGCTCGACGACTTCTTCCTCTTCGTCGAGGACGACGGCGAGGCGACGGCCCGGCTCACCGTGGACGTCGCCGCCCACCGCATTCCGCGCCGGTTCGGCCTCGACCCGCGCCGTGACGTCCAGGTGCTGGCCCCCATGCACCGCGGACCGGCCGGCGCGGGCGTCCTCAACGGACTGCTCCAGCAGGCGGTCACCCCGGCCCGCCCCGATCTGCCCGAGCGCCGCTTCGGCGGCCGCACCTTCCGTGTCGGGGACAAGGTCACCCAGATCAGGAACAACTACGACAAGGGCGCGAACGGCGTCTTCAACGGCACCGTGGGGGTGGTCACCTCCCTGGACGCCGTGGAGCAGCGGCTCACCGTCCTGACCGACGAGGACGAGGAGATCCCCTACGACTTCGACGAACTCGACGAGCTCGCCCACGCGTACGCGGTGACCATCCACCGTTCGCAGGGCAGCGAGTACCCCGCCGTAGTGATCCCGGTCACCACCGGGGCGTGGATGATGCTGCAGCGGAACCTGCTCTACACGGCCGTTACCCGGGCGAAACGCCTGGTCGTACTGGTGGGCTCGCGCAAGGCCATCGGGCAGGCGGTCCGCACCGTCTCCGCAGGCAGGCGCTTCACAGCACTCGACCACCGGCTGTCCCGGGCGGCAAAATAGGCACTGGGTGCCACCTTTCGGGGCTATGGCCGACCCCGAGTGCACGTGGCCACGCCAAATGGGGGACAGTAGGGGTAGGTCAGGGCACCTCGAAACCTCGAAGAAGAGGCACGACGTCGGTGAGGGAATGACGTGAGCGACAACTCTGTAGTACTGCGGTACGGGGACAGCGAGTACAGCTACCCGGTGATCGAGGGCACCGTTGGGGACAACGGCTTCGACATCGGCAAGCTCCGCGCCAATACCGGCCTGGTCACCCTGGACAGCGGCTACGGCAACACCGCAGCCTACAAGTCCGCGATCACCTACCTCGACGGCGAACAGGGCATTCTCCGCTACCGCGGTTACCCCATCGAGCAGGTCGCCGAGCGTGGCAGCTTCCTGGAGACCGCGTACCTCCTCATCAACGGTGAGCTCCCGACCGTTGACGAGCTCGCCGGCTTCCGGGGCGACATCACGCAGCACACGCTGCTGCACGAGGACGTGAAACGGTTCTTCCAGGGCTTCCCGCGCGACGCCCACCCGATGGCCATGCTGTCCTCCGTGGTCAGCGCGCTGTCCACCTTCTACCAGGACAGCCACAACCCGTTCGACGAGAAGCAGCGCTACCTCTCGACGATCCGGCTCATCGCGAAGCTGCCGACGATCGCCGCGTACGCGTTCAAGAAGTCGATCGGCCACCCCTTCGTCTACCCGCGCAACGATCTCGGCTACGTCGAGAACTTCCTGCGCATGACGTTCGCGGTCCCCGCCGAGGAGTACGAGCTCAACCCGGTCGTCGTCGACGCCCTGGACAAGCTGCTGATCCTGCACGCGGACCACGAGCAGAACTGCTCCACCTCCACCGTGCGTCTGGTCGGCTCCTCGCAGGCCAACCTGTTCGCGTCGATCTCCGCGGGCATCAACGCCCTGTGGGGCCCGCTGCACGGCGGCGCCAACCAGAGCGTGCTGGAGATGCTGGAGGCCATCCAGGCCGACGGCGGCGACGTGGACGCCTTCATCCGCAAGGTGAAGAACAAGGAGGACGGCGTCCGCCTCATGGGCTTCGGCCACCGGGTCTACAAGAGCTTCGACCCCCGGGCGAAGATCATCAAGGCCGCGGCGCACGACGTCCTGTCCGCGCTGGGCAAGTCCGACGAGCTGCTGGACATCGCCCTGAAGCTCGAGGAGCACGCGCTCAGCGACGACTACTTCGTCTCGCGCAACCTCTACCCGAACGTGGACTTCTACACCGGCCTGATCTACCGGGCCATGGGCTTCCCGTCCACGATGTTCACCGTGCTCTTCGCGCTCGGCCGGCTCCCCGGCTGGATCGCCCAGTGGCACGAGATGATCACCGAGCCCGGTTCCCGCATCGGCCGCCCGCGCCAGGTCTACACGGGCGTCGTCGAGCGCGACTACGTGCCGGTCGAGAGCCGCTGATCCCGGGCCTCCGGTGTCCCGCTCCGGCGGGGCGCCGGGGCACGCCGGAGCGCAAAGAGAAACGCCCCGCGCCGAATCCCCCCACGGGTTCGACACGGGGCGCTCCCGTTTCCCGGAGCGGATCCCCCCACGGGTCCGTACCGGGCGTTCTTTGGGTGCGCTCGCCCCACCGGAGCGCGCCGCCCGGGAGGGCCGCTCAAAGCTCTCCGGGCAGTGCGTCCAGGCGTGACGACCGGGCTGTCCCCCAAAGACAACCCGCTCATCATCTCACCGAGTCCGCCGGGAGCCCGGTGTCTTCTCGCGGTTAGACCCCCCTGTAAACCAAAAGGTTACGTTTCAGCCAGTGTGATCTAGCTCTCGTCTACGTCTTTCTACGTCATCCGCATCAGGAACGACCCCCGTGTCGGTCGCGCGGACCCCGTCCCGTAACGTGCTGTCCCACCTTGAGGGGCGGAGCGTGATGTCGCAGAAGGCAAGTGTGGGCCGGAACGTCGTGGTGACCGGCGGGGGAACGGGCATCGGCCGGTCGGTGACCACGAGGTTCGCCGAGGCGGGCGACCACGTGACGATCGTGGGCCGGCGCCGCGAGGTGCTGCGGGCCACCGCCGAGGAACTGCGCACGGAGCACGGCCTCGACGTCACCCCGGTCGCCTGCGACCTCGCCGACCCCGACGACGTCGAGGCGGCCCTCGCCCGGCTGCCGCGGCGCGTGGACGTGCTGGTCAACAACGCGGGCAGCCGGGAACTGGCGATCGGCGCCGGCCCGCACGGTGTCCTGGCCCGCTGGCGCGGCGACTTCGAGCGCAATGTGCTGACCGCGGTCCTGGTGACCGAATCCCTGCGGGACCGGCTGCCCGAGGGCGGCCGGGTGATCACCGTGACGTCGGTGGCCGCGCTGCGCGGCGGGGGCTCCTACGGCGCATCCAAGGCCGCCCTGCACGCCTGGAACCACTCCCTGGCCGCCCAGCTCGGCCCGCGCGGTGTGACCTGCAACATCGTCGCCCCGGGCACAGTGGCGGGCACCGAGTTCTTCGGCGCGCGGCTGGACGCCGCCGAGCTGACCCGGCGGGCCGGACGCACCCTCGTCGGCCGCGTGGGACGCCCCGACGACGTCGCCGCGGCGGTGGTCTTCCTGGCCTCTCCGGAGGCCGGCTTCATCACCGGCGAGATCCTCCAGTGCAACGGCGGCGAACTGCTCGGACGCTGAGCCCCGCGCCGGTGTACTCCCCTGGTGGGACCGGGACGCCGCACCCCCTCCCTGAGGATGACGCGGCCCCCGGAAAACCCCGGGAACGCCCCCGATCCCGGTGAAACCGGGTTGCCCCCGCCCGAACGCTGCTGCCAGCGTGGAGCCGGGAGTGAGCGGGGTCACCACCGGGTCCGGGCGGGAAGAGGGGCGGCCGTATGGACGTTTCACGCTTTATGTCGGCCCTTGACTTCACCGCAGGTCTCGAGGGGTACCTGCGCGACGGCCACGTGCTGTGGGCCTACGGGGTGCTCGCGGCCACGACCGCGCCCCCGCTGGTGCCCAACTCGGCGCTGCTGGTGACGGGCGGAGTGCTGGCGGCCCAGGGGCGGTTGGACATCGGGCTGGTCCTGCTGGTGGTCGCGGGCAGCGCGCTGCTCGGCGACCTGGTGATCCACCGGACCGGCCGGGCGGTGAGCGGCAGCGTCCTGACGCGCCTGTACCGCAAGCCCCGGCGCCGGGCGCTGCTGGAGTGGGCCAGCGTCCGCATAGAGCGCCACGGCGTGCCCTTCGTGATCGGCGTGCGGTTCCTGCCCAGTGGGCGGGTGATCGGCGGGCTTGCGGCGGGGATCGTCCGCTACCCGGCGCGGCGCTACGCGATCGGTGCGGGCGTGGCCGAAGGGGTGTGGGCGACCTACTCCGTGGGGCTCGGCTACTTCGGCGGCCTGGCCATGTCCAACTCCCTGTACGCGGTGGGGCTCGGGCTCGGCGTCTCGCTGTTCGTGGCGGGGGTCGGCGGCCTGGCGCAGGTGGTGTCCGGGCGCCGGGCGGCCGCCGAGAGCACCGTGGCCGGTGGGCGGGTGGTGGCGTCCGGAGGGACGGCCCCTCCCGCGCCGCGCGTCGGCGACGGGGAGCGACTCGGCGCCGACGGCGGGCGCGACGGCGGCGGGACCGGACCGGGCGCGGGGCGCCGGGGCGCGGTGAACTCCTGAGCCGACGGCTCTGCGGTGACCGCGGCGATCCCGGCCGCGGCTCGGACGTTCAGCCGGCCGCCGGGGCCGGGCTGCCGTCGGGCCCTGGCGCGCCGGCCACCCCGGCCACCCCGGCCGCCGCGGCGGCCACCGGCACGTCCACCGGTCCGGTGCCGACGCGCGGGGCGAGATAGCCGAACAGGGCGTTCTTCAGCTCACCGGTGTAGGCGTCCCGTTCCGCTCCTTCGTGCCCGACGACCAGGGCGAGACCGGCCTTGAACAGCCCGAAGGCCATGGCCGCCACCTGGGTCCGCTCCGCCGGGGACAGGTCCGGGGCGCGCAGGCCGAGCAGCGTCTCGACCCGCTCCACCAGGGAGCTGTGCAGGGCGTCGTGCTCCGAGGTGACCGTTCCGGGGATGTCGCTGTCGTGGACCAGGGCGAGGAAGGCCGGGTTCTCGCAGTTGAAGTCGATCATCGGGTCGACGATCACGTCGAGCATCTCGCGCAGCGGCAGCGAGGCGTTCTCCGGCGTGAACAGCTCGCCGTGGGCCTCGCGCATCCGCAGGTTGAGGGTGCTGCCCAGCTCGATGGCGATGGCTTCCTTGTTGGGGAAGAACTGGTAGAGCGTGCCGGGCGAGACGCCCGCCTCGCGCGCGATGGCGTTGGTGCTCGCCGCGGTGTAGCCCACTTTGCGGAAGACGTCCGCCGCGGCGTCCAGCAGCTGTGCCACGCGCCGCTCCCCGCGCGCCTGACGGCGGCGCGCTCTCTGCTCCTCGGGCACGTGTACTCCCCAATCACTGTTGACAAACGCGAGTGGCCGCTCGCATTCTGAAGAAACGCGAGTGATCGCTCGTGTTGGCCAGTTTACGGCTGCTCTTCAGGGGAGGGGACACCTCTGTCATGTCCGATGTCAACCGCGGGCGTCCGCCAGGGGTCTGGACACGGGTGACCACCGCCCGGCCGAGGCTCGCCCTGCTCCTCGCGCTGCTGTTCACCGCTCTCGCCGTGGTCGCGGGCAGCGGGGTCGCGGAGCGGCTGCACAGCGGTGGCTGGGAAGCGCCCGGTTCCGAGTCGTCGTACGCCAACGCGGCGCTGCAGAAGTACTTCCCGGACTCCCAGCCCAATCTGATCCTCCTCGTCGACAGCCGCGGGGCCGGGGTGGACTCCCCGGCCGTGGCCGCCGAGGGCCGGGAACTCGGCCGCCGGCTCGCCGCGGACAAGGACGTCAGCGGCGTCACCTCCTACTGGACCACCGCGGCGCCCGCCCTGCGCGCCGAGGACGGCGGCGAGGCCATGATCGCCGCCCGTATCGCCGGTGACGACGACGCGATCGCCGACACCGTCGAGCGCCTCGCCCCCGAATTCCGGGGGGCGCACGGCCCGGTGGCGGTCACGGTCGGCGGTCTCGCGGCCTTCCGGCAGGAACTGCAGAGCACCATCCAGGACGACCTGGCCCGCGCCGAGGTCATCGCACTGCCCGTGACCCTGCTGCTGCTCGTCATGGTCTTCGGCAGCGCCGTGGCCGCGATGCTGCCGCTTGTCGTCGGCATCGTCGCGATCCTGGGCACCAACGCCGTGCTGCGCGGCATCACGGCCTTCACGGACGTCTCGATCTTCGCCCAGAACCTCACCACCGCCCTGGGGCTCGGACTCGCCATCGACTACGCGCTGTTCCTCGTGCGCCGCTTCCGCGAGGAACTGGACGCCGGCGCCGACCCGCGGGCCGCGGTGGGCGCGACGCTGCGCACGGCGGGCCGCACAGTGCTCTTCTCGGCGCTCACCGTGGCCGCCGCGCTGTCCGCGATGTTCCTGTTCCCCCAGTACTTCCTGCGCTCGTTCGCCTACGCGGGCATCGCGGTGGTGCTGCTGGCGGCGGGCGCCGCCCTGGTGATCCTGCCGGCGGCGCTGGTGCTGCTCGGCCACCGTGTCAACGCGCTCGACCTGCGCAGGATCCTGCCGCGCCGGCGGGCCGCGCGGGAGCCCGGCGCCGGGTACGCGCGGCTGGCCACCCTGGTGATGCGCCGGGCCCCGCTCTTCGCGGTGGGCACGATCGCGGGGCTGGTGCTGCTCGGAGTCCCCTTCCTGCAGGTGCAGTTCGGCACGGCGGACGACCGCCAGCTGCCGGCGACCGCCGAGGCCCATGTCGTGCAGCAGCACATACGTGACGACTTCCCGGGCAGCCCCGGCGACGAGATCACCGTGCTCGCCGAGGGCAAGCCGACGACGGCCCAGCTCGGGGCCTACAGCAGGGAGCTGTCCGAGCTGCCCGGGGTGGTGGTCGTCGACGGCCCCGCCGGGCAGTACGCGTCCGGCGAGCGCAGCGCGCCGCCCGGCCCGGCCGAGGCGGCCCGCGCGGCCGGCGGGGCGGCCTATCTGACGGTGCTGCCCAGGACGGAGGCGGTGGACGCGGCGAGCCAGGACCTGGTGGACAGGATCAGGGCGGTCGAGGCCCCGTTCACGACCTCGGCGACCGGCACGGCCGCGCAACTGGTGGACACCAAGGACGTCATCGCCGATCGCCTGCCCTGGGCGGCAGGGATGATCGCCGCGGTCACCTTGCTGCTGGTCTTCCTGCTCACCGGCTCCGTCGTCATCCCCCTGCAGGCGGTGCTGCTCAACGCGCTGAGCCTGACCGCGATGTTCGGCGCGGTGGTGTGGGTCTTCCAGGACGGCCACCTGTCGGGGCTGCTGGACTTCACCGCGACCGGGAGCATCGAGACCACCCTGCCGGTGCTGATGTTCTGCGTGGCCTTCGGGCTCTCGATGGACTACGGCGTCTTCCTCCTGTCGCGCATCAAGGAGGAGTACGACCGCACCGGTGACCACCGGTCGTCGGTGGTCTTCGGGGTGCGCCGCACCGGCGGGCTCATCACCGCGGCCGCGGTGATCCTGGCGGTGGTGATGGTGGCGATCGGCACCTCCCGGGTCGCCAACACCAAGATGCTGGGCCTCGGGATCGCGCTGGCCGTGCTGATGGACGCGATGGTGGTCCGCACGCTGCTCGTGCCCGCCGTGATGCGGCTGACGGGACGGGCGACCTGGTGGGCCCCGGGACCGCTCAAGCGGCTGCACGGCCGCATCGGGCTGAGCGAGGGGGAGGGGCCGGGCGGGGCCCCGGCGCGGGAGGAGCCCGCGCGGGACCCGGAGCCCGCCCGGGCCGGCTGAGGGTCAGCCGAGCTCCCGGCGGCCCCTGTTGCCCGGCCGCCGGGAGCTCCACAGGCGGATCGTGTCCGCATACCAGAAGGGCTTGCCGGCCTCCACGACGTCGGGCGGCGGCAGGTGCCCGTGTTTCCGGTACGAGCGCACCGTGTCGACCTGGACCCCGATGTGAGCGGCGATCTCGGCGTACGACCAGAGGGTCCGATCCGTCATCTCACACACACCTCCTCGCGATGGCTTCGAGCGGTCAGCCTCGCCGGGTCAACGACATGGGATGACAGGTGAATGGGCCTGTTGATCACCTGTTACGGGAAGCCCGCGTAACGGTGACAAACCTGGCAGAGGGGGTGATGATCCGACAGCCGTCCGGCGGACGGGCACGAACCGCCGTACGGGCGCGCCTCAGCCCCCGAACCGGGAGGGCAGGGAATGCGCTTGCGCCGAGGCGGCGGTGCGCAGCCGCGCGAGGATGGCGGTGCCCGCCTTGGTGTACGCGGAGACGTCGTCGAAGAGCACCGACTGCAGATTGCCCGACTCCATCAGCGCGATGAGCTCGAAGGCCAGCAGCGGTACGTCGAGATCGGCCCGCAACTGCCCCGTCCGGCGGGCCTTCTCCACGGTGATCTCGACATAGGTGATCCACTCCAGGCGGGCGTCGGCGACCAGGTCGTGCACCGGACCGGTGCGCGCGTCGAACTCGGCCGCGACGGCGAGGAAGAAGCAGCCGCCGGGGAACACCCGGCTCCGGGAGTACTCCAGCCAGGCCTCGCAGAGCCGCCACACCCGGGCGATACCGGCGGGCAGTTCGCGCGGTGGCCGCACCACATGGTCGACGTACAGCTCCCGGGCGGCGCGCACGGCGGCCAGCTGCAGTTCCTCCTTGGAACCGAAGAGGGCGAACACCCCGCTCTTGCTCAGTCCCAGTTCGGCCGCCAGTCGGCCCAGGGACAGCCCTTCCAGACCCTCGACCGAGGCCAGGGCCGTGGCGCGGCTCAGGACCAGGCGGCGCGTCTCGTTGCCGCGCCGGACCCGGTTGTCCGTACGGGGGGCTGTCACCCGGCCATCCTACGAAAGGCCACGTCCGCCCGGAATGCGGCGGGCGTAGGGTCGGGCGTGTGACCTCGACGAATCCCTTCCTCAGTCCGAGTACGCTCCCTTACGAGCTGCCGCCGTTCGCCGACATCCGGGACGAGCACTACCTGCCCGCCTTCGAGCGCGGCATGGCCGAGCAGCTCGCCGAGGTGCGGGCCGTCGCGGCGGACCCGGAGCCGCCGGGCTTCGAGAACACGATCATCGCCCTGGAGCGCTCCGGCGATCTGCTGAGCCGTGTCTCGAGCGTCTTCTTCAACCGCACCGCGGCCGACACCAGCGCGACCGTGCAGGAGATCGAGGCGCGCGTCAACACCGAGCTCGCCGCGCACGCCGACGCCATCCACCTCGACCCGGACCTCTTCGCCCGCGTCAAGGCACTCCACGACACCCGGCACGAACTCGGCCTGGACGCACCGTCCTTGCGGCTGCTGGAGCGCTACCACACCCGCTTCGTCCGGGCCGGGGCGGAACTCACCGAGCAGGGCCGAGAGCGGCTGCGCGAGCTGAACGCCGAGATCGCGGAAGCCTCGACCGCCTTCGAGCAGAACCTCTTCGCCGACACCAAGGGCGCCGCGATCGTCCTGGACAGCGCGGACGAACTCGCCGGCCTGTCCGCGGACGCCGTCGCCTCGGCCGCGGCCAACGCCACCGCCCTCGGCCACGACGGGCGCTTCGTGCTGAGCCTGAAGAACTTCTCCAACCAGACCGAACTGGCCTCCCTGGAGGACCGCGCCCTGCGCCGCAGGCTCCTGGAGGCGTCCGTGAGCCGCGGTCTCACGAGCAACCGCGCCCTGGTGGTGAAGCTCGCCCGGCTGCGGGCCGACCGCGCCGCGCTGCTGGGCTACCCCTCGCACGCCGCGTACGTCGTCGCCGACCAGACCGCCGGCACGCCCGAGGCGGTCACGACTCTGCTGTCCCGGCTGGTCCCGGCCGCCGTGGCCAACGCCGAGCGCGAGGCCACCGCGCTGACCGCCGCCTCCGGCCTGACGGACTTCGCCGCGTGGGACTGGTCGTACTGGGCGGAGAAGGTCCGCAAGGCCGACTACGACATCGACGCCGCCGAGATGCGCCCGTACTTCGAGCTCGACCGGGTGCTGAAGGACGGCGTCTTCCACGCCGCGGGCCAGGTGTACGGGCTGGGCTTCACCGAGCGCCCCGACCTGGGCGGCTACCACCCCGACGTACGGGTCTTCGAGGTCTCCGACGCCGACGGCACCCCTCTCGGCCTCTACCTCGGCGACTTCTTCGCCCGCGCCTCCAAGCGCGGCGGCGCCTGGATGAACAGCCTGGTCAAGCAGTCGCACCTGTTCGGCCGCAAGCCCGTGGTCGTCAACAACCTCAACATCGCCAAGCCCGCGCCCGGCGAGCCGGCCCTGCTCACCTTCGACGAGGTCCACACCCTCTTCCACGAGTTCGGCCACGCGCTGCACGGGCTGCTCTCCGACGTCGAGCACCCCTTCTTCTCCGGCACGGCCGTTCCGCGCGACTTCGTCGAATACCCCTCGCAGGTCAACGAGATGTGGGCGACCTGGCCGCAGGTGCTGGCCCACTACGCGCGCCACCACGAGAACGGCGAGCCGATGCCCGCCGACCTGGTGGCCCGGATGGAGGCCGCCGAGCGCTTCGGGCAGGGCTACCGGACGGTGGAGTACCTGTCCGCGGCCGTGCTCGACTGGGCCTGGCACTCCCTCCCGGCCGGCCACGACCCGGGCGATGCCGAGGAGTTCGAGGCGGCCGCGCTGAAGGAGGCCGGGCTCGCGCTGCCGGCGATCCCGCCGCGTTACCGCAGCACCTACTTCGCGCACATCTTCGCCCACGGCTACAGCGCCGGTTACTACTCCTACATCTGGAGCGAGGTGCTGGACGCCGACACCGTCGAGTGGTTCAAGGAGAACGGCGGCATGCGGCGCGAGAACGGCGACACCTTCCGCCGTGAACTGCTCTCGCGCGGCGGCAGCGTCGACCCGCTCACGGCCTTCGAGAACTTCCGCGGACGGGCGCCGGAGATCGCGCCTCTGCTGGCCCGCCGCGGCCTGGCCGGCTGAGCACAGGGCACGCAGGGGCGGGGCACCGCCGGATCAGTCGTGCGGCCGGGCCCCGTTGAGGCGGTGGTCGGCGAGGTTCAGCGCCTCGTCGACCACCCGGCGCAGATGTCCGTCGGCCGGCCCGTAGACCATGCGGCGGCCCTCCTTGCGCACGGTCACCAGCCCGGCCAGGCGCAGTTTCGCCAGGTGCTGGCTGACGGCCGGGCGGGCCGCGCCGCAGAGCTCGGTCAGCGTGCCGACGTCGGCCTCCTGCTGCCCCAGCGCGTGCAGGATGCGGAGCCGGGTGCGGTCGGCGAGCAGCCCGAGCGTCTCGGCGGCGAGGGCGTAGTGCTCGGCGCCCGGGTCTCGCGGGTGCGCATCCTGTGCAGGTGATAGGTGCATGCGTGCGCTCATACGCACATAATGGCAGGCATGGACGAGCACCGGCACCCCCAGCCGCACGGCGGTCACGGCCAGGCGCACGACCCCGGCCGCGGTCACGACCAGCGCCACGACCACGACGACGACCACGACCAGGGCCACGGTCACAACCAGGGCCACGGTCACGACAGCGCCCGTGCGCACTCCCGCACCCCCACCCGCCCCCACTCCCACGCCGCGACGGACAAGCTCGACCGCGCTCTCGAAGGCTCCGCCGAGGGCATCCGCACCCTGTGGATCTCCCTCGCGGTCCTCGGCGCCACTGCCGCCGCGCAGGCGGCCGTCGTCGTGCTGTCCGGATCGGTCGCCCTGCTCGGCGACACCGTGCACAACGCCGCCGACGCGCTGACCGCCCTGCCGCTGGGCCTGGCGTTCCTGCTCGGGCGCCGCGCCGCCACCCGGCGGTTCACCTACGGCTACGGCAGGGCCGAGGACCTGGCGGGGATCGTCATCGTCGCCACGATCGCGGCGTCCGCCGTCGTCACCGGTTACCAGGCGGTCGACCGCCTGCTGGACCCGCGGGACGTCTCCCATCTGCCGGCCGTCGCCGCCGCCGGGCTGGCCGGTTTCGCGGGCAACGAATGGGTGGCCCGCTATCGCATCCGCACCGGGCGCAGGATCGGTTCCGCCGCGCTCGTCGCGGACGGGCTGCACGCCCGCACCGACGGCTTCGCGTCGCTCGCCGTGCTGCTCGGCGCGGGCGGCGCGGCCCTCGGCTGGCGCGCGGCCGATCCGGTCGTCGGGCTGCTCATCGGCGCGGCCATCCTGCTCGTGCTCCGCGACGCGGCCCGCGAGGTGTTCGGCCGCCTCATGGACGCCGTGGACCCGGCCCTCGTCGACGCCGCCGAGCGTGCGCTGCGGGGCCGGCCCGGTGTGCTGGACGTCGCCGAACTGCGGCTGCGCTGGATCGGGCACCGGTTGCGGGCGGAGGTCGCCGTCGTCGTGGACGGTTCGCTCGATCTGCGCGCGGCGCACCAGGTCGCCGTGGACGCGGAGCACGCGCTGCTGCACGCCGTTCCCCGGCTGGGTGCCGCCCTCGTCCATCCCGATCCGGCCCCGGCGGCCGGACTCCCCGATCCGCACGCCGCCCTGGCCCATCACGGGGTGTGAGGCACCGCCCGGTAGGCCGCGCTCGGCCCCGGCGAGCCCCGTCCTGCCCCGGTCTTCCCTGGCCTTCCCTGGTCAGCTCGGGTCCGCGCCGGGGTCGGCCGCCGCCCGCGCGGCCGCACCCCGGACCCGTTCGCGCAGTTCCCGCAGCCGGTCCGCGGGGGCGCCGAGCCCGTTGAGACGCAGCCGGTCGGTCTCCGTGCCGGTGTCGGCGTTGGCGGTGAAGGCCAGATTGAGTGCCTGGCGCACCATCCAGTGGTCGTACGTCAGCAGCCGGACGGCCTCGTCGCGGGCGTCCGCCTCCTCGCCGCCGACGGGCAGGTCACGCAACCGCTGGGCGATGTCCTGCAGCACCGCCGCCTGCCGGCTGCCGGCACGGGCCACTTCGGTGGGTACCGGGCCCGGCTCGCCGCATGCCGCCACCACGCGGTCCGCCTCCGGCTGGGCGGCCGCCGCCTCGTCCAAGAGCGCGGCCAGCGCTGCCAGTTGCTCGTACGAGGACATGGCTCCTCCGGTGGGGCTTCGCATGGCCACGGGCCCCCAGTGTGCCCCGGTAGGACGTCTGACGGTGAGTTGGTGTGGACCAGGGGAATGATCTGTACCGGATCGGTCACGGCAACATCACGGACCGCTCGCATGTCTGCGCGGACGGTGAAGGTGATGTCACGGTGTCCCCCACACCCAAGCCTCAGGGGGCTCCTGTGACACAGTCGTCGCACACGCAACCACCGGGTTCGCACCCGTCCCAAGGACCCGGCTGGGTTCAGCCGCCCAAGAAGTCGGGCGCCGGGAAGATTCTCGGCTTCGGCGTCGTCGCCATCCTCGTCGTGATCGGCGGCAGCGTCGCATTCGCCCTGCACACCGGTGACGGCAAGAGCCCCGGTGGCAAGGCACCGGCGGTGAGCACCGCCCCGACGCACGCCGCCGTCGTGGAGGAGCAGTTCAAAAACGATGTGAAGGTCGCCTCCTGCGGGCTCGCCGACTTCACCAGGTTCCCGAGTGCCGAGGTGACCATCACCAACCACGGGGACCGGGCCGCCAATTACCAGGTGCGCGTGGCGTTCACCGACGAGACGGGGACCCGGATCGCCCAGGGCGTCGCCACGACCACGGGACTGGCCGCCGGGGCATCCGTGAAGGAGACCGCACAGGGCACCGATGCGGCGGTGGGCGAGATCACCTGCAAGGTGACCGAAGTGGGTCGCACGGCTGCGAACTGACGCGGCGCGGGAGGAACGGTCCGGGGGGCCGTTCGTACCGCCCTTTTCGTCGCCGGTGACTCCGGTTCTTCCTTCGTACCCGCGGCCGGGGGCCGCGGGTATTTCTCGTGAGCGGCCCGCCGATGGTTTTCGGACGGGCCGGGCCCGCGGCCCGGCCGGGACGGCTGATCGCCCGGCTCCGGACATGCGCCCGTCCGCCGCGTGAACGCCCCACCGTGGTCCGGGAACCGGGGGAGGGACGTCCACCGGACAGGTTCCGCTTGCGCGCTCCGCGACCGGCCGCGAAGGGTGAGCACCTTCGCGTCCTGCGTCAACGACCCACGTGCCGAGCAGCGTTGACTCTCTCCCAGGCAAGTGCCGCTCGATGTGTGCTGCTTCTGTGCGAGGTCGACTGCGTCGGACCGCCGCTGGAGGAGCGGAGCGTCACCGTAGCCTTGACCATCATCAGCTTGCGTGGAGCTGCGCGTCTCGTTCGTCGTCCATCCGTTGGGCGTTCCCTGCTCCTTGAACGCAACCCCCTCATGTGCCGCGACTGTCAGGACCGCCACGACCGGGCCGACCGGCAGGAGCGGTCAGAGGACCGGCTCGCCGTCGTGGGCCGGCGCCTGGTCGGCGCCGACAACCGACAAATGGGACGCGGCGCCCGTGTACGCCTTCCTGGCGGAGTGCCGGACCGCCGTGCTCCGGCCACGGCCGATGCCGGCAGCGCCTGGACGCGGCGGGTCGCGCTCGGCGAGCACGTCGCCGTCTCCGGTCGCACCTACGAGCGCCGGCGCGAGCGCGCAGGCGTGGAGCACGGCCCGACCCCGGCCATGTTCTACACGCCCGACGACCCGCGCACCGCGGACTACGTGGAGGGTCGCTCCGGGTAGGGGAAGGCCATGTCCCCTCAACCGGTCCGTGGAGTCCTCGCCGTCGTCGGCTCGGCCGCCGGCGGCGTCGAGTCCCTGCGCGACGGCCTCGTGCTGCCCGCCCTCGCCCGCGGCTGGCGGGTGGCGGTCACCCTCACGCCCTCCGCCGCCCGCTGGCTCCGCCCCCTCGGTGAGATCGACCGCCTGGAGCGCGCCACGGGTCTGCCGGTGCGCGACGCGCCACGGCTGCCCACCGAGCCGCGGCCGCACCCGGCCGCCGACTGCCACGTCGTGGCGCCCGCGACCGCCAACACCGTCGCGAAACTCGCCCTCGGCATCGGCGACAACCAGGCCCTCACCCAGACCTGCGAGGCCCTCGGCACCCCCGGGGTCCCGGTCGTCGTCCTGCCCGCGGTCAACGCCGCCCACGCCCGGCATCCGGCCTGGCCCCGTCACCTCGCCGCACTCCGCGAGGCCGGCGTCCACCTGGTCGACGACCCGGCCGCCCACCCGCTCCCCGAGCCCCGCGCGTCCACCACCGCCCCGGAACTGCCCTGGGCCGCCGTGCTGGACGCCCTGGACCGCGTCACCGGCGCCTGAGACACGGGCGGCGGCCCCGCCGCCCGGCCGAGGTTCACAGGTCGAGCCGCTCCCAGCGCAAGCCGGCCCTCCAGGAGGCGTCCCCCGCGGCGAAGCCCAGGACCGCCGCGACCACCGCGTCGCGGTCCCGTACGACGCAGCGCTCGTGGCGGTCCGGCGCGCCGTCGCGGTGCTCGACGGCGAACTCGTCGTCCCCCACGCCGGCCGTGCGGCCCAGGCCGACCTGGACGTAGCGTCCGTCGCCCTCGTCCACGATCAGGTACCAGTCGTCCTCGGACAGACTCCGCACGGCACGTTCGAGAACCTCCCGGTCCGGGTCGGCCACCGGCGGCCTCGCGCACCGCTCCAGGTCGAGCGGCCGGGGACCGCGCGGGGCCCGTGGCAGATGCACCACCGACGCCTGCGGGTCGAAGCACACCAGCCCGTGCCGGTCCGCGAGTTCGCGCACGCGCGGTACGACCTGCCCGGCACGCGACCAGCTCGTCGCCAGGAGCACATGCCGGTCGGAGACGCCGATCCCGGACGCCCAGGGCGACGCCTCGTCGCCGTCCGACTCGGGGAACTCGGCGGTCAGTTCCCGATGGAAGGCGCCGACCTCCGGCGCCCCGGCCACACCCGTGTGATCGCCTTCGCACAGCCGCGCGTACGTTTGCGCGGCCGCTGCGGACGACACCCGCGCGGTTTCGTGCCACACCGCGAGATCGAAGCTCATCGGGCCCCCGGCATTCCTCGCCGTAACGGACACCCGGATCATACGGACGCCCGCCGCACCGGGGTCGCCCGGGCGGGCAGGAGTGCCTCAGCGACCGTGAAGCTCCGCTTCGGCCCAGACCACCTTTCCGCCCGACACCGAGCGGGTGCCCCATCGGCGGGACATCTGGGCGACCAGGAAGAGGCCGCGGCCGTTCTCGTCGACGGAGCGCGCCCGTCGCAGATGCGGGGAGCACACGTCGGTGTCGAACACCTCGCAGGTCAGGACGGAGTCGTGGATCAGGCGCAGACCGACCGTGCCGGTGCTGTGGCGGACGGCGTTGGTGACCAGTTCGCTGACGATCAGTTTCGTGGACTCCTCGAGGCCTCCCAGGCCCCACGCCTCCAGCTGAAGGGCCGCCAGGTTCCGGGCGCTGCGCACGGCGGCTTCGTCGCTGGGCAGCGTCCAGGAGGCGACCTGGGCCGGGTGGAGGGAACGGGTGCGGACCAGGAGCAGGGTGACGTCGTCGGTCGGCGCGTGACCCGGGAAGGACTCCGTCGCGAGGTCGCAGAGCTCCTCGAGGGACCGGCCCGGTTGCGCGAGGGACGCGCCCAGGCGGTCCATCCCCTCGTCGATGTCATGGCAGCGGCTCTCGATCAGGCCGTCGGTGTACAGGGCCAGGAGGCTGCCCTCGGGCAGTTGCAGCTCCACGGACTCGAACGGGACTCCCAGGCCGATGCCCAGCGGGGTTCCGGAGGGCAGGTCGGGGAAGGTGATCCGGCCCCGCGGGTCCACGATCGCGGGCGGGGGGTGCCCGGCCCGCGCCATGGTGCACCGGCGGGTCGCCGGGTCGTAGACCGCGTACAGGCAGGTGGCGCCCACCGGAGCGGGGGTCTCGTCGTCGTCCTCCTCGGCCAGTCGCTGGACCGTGTCGTCGAGGTGCGTCAGCAGGTCGTCGGGCGGCAGGTCCATGTGGGCGAGCGTCTGTACGGCGGTACGGAGCCTGCCCATGGCCGCGGCGGCATGCAGGCCGTGCCCGACCACGTCGCCGACGACCAGGGCCACCCGGGCGCCTGACAGCGGGATCACGTCGAACCAGTCGCCACCGACACCGTGGTCCATGTCGGCCGGCAGGTAGCGCGAGGCGGTGTCGACCGCCGTGCCGCCGGTCAACCGCCGGGGGAGCAGGTTGCGTTGGAGAGCGAGGGCGGCCGTGTGCTCGCGGGCGTACTGGCGCGCGTTGTCCAGCGACACCGCCGCGCGGGCGACGAGCTCCTCCGCCAGGAGCCGATCGGCCTCCTGGAACGGCATCGGATCCTGCATGCGGATGAACAGCACCATGCCCAGCACGGCGCGCCGCGCACGGATGGGCACGATCATCAGCGAGTGCATGCCGTTCTCGTGGACCTTGCGCGCCAGAGCCGGGACCTTGTTGATCCAGACGCCCGGGGCGGTGTCCAGGATCGGCTCCAGATGGGGCTTCCCGGTGGACAGGACCTCGCTGAAGGGCGAGTCGGGCGGTACCGGGACCGGCTCGCCGCGCACCCACGGGGACTCAGGGGTCCCTCGGTGGATCGAGGCCAGGCCGGCCCGCCGGAACACCGGCAGCCGCCCGCCCACCGGACCGACGCGGACCGGGGGCCCCTCGCCGAAGGGGACCGACTGCTCCAGGTCGACCGCGACGTAGTCGGCGAGCAGGGGCACCGCGAGCTCGGCCAGCTCCTGACTGGTCTGCATCACGTCCAGCGTGCTGCCGAGGCGCGTACCGGCCTCGCTGAGGGCGGCGAGGCGTTCGCGCACCCGCCGGCTCTCGGCGACGTCGACGCTGATGACGCACACGCCCACCGGTTCGCCGTCGCCGCCCTGCAGGCAGTGGAACGAGGCCGCGAACGGATGCTCCCGGCTCAAGGTCGTCGGCAGCCACGTCCGGTACTCGTGAACCTTGGTCGTGCCGCTCCGGAGCACCTGCCGCATCACCGTCTCGAGCGCCTCGGACTTGGTACCGGGCAACGCGTCGGTGAACCGGCGTCCCAGCCGTCGCTCCAGGGGGATGCCGTCGTGGTCCTCCATCACCTCGTTCGCCCAGGTGCACCGCAACTGCGGGTCGCGGACGACGATGCCGATCGGCGCGCGGGTGAGGAGCGGCCCCCTCACCGATCCGTACGTCGCCTCTCCGGACAGCGCGCCGACGTCGCCCACGGAGGCGAGCCAGCGTGTCGTCCCCTCCTGCCCGCGCACCTTCGAGAACCGCAGCCCGATGTCGAGGCTCCGGCCGTGCCGGTCGCGCACCGACGCCGTGCCCGACCAGCCGTCGCGGGCCCGGCACTCCTCGACGAACGCCGACACCGTCTGCGCTTCCCCGAAGGTCGGCAGGACGAGTGCGGCGGAACGGCCCACGGCCTCCATTGCGGAGTATCCGACCAGATGCTCGGCGGCCCGCGTCCAGGCGACCACCGTTCCCTGCTCGTCGAGCATCGCGATGGCCGAGTCGGATATCCCGGTCGTGTCCGTGCGGTCGCTGAGAGTCAGCAGGTCGGAGCTGGTCATCGAGCTTCTTCCTCGGGCGGGTGGGGTGCCTGGAGCGGGTTTGAAATGTCGCTTTCGTGTCATTTACGGATTCGACCGGACAGGTCCCCGATCTGTGACAGCGCGCCACAGGTGCAGGATTCCGCGACGCTCCCGAGCCGGCTGGAGGCTTCGGCCACTAAGGGCAGCGCCGGGAGGACGGGCGCCTGCGCGCGGGCGCGAGGCGGCTGGAGTCGCCGCGCACCAGGGTGGGCCGCGCCGGCTCCCGCCGTGGGGACGCTGCGAGTCCCTCCCCCCTCAACGACCGTTGCGGTACGGCGCGTTCAGCGGGAAGGCATGGAGTGCCGCGCGCCGGCGGCGCTCGCCCCGGGGGCGGCTCCCGCTACGGATGCCGTCGTTTCCGTGCCGCCCACGACCGCCCGCGCAGACGGGCGTCGTTGAGCACCTGGCGGGCCGCGAGCCGGCCTGACGTGGCGTGGTTGCCCGCGCCGGGCCATGTCGCGGCGCCGGTCAGGTACATCCCGGGGACCCGCGTGCGATAGCCGCTGTGTCGGCACATCGGCCGGAAGACGAAGTTCTGGGAGAGGTGGTGGCTGACGCTCGCACTGTCTCCGCCGACGAGGTTCGGATCGGCCGCTTCGAGATCGTCGGGGCTGTAGGCAGCGACACCGACGATCCGCGACCGGCTGCCGGGCGCGTACGCCTCCAGCTTGGCCAGTACCCGGTCGGTCATCGGCAGGATGGCTTCGGACCAGCGGGTCTGCGGCATCGTCTCTGCCGCGTCCCCGCGGATGACCGAGGGCGCCATGCGGATCTGGATCCACACGACATGGCGCCGCGCCGGGGCCCGGGTCGGGTCGATCGCGGAGGTCTGTCCCACGATCAGCAGCGGATCGGCGGGCAGGAGCCCCGCCAGTGACTCGGTGTAGGCGCGCGCCAGATCATCGACGTACGGCGCCACGTGCACATAGCCCGAATCGGGCCAGCTCGGGACCCGCGGCCCAGGGCAACGGCCCGTCGAGTGCGAGGTGCAGCATCATGGTGCCGGGGCCGTACCGGTAGCGGGACGCCGCGCGCCGCACCCGCGCGGGCAGCCGCTCGGACTCCAGCAGCCGCTCGTACAGGGCCGTGGGCCCGACGTCCGCGACCACGGCACGCCGCGCTGTCAGCGCGCCGCCGCCGCCGGCGCAGCGCAGACCGACGGCCCGGCCGCGCGGCACAGGACGCGGTCCACCTCGGCCCCGGTGCGGACCTCGCCACCCTGCTCGGCCAGTACCGCGGCGAGCGCCGACGGCAGACGCTGCGCGCCACCCTCGACGACGGACATGCCGTTCTCCATGTCCGCGAACATCTCCAGCAGCGGGAACATCGCGCCGCCCGCCACGTCCGGCCCGAAATCCAGGTGCATGCCCCAGCAGGCGGCCATGGCCCGCGCCTCCCGGGTGACGAACCACGTCCCGCCCAGCTCCCGGGTGCTCATCAACAGCGTGTGGACGAGTTCCGCCGCACCCCGTGGTGGCGCAGCAGTTCCGGCACCTGCCGCGCGGCCGCGCCCGACGGCACGGGACTCCCGTACACGCCGAACAGGTACGGCGCGTACTGCTGGTACTGCCGGTAGGGACCCGCGAAGCCCTCGGCGTCGCCCGCGTCGTGCGCCGCCAACTGCCCGAGGGTGCGCTCGTAGTCGGAGCAGACCCGCACGCTCAGCCCGTCCGGGAAGGCGTTGGCGTAGGGCCGGTCCGTGGTGCGGAACCTCAGCCCGTGGCGGGCCAGAACGGGGGCGAAGTCGGCGTAGGCAAGGGAGCCGAGGAAGAGGTTCTGGTTGGTGGAGTACAGGTCGTGCGTGAACCCGGGTGGCACCGTGGTCTCACCGCTCGCGACGGCGCCGCCCACCGCGGCGTTGCGCTCCAGCACGGCCACCGACCACACCGCGCGCGCCAGGTACGCGGCCGCGACGAGCCCGTTGTGGCCGCCGCCGATGACGACCGCGTCGTAGGAGTCTGCTGTGGTCATGTCCTGAGCCTCTGCCGCTCGTCCCCGGCGCTTCCCGCTCCCGCCTCGCTCCAGCCCCGCCCCCGGGATCCCTCCCTCCCCGTGCTCCTCCCGTCGCCACGGGACGCAACACCGTGCCCGAGCGGCGGCCCGGGTGCGACGCGGTCGCGGCCGCACTCGCAGATGACGGGCCGGTCCGGCGTCGGCGGCGTTGAAGGTGGTGCGCATGCACGGCGCACAGGGCAGCGGGGGTGACACCTGCCTCCCTGGGGCTCCCCTAAATGCCATCACCTGCGGCGTTGCCGGGTGGCGGACCGTCGTCCGACGGGCGACGCGGCGTCACTTCCCGCCATGCGAACGGACCTTGTCCCTCACATGCGGGTGCCCCGCCCGGCGAGTGCCGGGCGGGGCAAGGCCGGTGGGTGATCACGGCAATGGCGCAAGCACCCGTGTGCGCAATGGACTTGCGGCTCCCCTCGCACCGGCCGTCTGCTCCGCTGCTTCTCCCCTCTCGAACGAAGACGGGAGAGTCAGTGCCGCGGGAACCGGTCCACCTCATTGTGCTTGTCGCTGCCGCCGACTTTCAGTTGGTGCCGCCGTAGCCGCCCGAGTCGTCGTCGCCGTGGTCGCCGTGGTCGCCGCCCCACCCGTCACCGTCGTGTCCACCGTGGTCGCCGCCCCATCCGTCGTGGCCGTGGCCCCATCCGTCATGGTTGTGGCCCCATCCGTCGTGGCCGTGACCCCATCCGTCGTGGCCGTGACCCCAGCCGTCGTGACCATGGCCCCATCCGTCATGGTCGTGGCCCCAACCGTCGTGGCCGTGGCCCCAGCCGTCACCGTCGTGGCCGTGGCCCCAACTGTCACCGTCGTTGTGGCACGGAGCCCGATAGCACTCTGTGTCGGCGACACGAGGCTGAGACGTCACCGGAGCGGAGGCGGACGCCATGCCCGCGCCCCCACCGACGAGGAGAACGCTTGCGAACGTCGCGACTACGGCCTTGCGTGCGAGATTGTCCCTGGTCATTCGGTTTGACCTTCCTTGGACATCTTGACCTGCTCATGACATAGGTCGCCTCAGGGGGGCGGTATCTACGCGGTGATGCGGTATGCACCCGTAAGGCGGGTCAGTTCCGGCTCGCTACGCCAACTCCCCTATGTGCGGACCACTCCTGCACTTATGGCGCCTTTAGTTTGACCCTAGCGAGCGGCGTGCGGTGTGTCCACTTATCACCTAATACACGTATTTGATGCCTCAACTGCCTTAGGGGCACAGCGGTGACCAGCGGAAATGGGCACGTGAGTTTCGGTGCCCCCGGCAATCGTCAGAGCAGTCGGGCAACGCTGGCTGGGCCACGCATATCGGATGGAACCCCACTCGGCGAACTCGATGCGCCGGCACGGCGGTGCGACGCCGACGCGATGCCACCCCTGCTCGCGACCACCGCCTTACGGGATCGATCGGGGGCGCCAAGCCGCCGTCCGTTATGCGCCGACCGCACTCGGGTAAGACCGGAGCGTCGCTGGTCACGCCGGTACCCCGGCCCAACGTTCTGGGAGCGAGCGGCATGCCGCTCGCTCCCGGCTGATCTGGATCTGGTCAACCGGACCTGTCATCCGTGGCCTCATGACGCGACGAGCCCCCGAGCAGCGGTATCACGCGGTCGTGGAGGTGGCCGCGGGGGCGCCACGGTGGTTGAGATAGCGAGGCGTCATGGGGCTTGGCGGGACGACGCGACGTCACGAATGTCGGGCCGTTGTGACCCGAACGCCGTCCATTGCCCTTCGGAGACGACCTCGACGGACCCGTCGACGACCTTGATGGCCGTCTGTTCGTCGATGGCGTAGGCCGGGACGCCGATGTCGGCGGCCCATCGCTCTGCGTCGGCCAGGGTGTTCGTCGGGAAAGCGTTCAAGTGCGGGAAGATCGAGAAGTCGACGACTCCCAGAGTGCGGTCGTCCGGCGCGGACGGCCATTCGACGAAGTACGTTCCGATCCGGGGCGTCATCACCATGCTTCCGGCGCTCACTCCCACCCAGACCGTGTCGGGCAGCGAGGACAGCAGATCGGCCAGCCCGGACTCCCGCATCCAGTGGCACAGGTACGTCGCGTCGCCGCCGTCGACCAGGAGCACGTCGGCCTCCCGGACCCAGGGGACCCACCGTTCCGCGCCGATGGTGGGCAGCGCGGTGAGTTCGAGGACGCCGAGTGATGCCCAGCCCAGGCCGGTCAGGTGTTGCCACGTGGGCTGGGCGGCTACGAGGCCCCGCACTGATGTCGGCCCGCACATCGGGTGACCCCATTGTGCTGTCGGGATGCAGAGGGCGTGGCACTCGGCGATCGGCTTGCCGAGAAGCTTGACGAGCTCCGCGTGGATGCTTGGGTTCGTGACGCCGCCTGACGTGAGAAGGAGCTTCAAGGTGCCTCCGAATTCGCGCGCGGAAGGTGGACGTACCTGAAGACCCGGGACCGCGCTGGAACTCATCGCAGTTCGGGCAACCCCCTCGGAGGTCCGTCAGGCCCCTCAGGTCGCCGGGGCTCTCGGCTCATCCAGCGGTAAGGCACTTGCCGTCGTGATCACGGCATGTGGGCCGGCAACGTGGATCAGCGCGGGGATCCCGCCGGTGAGGGTGCCGAAAGAGCGGGCAACAGCGTCCCCGTCGTCGCTGCCACCTGCGCGCGTTGTGTATTCGGCCAGCTCAGAGATCATCAGAGGCGGATCGAGGCCGGGGGACACCCTCCCCGATCCGGACGAAGATCGCTGAACCGCTGCGAAAACTTCGACACGTATGCGGCAGAGCCACCCGCGAAAACGCGGTGACGACCGGACAGCGCCGGGCCGTTCTCGTGATCAGCTGAGGGAGGCCGGCAGGCGCCTGGCCGGCAAAAAGCCCCTCCCTGGGGGAGGGGCGCAAGACGTGCCCCCGGCAGGACTCGAACCTGCGGCCAAGCGCTTAGAAGACGCTGGGTGGGATCACCGGCGCACCGCCTCTGACCTGGTGTTCCCCGAACGCCAAGCGCGAACGTTCAGCGCCCTCGACATGTATTCGACACAGAGAGGATGAACGGCTTCTGCCGCCCTGCGATGATCTCCTGGTGAGCTATCCCGCAACGGACGAGCTGTCGTCAGCAGAGCGCGCATTCATGATCAATGCGACGGAGATCGATATCCTGCCCGGCGTTCGGGGAGACCTGGAAGAACCGTTGGCCTCCGCCGGGCCAGCCGAGCTTGCCGCAGTCCTTCTGCCGCTCATCGACAGAGGCTGGATTGAAGTCTCTCGGCTCGTTCCCTGGACCGCTCCCGATGGCAGTCCGGGGCTCCAGCCTGGTCCTGCCCTCCCGCGACGTGAACTTCCTGCCTTGCTGGCAGATGCTGACAACTGGGAGTATCCAGACGACGGCGAGTGGCTGGGTCGTCTCACCCTCGTCCTCACCGAAGCAGGGCAGCGGATTCCCCGGTGACCTTGGTGACACCAGCTACAGGAGTCGATCGCGCCGGCTGCGGCCTCTCCAGTTCGGGACTGTTCGCGGCCGTTGATGTCAGCCTCACGCCTATGCACTGATGGGCAACTCTCTTGCTCGCTGACGTGCTTGGGCTCGCAGTGCCTTGAGACGATCGTGGAAGGCGTTGTGGCGGTTCTGGTCGAGGTTCAGCGGCAGGTCTAGTTCAGAGATGAGCTCAGACTCCATGGTCCACGGTTCGTTTTGCTCGATCCAGCACACCCGTGCGTTGTCTGCCATCCACTGGCTGAGGGCTGTTTCGCCGGCCTTGCCGAAGGTCATACGCGTTCCGCTGCCTACGAGGCGCAGTTCTAGACCGAGTAGGCATCCGAGGGTAAGCCGCAAGGTCGAGCCGGCCGCGTTGCCTCGGTAGTGGTACCGCACGCGTTTGCGCAGATTCTGCGTGCTGGTTCGGTTCGCCATGTGTCGCGGAGCTATGCCGACGTAGAGCAGACGTCCTGCAGTCAGGTCTGCGTGGGGCGCCTCCTCGAAATGCCACCCGTAGACGCCTGCCACCGCCGGTACGGGGCTCGGCCGCATCAACACCTCGTGTGCTGACCACAGCCGCTCAGGCCTGATGATGGCAGCACCGTCCACGGAGCCTCCAGGGTTGACCACGGTTGGTGGCTGCAGATTACTGGCTGGCGCATCGGTTCACAGCAGGACTTGGGAACCACTGCCTTGTAAGCCTGGTGGTCAGGGTCATCGAGGGCGTGCAGGTCAGAAGGGCTTTGAAGAGGCCCCAGCTCAGCCAGCCATTGCGACCGCGGCGACCCGCCGTTGACCGTGGCTGACCGCCCGATGTGGCACGACTGTGGCACGCCCCCTTGAGCGAGCAGCGGTCCCTCGCGAGCCCACACCAGGGCTCGACCAAGTAACGCTCACATCCTCGGCTCTTCTTGGGCTACGGCTGCTTGGAGGTGGGGCAGCCGGCCGGGTGCAAGGTGAGTCCTGTCTATCTGCAGAAGCCACGCCTGAGTGCCAGGATCAGGGATGCTTCCGGGCCAGGGGTAGTGCCAGTGAGGTCCGCGCGGCATGCGGGGGATCGCGAGAGACGAAGACGCATGGCTTTCGACGGCCACAACGGGAGTCGCTACAGCCTGGCTCTTCCGCATCACCGTGCGCGATCGGTATGGTGCTCTTCCAGGTACGGCCTGCTGATCTTGATGCGGGGGGCGCATGAAGAAGCTATGGGTCAGGCATATCAAGGATGCGTTGCACACGGGCTTTGCGGATCACATCGATATGAGTGATTACGAGAAGGCTAGCCCTTCTATTCACGAGAAGGCATTCTTGAGCAGGGCCCTGGCAGCCCTTGCCGTTCAGAGGTTTACAGAGCTTTCAGCTGCGGAAGCGGCCGCCACTGTTGTGGATGGAAGCCATGACAATGGAATTGATGCCATCGCGATTGATCCTACGCAGCATAGAGTGATTCTCGTGCAGTCCAAATGGGACGGCTCTGGCGATGGCAGCCTTGGCCTGGGCGACTCGCGCAACTTCATTGCCGGATTCAAAGATCTCCTCGACACAAAGTTTGATCGGTTTACGCCTCGACTAAGGGCTTGCGAAGACCAGATTACGGCGGCACTGGACGATGTGGATGTGACATTCGTCCTGGTTGTCGCCACGACCGGGCGAACGGAGTTGGCGAAACCGTCTGCTGCAGTTTTTCAGGACGTGCTCGATGAAATGAACGAGACTCAGCAGTTAGTCTCGGTAGAGATGCTGGGATTGCCTGAGTTTCACTCCTTTGTCGCAGAGGGGCTAGGCGGCTCGCGTATTGACTTTAACGCGCAGGTGGAAAATTGGGGCACGGTAAGCGAGCCCTATGAAGCGTATTACGGTGTGGTGGCGGCTTCGAATGTCGCCGAGTGGTACGAGCGCTTCGGTGACCGCCTGTTTTCGCAGAACATCCGAAAGGCGCTTGGCAACACAAGCGTAAATGATGCACTAGCGAACACCATTTTGGATTCGCCTCACCATTTTTGGTACTTCAATAATGGCGTGACGGCTCTATGTGAAAGCATCAAGAAGACTCCGCGTGGCGCGGCAACGCGGACCTCTGGTGATTTTTCCCTGACGGGAGTTAGTGTCGTCAATGGCGCGCAGACCGTAGCCAGCATTCATAAGGCGTGGCAAAGGAGTGGGAGTTCACTCGACGGCGCATTGGTCTGGGTCCGTTTCATTAATCTCGAAGCCTGTCCGGATGGCTTTGCAACGGCAGTGACGCGAGCTACAAATACGCAGAATAGCGTAGAAACGCGAGATTTCGTGGCTCTGGATCCCCAGCAGGATCGCTTGCGCACTGAGTTGGTTCTTTCGCTAAAGAAGACCTATGCGATCAAACGGGGGGAGCCAGTGCCTAGCCCCGAGAATGGCTGTACCGTGGTGGATGCCACCGTAGCTCTGGCGTGCGCTAATCGTGAACCTAGTTTGGCAGTCCTTGCGAAAAGTAAGGTCGGGAGTCTTTGGGAGTCTACGGAAAAGACCCCGTACCGAACGCTTTTTAATCCGACTGTGGGGCCATACCGCTTGTGGAGATGCGTTGAGGTAATGCGCTCCGTGGATCTCACCTTGTCGGACCTGAAAAGGAAACTGGAGGGTCGGCCGCGGTCGGTCTGCCTCCAGGGTAATCGCCTCGTACTCCACTTGGTTTTCCGAGAACTCGACTTGCAGCGGATCGAAGATTCCGAGTATGACTGGTCGGGAGAGCTGAGAAGGGTCCCCGCCCTAACGGAAAAGGCGCTGTCCTCTCTCGTGAAACATGTCGACGACATGCATCCCAGCAGCTATGTGACGAGCCTTTTTAAGAACATCACGAAGTGTCGGGAGATTGTCCAGAAGGTCCGTGAAGACTGGCCTCAGGAATCTGAAGAAGAGAAACTCAGCCGGTCTACTGTGTAACCACTTCGCTGAACTGGGGCTCAGGACAAGAATCGCCCGCTGACCAGCGTTGGTACCCTCACTGGTTGTCGATGCTGGCCGGCGCTGTCCTGGCCGTGCGAGCTCGAAGTTGCGCCTAACGGCGATACGCTTCAAGATCTTGACGGATTGGCCGCACTATTCAGATGAATTTCCAAGCCTTGGCGGAAGTATTCGATATCGGTATCTACCGAATGAAGCCGATTGTGTTCTTCCCGTGCTCTAGCCTGTGCCACAGCAAGGCTTGCCGAAAGTTCGCTCAACTCGCCACGAGCCTGTTCGGCGAGATGAGACTTCTTCGACAGCTCGCGTAGCTGTTTCTGCTTACTCTTGATGAACTGAATTTCGTGACCGATTGCCGCCACTTCACGCCTGCACTCTTCGCGAAGCAGGATGAGATCCTTTGCCTCGGCGAAAATGTGAGACGAATCAGTGTCGTCACTTCGCACCTTTGCCAGTAGTTCGTCAAGCGACTTGGCGCGCGCGATGGAGACCTTCTTGCCAGGAGAATGTGACGCAGAATTAGGGGTTGAGCCGGCGCTTTGAGCGACAGCTTCTAGGGTCTCTTTGCTGACCTTTGCCCCCAGGTGTTCTTGGGCGAGTGAAAGGAACTCGTTCGGTCTGAGGAGATAGAAGTCTACTCCTGCGCGTTTTCTCATCTCTGCTACCAGTTCAGGCCTGGGGCCCAGCCTGAATTCGCGATCCCGCCTAACCCAATCTTCCTTGTTTTCCCGGGAGATGAAAATTATCGTTCGGGGGTTCGACTCTGCCTGCTTGAGGATTTGCTCCCACAGTACGAGATCGCCAATTGCGCGGGACGGGTCTTTTTGGGCGTCGCAGTAGCCGGGAGGGATCTTTTCGGTGAATCGGACCTCGGCGTCCTTTGTGAGCTGCGCCATGCCATGTTCGTGTAGGGGAGGGCCAACCTTTCCGTCTAGTATGTCATCGACGGCGCGAAGAATATGGTCGTCGCGAAGGGCGCTCGCAACACTTATGTCTGAGGAGTCGCGCAGGCTCCGAACTTTCGTAGAGATGTCGGTGATGGTTTGATCGAGAGCCTTTATTGTCTCAGAAAATTCATCATTCGGTGCTCCGCAAGCGTCGCGTAGTCGTTCTAGTGAAGACTTCCCCTGCTTGCGCAGATCCTCAAGGTCGTCAAGTGCGTTTTTGAAGAGGGTTGCTTGGTCCCGAATTGCGTTGAATCTGCGTTCGTGAAATTCTTGTCCCACTCGATGTGGAATCCATAGGCGATTTCCTACCTTTCTGAAAGCGTCAAGCTGTTCGGATCGAATATCCGGTAGGACGCGATAAAGGTCGAGCAAGACGTTTGCGTCAAGCACGACTGTCGCTTCCCGTAGAGCAGTGGCCAACTCGTCAGGGGTGGGGGCATAGTGTCCCGGGAACCAATGCCGAAGACTCCCCGGCGCGTTGGACTCAGTGGCGTTCTCAGTCATGCTCCCCCTATCACAGTGCAGATGGTGTCAGCCTAGGCGGGTGGGCTTCCCCGTGTGGTGCAAAACCTTATGAGAGCCGGATCCCGCCTAGGTTGACGGAGCGGCTTTGGCCGGTGGCCTGCCTGGGCTGGGGCCGGGCATGATCGGGGGGCCGTACGCTGGTTGGCAAACTCGGGCAGGCTTGTCCCCTGCCCGCAATGTGTCCGAGTGGCCCCCTGGTCTTGCTCGGCGCGGGACCCGGACCGGGGAGGTGGGTAAAGCCGTGGAGTCGGCCGCCCCAGCCACAGCGGGTTTCTCCCTCAGCAGCCCTTCGCTGTCTGGCGGGCGGCCGGCGGCCGGGCCGGAGCGGGGCGAAGACTGGAGCGTCGGCCCGAGGCGCCGGGCCGCGCGCCGCCGCGCTCTGCGCGGCGGGAGCGCCTTGATGAAGTAGAGAAAGTCTTACCGCGCTTGGGTTGTCCAGCTCGTGCGGAAGCTACAGCCGCAGCTACAGCAGTTCCAGGGAGCCTGGGGCTTGGCACTCGAAGATCTTGACGAGCCATTCGAACACCGTCGGGCCCTGGCCGTTGCGTGCAGCCGCCAGCTCCTGGGCGACGTGGGGTCGGTTCGTGGGGTGGCATCGCGCGAGTCGGAACTCGAGCTGCCGGACCGTTTCGGTGTAGCCCAAGCGCTCCCGCGAGGCTGCATGGTCGTGCCAGTGGAACTCGAAGTCATCGTCGTCGGGTGTGCCGAAGCCCCCGCGGAGGCAGTCGTTGAGAGCATCGAGGTTGCGCCCGAAGTAGCCTCCGGGGCCGTTGACGGCCTCGCCCACGACGCGCCAGAAGTCTTCCAGAGTCGTGATCTGGGTTCCGTCCAGCACATAGATCGTTGCCATGGTGCGCACGATAGGTCCGGCGCCGCCGGGGCGTCGACTCATTACCTTGATCCTTGTGGGGCTGAGAGACTGTCGACTCCCTGCGGTGCTCGGCTACCGTGCGGTCCATGTCTTCTGCGCTGGATACGCCCCAGGGAGCGGCCGAACTGGCCGAGTCGTTGTTGCCGCCGCTTGGGAACCGATGGCTGCACACGCAGGCTGTTGCAGCGCGGGCTCGCGAGGTCTCCGCGGCTGTGCCAGCGGATGAACGTGATCTCCTCGTGGCTGCCGCGTGGCTGCACGACATTGGCTACGCCCCACAGCTGCGGGACACAGGCTTCCACCCGATCGACGGCGCACGGCACCTTGAAGTTCTGGGCGCACCCGATCGGCTCGTGCGTCTGGTCGCCCATCACTCCGGGGCCGTTTACGAAGCGGAGCAACGGGGACTGTCGGCGGAGCTGGCCGTGTATGGGCGGGAGGACTCTCCGTTGCTCGATGCACTCATCTGCGCTGACATGACGACGGGGCCCGCCGGCCAGGCCTTCGGCTTCGAACAGCGCATGGACGAGATCCTGGTCCGGTACCTGCCGGGCAGTGAAGTGCACACCGCGATCACCAACGCGCGCCCGTACCTGCGGGCAGCCGTCGAAAGAACACAGGCTCGTCTCGCAGATCAGCCGATGTAGGGTTCGGCGCGGCTGGCCAGTCCGTGGTCGATCCGCATCCGCATGGACGGGTGGATGTTGAGCTTGTCCAGCTTGCTCGGGTGGATGAATGCCACTTCCTTGCTCTCGCTGCTGGTACGAAGTTCGCCGCCGGTGATGCGGGCGTGGAAGCAGATGGAGAACTGCTGGCGCACCTCGCCGTCGTCGTAGGCCATGACGTGGGCCGGGTTGGTGTAGATGCCGATCAGGCCGGTCACCTCGATATCGAACCCGGTCTCTTCCTGCGTCTCCCGAACCGCGGCCGCTGGCGCGGATTCCCCGACGTCGATGCCTCCGCCTGGCAGTGCCCACAGGTTGTTGTCGGTCTTGTGGATGAGCAGGATCTCCCCGACCTCGTTGAGGGCGACGGCCGTGACTGAGGGAACGATGCTGTTTGCCTTAGGGGCGTTCGGGTCGTTGAAGTAGTCGATGCGAGCCATGACTCCAGCCTCGCATGGTGGTCGTCTCGTGCTGCTACCGCTTTCGCCCGCCAGCGTGCTTGGGCTGTTCCAAGGTGTCGCTGTCACCAGCCGCGGAACGTGTCAGTGGCGTCCGTGGAGTCAGCGAAGTCGGCGAAGTCCATGTTGGCGATGCTCAGGTTGGCGGAGATTTCGGCGTACCACTCGACCGGTACACGGAAAGTCCGGCCTGGTTCGTCGTAAAGGTCGACGGCCAGGAGGGGCTGTGTCGTATCGGTCATGGTTACGGCATCCGCGAGGAAGACATAGGTGATCTTGTCGTCTTCCTCGGCTGCGGCATCCTCATCGACCAGGGCCTGGATGCTCACGTCAGCGAAGCGCGGGTCGTCGACGTATGTCGCGACTCCCTCCTCCGCGGCGTCGATCGCCTCTCGCAGGTCGTCCCAGGCTGAGTCGTTGCTGAAGTCAGTGCGCAGGACCACAGATGCCAGATCGTCGGGGTAAGGCAGAGGCATGCGGTCATGGTCTCACCTGCGATTGGTCGTCATTGCGTCAGGTGGACGAACTGCCTACGCCGGCCGGCCGCGCTCCCATGCGTAATCGAAGCTGCGCATGTAGTGCCGGAAGGTGCGGGCGCCGGGCAGGTAGCGGAAGTGCAGGACCGGGTTCTGGCCGGCGGGAGCTCCGAGGACGTGCGGGTTGACGAGGACGTCATCATCGAAGCGGTAGATAGAGTTGTAGAGGATCGTGTCGTGCGACCTGACCTCCACACCCGGCGTGGCCATGGTCGGTTCGAGGTAGCGGCGCGTGATCCGGGCTCGCGCCGCGAGGCCCTCGCCGATCCCCTCCTCGTCTCCGCGCTGGCGGACCGCGTCTGAGTCCGGGTCCCCCAGGAGTATCCGCACCTGTGCGCCGGCGGCAGCCTTCTGCGCGAGCAGGTCGGGCAGGTCGGGGTGACTGTCGAAGAGGAACAACCCGGCATAGACCAGGATCTCGACGTGGCTGGTGGCCTGCTCGATCAGCGATGACCACAACGCTGCGGGGACCGCTCCGCGGTGCGGGTAGTACGTGATCAA